>NZ_DS990556.1:861050-1161050 GCF_000155635.1 Cyanobium sp. PCC 7001
CCCACAGACCCGGGCCGCCGGTATCGACACACCGGCGCTGGAGTTCGGCCGGGTGCGGGGCCGCGAGGTGCGGTTGTGGCAGCGCCTGGCGGGCCTGCCGCCCTGCACGGCCGCGCTGGCCGCCCAGGGGCTGGAGGTGGGATTCCTGATCGAGCCGGAGCCGACGGAGCCGCTGCGTGATGGCGCGCAGGCTGTGGACATCAGGCCTACTGCGCGGGTGATGGCGCGCTGTGACGCCCGCCGGGGCTGGACCAGCCCGGTGGGCACGGTGCGCGTCACCGCTGAGGCCAACCTGCAGCGGCTGGAGATCCTCACGCGGGTGGAGCTTCTGCCGGCTTCCCGCTTCCGCTGGGTGGCCTACACGCGCCTGGGCAACGAGGCCCTGCGCTTCCCGCCGCCATGGGCCGGCAGTCCGGCGCAGGGGCCGCCCGGCTTCGCGACCTGGGCGGTGCTGGAGAGGGCGATGCCATGAGGGGCCACGCCATGAACGTCGAGCCGGTGGTGGCCGTCCGTGCGCTGGCGGTGGCGATCGCGCTGGTCACCGCAGCTGCTCCAGCCCTCGGGCAGACCCTGCCACCGAAGGCGCGGGTTCAGGCCGACACCGACGGCGATGGCCAACCGGACTGCACCCTGGTGATTCCGGCCCTTGGCTACCGGATGGCGGACGCGGACGAGGCTGCCCAGGCCAGCCGCGACGTGCTGGCGGTGAAGCGTGCGTTGGAGCAGGCCCTGCAAGGCTCGGCAGACATGCGCAGCAAGCTGGCGGAGGCCTGCAGCCGCGAGCGCAACGGCCGCGGCGTCGACGGGCTGCCGCCGCTGCTGGAGATCTTTGTCTGGCGTGATCACCCGGCGGTGGGTCCGGGCAGCGCCCATCCAGCCCGCTCCTCCTCCACGCCGGGGTCGGTGGTGCTGGATCTGGGCGACATCGAAGCCACCGGCCGCCATTTCACGGACGAGGCCCATCCCGAGCTGGCCCGGGAGGTGACGCGCTGGCAGCTCACCCGGATCCTGGCCCATGAGCTGGACCATCTGCGCGATCCACCCGACTGGGGCGCCTGGGGATCGCGCCATGGAGATCCCCGTCCCGAGTTCGAAGGCGAGCCGGTGCGCGACGAGAACGCCGTGATCCGCGAGCTGGGCGGAACACACCGCCGAACGGCCTATGGGTCTGATCTGATCCCCTACCAGGGCACTGGCGACCAGGCCGATCGGGTTGCCGTGCTGCGCTTCAAGGAGCTGCTGGAGCGCTCCGGCCAGGTTGATCGCGGCCGGAGCGGCCAGAGCCGCGGGTCACGCTTCGGTCAGCCGAGTCCGCTGCCGGTGGAGCGGCTCGACGGCCTGCCCTACCGCCCCTGCGCCGGCGCCAGCGGCAGCTCCAGCGACGACGGCTGCTATCCGACCGCGGAACGGGACGATCACGACCTGGACGGCATTCCGGATGGCCGCGATCGCTGCCCACAACTGGCTGATCCCTGGCAGCTCGACGCCGATGGCGACGGCCGCGGCGATGCCTGCAGCCCGAGCTCGCCCCCAGCCCCGGCACCAGATTCAGCTCCAACCCAGGCACAGGCAGCGGCACCTGCCGGCCTGGAGGCAGCGCTGCAGCGGATGCGCACGGCCCACGGCCAGCGCCCCTTTCAGAGCCTGCCGCCACCGCTTCAGGCCGAGGCCGTGCGTTACCTGCAGCAGCTTCTCGAGCCGATGCTCAGTGGCGGCCGCTGCGACCACGACCTGCCGCTCTGGCAACGCTTCCAACAGAGCATGGCCGCCACCGGCGCGCTCATGCCCAGCAGTGAGGTGCTGGCCTGTCCAGCACCCGCGGCCGGCTGGGATCCGGCCAGGACCGTGGCGACATGGCTGCGCTCCCCCCTGCACCGCAGCATCCTTCTGGAACGACCCGCCAACCGCTACGCCGCCTGCCTGGTGGGCGAGCGCCACGGCAGGGTGGTGGCGGCCTGCACGCTCTGGAGGCCCAGCCGCTGACCCCTATGATCCGCCCATCGGGGCGTGGCGCAGCTTGGTAGCGCGGGTGCTTTGGGAGCACTAGGTCGCAGGTTCGAATCCTGTCGCCCCGATTCAGTCACAGCAAGGCCAAGCTCAGCCCGATCTGAGGCGGTGCCGATCAGGACGGCGACGGCGAGATTCGTGCCGATGGTGAGGAGCGGGCCTTCCTCGGTGTTTCGGAACTGCACACCGGAATCCATTGGCCTCTACCAGCCGCTCAGCAGTAACGGCAATGGCAAACGCGGTGCAGCTCGTGATCCCAGTCCACGGGGCCTTCAGCCGCACGTCGTGGACAGCATCGGCTGGTCTCTGGAGCCGGAAGGAGGAATGATGGCTTCAACAATCGTGATGTCGTCGAATACCCAGGCTGCAACACAAGTCGAGGGCCTGATCGGTGTGACCTCAAGACATCGTCACACCAGTCTGACCCCCCTTGAGCAGACATGGCTAGAGTTAAGTGGAAGAAATCACCGAGGACCTCTGTGAACCTACGCCTGAAAGATATTACCGCCTGGCTCATGGCAGTTGCGGTGGTGATGATCACAATCACCATCCCCTTGGCCGGCACGGCCCTGGCGGCGAGTCAACAGCCTCAACCCATCACACTTTTAACCATGTCAAACAAATTAGACGCCACAGCCAAAAATGCAGAAGGCAGGCTGGAATCGGCCTACGGAGAACTGACAGGTGACACCGGTCATCAGATCAAGGGCAAGGCCAAGCAGGTTCAGGCCTCAGCGATGAACCTCGCTGAGGATGTCAAGGATGCAGCCAAGTCCGCCGGCAAGAACGTGAGTGATGCCGCCGGGAAAATGGCTGATGATGTGAGCTGAATATCGCGGATGCCGCCACTGCCTGAGGAGTGGCGGCATCTTCCCATAGGCCTGGTTAGCCATGATTCGACCAGGTTGATGAAGCTTTCACCCCCAACTGTTGACCTCTTCAGAGAGACCACATGTTGGGGTTGATCCGCTTATCCACGTCATGCCCTGGCTGCTCGGTGTTCTGACGAGCTTCACCCCGGTTCCGAGCAGGCAATCGGAGGTGCCGAGCAGCGATCTGAGAAGCGGTAGTCATCACGTCGCAAGCCTCGACAGCGCTGCATCACCGCTCCATGCTCAGAAGTTTCCCTCGGCCCGCTCCACCTGCTGCGCAGAATCCTGCGGCAAGAGCTTCGCCTTCTCCAGCTCAGCCTCGGCCAGAAACTTCTACTGTTTTGCAGAAGCATTCGCCTAGCGCCTGGGGATGGTCTGCTCCGCTGTGCACCTGGTTCGCTTCATGGCGCAGTCCCCGGAGCAGTCTGGCCGGATGCTGCACAGTGCTCCAGATCCCCAAGAGGGAGAACGCCTGGGCCTGCCGGACGTGCTAACCACAGGTGTCAGCGAAGAAGCTTCAGCCCAAGAACCCTTCCAGCCAGAAGCAGCCACACCGGGGTAACACCACGATGAATGGGGTCGCGATCAGGCAATCGCTGTAGGACGGCTAAGGCGATCAGGGTTGTGGCCTGGCGCCCCCACAGTCCTGCCAGCTGTCCAGCAGACGAGCCAGCTCCGCCTTCATCGCACTGAGCTCGGAGATCCGCTGGTCAATCGATGCCATCTTGGCCGCGATGCTGTCTTTCAGAACCGAGCAATTGCAGAGGCCGGATCGACGCACCTCCAGAATTCTGATGAGCTCTGGGATGGTCACATCCATCGCGCGGAGGGCCCGAATGATCGTGAGCTCCGCGAGGTTGTCTGCATCGAAGAGTCGGTAGCCCGACTCCGAACGCGCCATGGGCTGGAGCAGTCCCTGGTCGCAGTAGAAGCGAATCGTCTTCACGGAGAGGCCCGTACGCCTGGCCGCCTCACCAATGCGGAATCCAGGGGCCGGTGCTGTCGACAGCGTTGCTGGGGGCGCCACCACAGGAACCCTCCACTGAGTGGAATCTTTTCCACTCTAGGCATGGTTGGAAGTCCGGCAACGGCTGCTCAACGTCCCGCCTGACTCTCCTGTCAGTGCGACTGACTGGAGAGTTGCCCTAGGGTGTAGGCCTCTGAATCCCCTGGGGTCCCAACCCGTTCGATGCCGCACCGTTACTGGCCATGGGGAGTCCAGGCATCCGCCGCCCTGGGCGCCAACCTTCTGCTCGCAGGCTCCGGCCTGGCCGCGCCAGCCGCCGGGCCTGCCGGTGTGCCGGCCCTCTACCCAACCCAGGCAGAGGCGGAACAGGCCGCCAGGCTGCACTTCAACTGCACCGGCGCCCACCGGATGGGGAACCAGTGGATGCCCTGTGCCCAGCACGGGACCCCCAACGGCACCACCCACGCCCACTGAGGCCAAGCAGCTCCATGGCTCAGTGCGGCGAGAAGCCCAAGCGGATCGCCTTCGGTGTGGCGCCCCTGGGCATCATCTCGATCGGCATCGTGCCGATGGGGGTGGTGAGCATCGGCGTCGTGCCGATGGGGGTGATCAGCCTTGGCGTGGTGGGGATGGGCGTGATCAACGCCTGCGTGGTGGGGATGGGCGTGCTGGTGACGGGCGTGACGGTGATGGGGGTCTGGTGGACGGGTGCCGACGGGATGGGGCCCCGGCGCCTGGGGGCACCACCCAGTGCCCTGCACCAGCATCACCATGGCTCGCAGGCACCCAGTCCACCGCAGCTGATGGCCTATCCAAGCCGCCAGCGAGCTCTGGAGGAAGCCAGAAAACTGGGCTGCAGCGGTGCGCACGCCATGGGGTCGCTCTGGATGCCCTGCTCAGAGCATCCCCTCGAGTGAACCGCAAGGATCGCGGGTCACTTCAGGGCGGCGACAACTCGCGGCCGAATGATTCAGCTGGTCTGCAAACGTTGCATTGGGTCAGGGCTGGGCTGCAGAGACTCCCTTCGTGGCAGGGAACCATCGTTCGCCAGAAGGAAGCCAATCATCAAGCAGCCAAGGACCCAAAGAAGCCACTCCCATGTGTGGCCAGAACCATCGGATAAAGCGTCGAGCTGTCGGTGCAATTCAAACATTAGAAATCAACTGTTACCTATATTAACATCGAGATGGGCAGAGCGTGTTCGGGTTGCCGCCAGCGACAAGCCAATGTCTCTCCGTCGGGTCCTGACGGAGGCCTGAACTCTCTCTCCCTTGAGCCCTTTGAAGCGGCTGCTGGCGCGGCACAGTGCAGTCCAGGGACTCCCCTGCTGACCCCTCCCCAACCACCGCTGCTGATCCGCCCCTACGAGCCAGGCCCAGTGAAACCGTCCCCCATGACCCGGAGATCACCGAACAGGAGGTACGGGTCCCGCGGGTGGAACAGAGCCGGGCCGTGATGGTGGCGGAGGATGGTCTCGATGGGATCGTGGGCACCCGCGACCTGAGGCCCAGTTCCCTCTACCTCGGAGCCCATGTGGCCAATGCCGGCGATGTGGATGCCCTGGTGATGGTGCAACATCTGGTGGAGGAGGCAGGGCCATGAGAGTGGTGCCGCTGCGGCTTTCGCCGGGGGATGACCTGCGCCAGGCGCTCGAGAGCTGGATGGCCCTGCAGCCGGAGCAGGCCGGCTGTGTGATCAGCGCCGTCGGCAGCCTGTCTCAGGCACAGTTGCGCTTTGCGGCAGCGGATGACGTCAGCAGGATCCGCGCAGATCTGGAGATTCTGAGCCTCGCCGGCACGCTGTCCCCAGATGGCGTCCATCTGCACATCACCGTGGCCGACGGCACCGGACGGGTGATCGGGGGGCATCTGGGCCGGGGTTCGCTGGTGCACACCACCGCCGAGCTGGTGGTGGGTCTCCTGCCTGGATGGCAATTCAGCAGGGAGCTGGATCCGGCCACGGGGTACCCCGAACTGCAGATCAGCGCCTCAGATCATGAGAGGGGGAAGGAAGCTGGCACTCCACCTGGATGACCACCAACCAGGCCATTCCAGCGATGGTGCCGCCTTCCCAGCCATGGCAGACCCCTTGAAGGAGGAACAGCGGAGAACATCAGGGCCATGGCGAAGGCAACAGGCAACACTCACGACCAGCAAAGGGATTCATGCCCAATCAGCAGCTGTCACTTGGTGATGTTCAACTGGTCATGTTGAACTGGTGATGTTCAACTCCGCTGCGAAATCAGAGCAGATAACATCGGAGGTACGCAGGTGAAGCCCCTGAACAGGTCGTGAGAACAAGGATCATGCCCCAGGAGGATCACCCTCACCCTGAATCTTGTCAACGAGGCTCCATGCCGAATTCTCAGCAGGGCAGCGGCAACAGTGAGTCAACAACTTGCAAGACCTGGGGCCTGATTGTCAGCATTCAGCCATCGAGCAAGAAACTGAAACGTCAGCGCGTTGAGCGATCGTTTCAACCTCAGGGCGATAGAATGAGCGGAAATAGCCTTCAAGAGCGTGATTCCATCCTTGGAGCTGCTTTCGACAGTCGGGTTCACCTCCCAGGCCGATACAGCCCGATCAATCATCGGATGGCTAGTGCCAACCGCAGACCGGGTCACGACACGGGCCGGCAATGACAAGATCGTTGCACAAGGAGACGCCTCAGGCTTGGTGGGCATCACCAACTTCGGCTTGATTCTCACGGGAAGAGGGAACGACCGCATCAAGGCCACAGGAGGCACCTTGGCAACGGGGCTCCTCAACAGCGGTCGCATCAAGACCGGCCAAGGGGAAGACCTCGTTCGAGGACTCGGGAACGGCGACAATCGTGCGGGCCTCTGGAATGGGAATGGTGGCGAGATCCTCACAGGGGCTGGGAAAGACCGCATCCAGGGCCTGGGTTCCCCGGCCAGTGGAACGCCTGGAATTGTCAACGTCAATGGCTCCGTGATCAATACCGGAAGTGGTATTGACATCCTCAAGGGAGTCAGCATTGCAACTGGCATTCAGAACTCAGATTTCTCCGTGATCAACACGGGCGCTGGAAGCGATCGGATCCAGGGGCAGGGTTGGTCCTTTGGCCTTCAGATCAGCCGCAACGCCAGAGTGTTGACGGGAATCGGCAACGACCGGATCCTCGGGACAAGCGATCCAAGGAGCTCAGGGGAATCCGTTGGAATTCTGCTGAAGGATGGTGCACAGATCCAGACTGGTAATGGCCGTGATCAGATCACCGGCAACTCCACTGGCAACGGAAATCCAGACGACAATGCTGGCATTCTCATCACCAGCAGCTCCCAGATCAAGACGGCCCGGGGGAATGACCGGATCACGGGCATTGGCACCGCAGGCTCCTCAGGAGTCCACAACGACGCCTTGATCGACACTGGGAAGGGGAAGGATGTTGTGAATGCGCTGCAAGGTGGGTTCGCAGGTACGGGCAGAACACGGCTGGGTCAGGACAACGACAGACTCCTGGGATTCGGAACAGGCTTCTTTGAAGGCGGAGGTGGCAAGAATGACAAGATCTTCCTTGGACAGGGAAGCTACGCTGTCAACAGAGCAGCAGGCACCATCACCAGCTCGGGCCAAACCATGAACATCCGTGGTTTCGAGATCATTGGCGGGAGCAGTAGAGGTTCTTTTGCTTTGAAGTCCGGCACATTCAACGTCACTGCTGCCGGACTGGGTAGCTTCATCTAACGAGTCTTCTGGTTGAATCCTTCTTCGCGTGGCAACGATCCATGCACCGCTCCTCAACGCCATGGATCGGAACCAGTCAGCTGGTTCAGCAGCTCAGATCACGGAGCTGGATCCAGCTTCGCCGTAGCGCCGATTCACCTCCTTCCAGTTCACCCGTGACCACCAGGCCTGGATGTAATCGGGCCGGCGGTTCTGATAGTTGAGGTAATAGGCGTGCTCCCACACATCCAGCCCCAGCAGCGGTGTGCCCCGCTCGATGCCGGGCAGATCCATCAGCGGGTTGTCCTGATTGGGGGTGCTGGTGACCGCCAGGCGGCCGTCGGGCCGGCGGATCAGCCAGGCCCAGCCCGAACCGAAGCGGCCGGCCCCCGCCTGGTTGAACTGCTCATGCATCGCCCCCAGCGATCCGAAGCTGGCATCAATGGCCGTCAGCAGCTCGGCCGAGGGCTCACCGCCCTGGCCCTCCGGCGCCATCACGGCCCAGAACTGGCTGTGGTTCCAGTGGCCGCCGCCGTTGTTGCGCACCGCCTCGGGAAAGCGCGAGATCTGGCCCTGCAGCGCCTCCAGGCTGAGGCCCTCGAGGGCCGGATTCGCTTCGATCTGAGCGTTCAACTTGGCCACGTAGCCACCGTGATGGCGGTCGTGGTGGATGGTCATGGTGGGGGCGTCGATCACCGGCTCCAGGGCCTCGGCGGGATAGGGCAAAGGCGGCAGGGTGTAGGTGGCCCAGGCTGGTGAGGCCAGGCCCAGCAGCAGGAGCAGGGGGGTCAGGCAGGCCAGCAGGGCCCGCCCCAGAAACGGTGGACGCATGGATCGAAACAAGCAGGGCGTGATCACAACAGCCTGACGGATGGGCCCGTCCTGGCGCAGGGCTCACATCAGCCACCCGGGCCGCTGCGCCAGAACCCGCTGAGTTTCACCACCCCCGGCAGCAGGAACATGATGAGCCAGGCGGCCATGAAGGCCTCGTCCACGAGCCCGCTGACCAGCAAGAAGGTGGGCACCCCGGGCACCTGAACGCCGGCCTGCCGGGACTGGGCGATCAGATCCTCCAGGGCGGTGGGATCCGCTTCCAACCGCCGCAGGCGCACCCGGACGTCCGGACGTTGCTGGGCCAGTTCGGCGAGAAACGCCTCCGCCGCGGCGCAATGGGGGCAACCCTCGCGTACGAACACCTGGAGTTCACCGGGGTCCGGGCGGGGCTGCGTCAGGCCCCCTGCAGGGATGAGGGTGAGCAGAAGGCCCAACAGCATGGCCCACAGCAACGCGAGCCGTGATCGAGAGCGCGCCATGGTGCCTGCCGCTTCATTGCCCTCAGGATGTCGACCCTCAGGATGCCGAAGGGAGCTGCTCTCCGATCCCCGGCCCGATCTCCCCGAGGGCACGCATCACCGGCGTGATCGAGAGCCCCTGCACGATCACCGAGAAGGCCACCACGGCGAAGGCCACGGTGACCACCGCATCGCGGTAGGGGAGGCTGGTGGGGAGGCCCAGAGCCAACGCCAGGGCCAGGGCACCGCGCAGACCGCCCCACACCAGCACGTGCTGGTGACTGGCCTTCACCCGCAACGCTGAAAACCGGAACAGGGCGCAGCACAGATACGTGGAGAGGGCTCGTCCGGCGATCACCAGGGCGATGGCGATGCCGATCGGCAGCAGCACCCGGTTGAAGCTCTGGTGGGCCTCGAGCATCCCCATCAGCAGGAAGATCAGGGAATTCACCACGAAGGCGGCGTAGTCCCAGAACGACTGCACGGCCTCGCGCCCCTGCGGCGAGATGGCGCCCAGGGGGCCGATGTTGCCCAGCAGGATGCCGGCGGTGAGGGTGGCGAGCACCCCCGACACGCCGAGGTGCTCCGCCAGCAGGAAGGAGCCGTAGGCGGCCACGGTGGTGAAGGTGATCTCCACCAGCGGGTCTTCGGTGCGGCCGGCCAGGGCCAGCAGGGCCGCGGCCACCAGGGCGCCGCAGGCCACGCCGCCCGCCACCGTGACGGCCAGCACCTGGAGCGTGCCCATCGGCGTGATCGGAGCGCCGGTGGCGAAGGCGATGGCGATGCCGAAGGCCACGGCGGCGGTGCTGTCGTTGAGCAGGCTCTCCGCTTCCACCAGCTCCCGCAGCCGGCCATGCACCCCCGCCTCCTTGAAGGTGGCGATCACCGACACCGGATCGGTGGCCGAGATCAGCACGCCGAACAGCAGGGCCGCCGGCCAGCTCCAGTGGGCCAGCACGTGCATCCCCACCGTGGTGACTCCGGCGGAGAGCACCACACCGGCGGTGGCCAGGGTGAGCACCACCGGCAGGTCGCGGCGCAGGGAGGGCCAGGCGATGTAGAGGGCGGCCTCGAAGATGAGGGGCGGCAAAAAGGCGTTGAAGATCAGCTCCCGGGTGAGGGCGATGCCGGGCCCGAAGGGCAGCCAGGCCAGGGCGATGCCTCCCAGCACCAGGCCCACGCTGTAGGGCAGCCGCAACCGACGGGCCACCATGGCCACCACCGCGGCCACCAGCAGCAGCAGCTCAACCGATTCGATGGTGGGCATGGGTCAGAGGGGGCGCCATCGGATGCTGAAGCAGAAGTCTGGTGGGGGAGTGCGGCCATGCCCAGGGTCCTTGTGCTGCACATGGCGCTGGTGCTGGGGCTCGCGGCGCCCGGCTGCGCCACGGCCGAGAGCCGCCAGGCAAAGCCCCGCCCGGTGATGGCCACGGTGCTCTCGATCGGCGATGGAGACACCCTGCGCGTGCGCCGCAACGGCAGCAGCCTCACGGTGCGGCTGGCGTGCATCGACGCTCCCGAACTGGCCCAGCGGCCGAATGGAGCCCAGGCCCGGGCATACCTGCGCAAGCGATTGGCGATCGGCACTCCGGTGCGGTTGCTGGTGAAAAGCAGCGACCACAATGGGCGCGTGGTGGCCGAGGTGATCGGCGCGATCAACCTGGGGTTGGCGCTGGTGGAGGACGGCGAAGCGTTCGTGTCCCGGCGCCATGTGGACCAGTGCGATGCCGCGGCCTACCTGGCGGCCGAAGCCAGGGCACGGCGGCGGCGGCGCGGCGTCTGGCAGGTGCCCGGGGGCATCGACCGGCCATGGCAGTTCCGGCGCTCACGGGATACGAAGGGGAGCTAGAGCCTCAGCGGATGAATCTCCCGACGACTGTCTTCCTGCTGGAGCCCTGATCGCCAGACCAAGCTCGGCGAGCTCCGATCCCCGCTCGGGCCTCTGCCCCCGACTCAAAGCCGCACCCGCGTCACCTCAGCCTGAAGGGGCCGCCGTGGAGTGGCCACCTCCACCGGGGTGCGGGTGAAGATCTCCACCCGGATGCCCAGCCGTGCCACCAGCACCACCGCCTGGGCCAGCAGGGCGGCGATGCCCACCGCCGCGAGCGGCCAGAGGACGGCCCGTACGGGCAGGCAGGTGCTGGCCGCCACCAGCCCGGCTGCCGCCAGCAGGTGGTTGAGCAGCACGCCCAGAACGGCCCCGCCCAGCAGCAGGGCCAGCGAACGGGGTTGGAGGAGAGCAGGCATCAGACCGGCAGCCCGAGGCGGCTGGGGGGACGGAGCCCTCAACCTATGGGCCGGACGGGGGTTGCGGACCTGCCTGACGCAGAGCCCGCAACTCGCCCTCCTCCAGACCCACCCGGCGGGCCACCGCTTCCAGCAGGGCCTCGAGCCGCTCCAGCCGCGCATGGAGGCTGGCAAGGTCCTGGCCTGCCGCGGGCGCTTGTGCTGGCGCTGGCGCTGGCGGGATGGCCTCGGACCGGGCGGTACCGGAGAGCAATGCCACCAGCTCATCCTTGGTGGCGCGGGAATAGCCGCGCAGCCCCAGGGCCTTGCAGCGCTGCTGCAACTGTTTGTTGGTGAGGCTGTGGAGCGACGCAGCCTGGAGTTCGGCATCGAGGGCCCGCAGGCTGCGGGCATCCGACTGGGCGACGGTGCGCAGGTTCTGGCGGAGGGTGTCAGCGATCCTTCCCATCCGCCTCCTTCCCATCCGCCACCGTCCCCTCCGCCTCCGTTGGGATGGAGCTGCCCTGATCCAGTTGCTGCCGCATCGTCTGCTGCTTCTCCAGCAGGGTGTCGAGGTTCTGTTTGGTCTTGGTCCAGCGGCCGATGAAGCTGATCACGGCCCGGATCAGGCGGCCGAGGAAACCGCCGCCGGCATAGGTGGTGCGGCCCTTCTGATACAAGGCGAATTCGTTGGTGAGGTCATCGCCGGCATCCTCCAGATCGCCGATCACCGTGGTCACGATCTCCAGCATTTCGTAGGCCTCACGGCGCACCGAGGCCTCCCGCGCGGCGATCGCCCACAGTCTCTGCTCCAGGGTCGTCATCGCCTCGCGGCCGCGCTGGGCCTGGCCGCGGTACACGCCGCGGCTGATCATCAGCGAGCGGTAGCTGCTGCGCAGCTCCAGATACACCGTTTCCAGCTCCTCGCGCTCGAGCTGATCGGGTTCGGCCGGGAAGGTGGTGGTGGATGGAAGCTCGGGCATGGGGATTCAGTTCACAACGGGATCGGCAGCGGGCAGAACCGTGATGCTGCCCTCGTTGCTGGAGATCTCTACACCCCGGCGGTGGGGCCGGTAGCGGCCGCGGTGCAGCTCGGGCTCACCGCTGCTGCCCTTGGCCAGGATCTCCACGGCGCCATCGCTCCAGAACACATAGGAGCTGCGGTAGCCGTCGGCCCAGGCCACGTCATACACGGTGTGGCCATTGGCGTTGAGCCGGGCATGGACGCTGCAGCCGATCTCTTCACCCTGGCTCTGCTTGAAGCTGCGGAAGAAACAGCTGGCGCTGGCCAGCTCGCCCGCCCCGCCCACGGCCGGGGCGGGGGCGGGGGCGGGGGCGGGGGCGCGGGCGATCAGGGGGGCATTGAGGAAGGGCCGGATCACCTGGTTCGACACGGCGAAGTTCAGGCCCTGGGAATCCCGCAGGATGAAGGTGGCGATCCCCACCACGCAGCCCCGGTCATCCAACAGGGGCCCGCCGGAGTTGCCGCCGTTGAGGGCTGCATCGGTCTGCACGATCTCGCCACCGTCGCGCAGCTGGCTCACCACACCCCTGCTGAGACTGAACGCCAGGCCCTTGGGGGCACCGATCGCCACCACGCTCTGCCCCACCGAGGGGGCCGTGCTGGCCAGCTGCAACGGGGTTCCCTGGCTGCCGCTCACCGCCAGCAGGGCCAGATCAGTGGCCGGCGCATCGCCACCGGCATCGGCCACCACCTCGGCCACCTGGGAGCGGCCGTCACGCCAGCGCAGCTACACCTCTGAGGCACCCGCCACCACGTGGGCATTGGTGAGCAGCAGGGTGCGGCCGGCCTCCTGGCGCACCACGAAGGCACTGCCCTGACCGCTGCCACTGGACACCACCGCCACGCCATCGCGGGCCACTGCGAAGATCTGCTCGGGGGTCTGCGGATCACCACCGCAACGGCCCGGGGGACGGGACGCCACCACTGGGGTGGAGCTGCTCTGGGGCTGGCGCCAGGGGGGCGGCGGAGAGCTGGTCTGGGGCGCCGTCACGATCACACAGCCCTGGAGGCCGAGGGCGGCCAGGGTGGTGGCGGCAAGGGAGGAGAAGAGGCGGGCCATGGCATTGAGAGCCGAGTTGGAGTACCGCAACCGCAGGCCACAGGCGCTGGCATCGGCATCGGCATCGGCATCGACAGAACTGGGTGAGGCCGCCAGGGTTGAGCGGCGAGCCACCAACCCCAACCTCACCTCTTCCTGCTTAGCCAACCCAGGGCCGTATCAGCGGCAACTCAGGCTGCCGCGATCGATCTCGCGGCCGATGAGGGCGCCGGCGGTGCCACCGAGGATCGCGCCGAGGGTCCGGTCGCCGCTGCCGGCAATCCCGTAGCCCGCCAGCGCACCGACGCCTGCGCCGATGACCAGGCCGGTCGTGCCATTGTCGCGCTTGCAGTAATACCGGCCATTGGACCCCCGCCAGAGGTAGCTGTCACGCGTGATGCGGCGGGGTTGTATGTAGCCACCGCGACTGTCGTAAACAGCACGCTCCTTTGCCCGCCGTCCATGGGCCGGGGCCCATGGTGGTGGCTGGGCAGCGGCAGGAGCCGCGACTCCCAGGCTCGTGAGGGCCAGGGTTGCTGCGGCGAACGCGAGAACGGTCTTGGGCATGCCCAGCGTTCCTCCTCGATAGAGATCCTTTGGATCAGACGTTTCCTCGCCCTGACGGAGGCGGCGGGCGCACTGCCGTGCGTGGCGTTCCAGTTCAGCGAGCGGACGACGTCTGGTGAGGCCCGCAGGAGCGAGGGACTGGAAGGCCTGGCCCGAGGCATGGGCCGGCTCGGGAGCATCAAGATGCTGCCGGTGCCCAATGCCGATGGTCACCGACACCTCGATCCTGCCCAACCCGCAGCACCCCGGAGGAGCGCCAGTGTGGACACCCTCCATCAGCCCGTTCTGGCCGCCGTCTCCGAGGGGCTGGATGCGGCTTTCAAGGTGCTCAGAGATCCGGGTGGCGTCGGCGCCGATCCTCGCTGTACGCCCACCAGGGCCGGGCCGGCTCACCGTTCAGGAAGCGCGTGATCGCAATGAACACATCCAGCACGCAGGGATCCTGGCGGCAGCCGCGCAGGTCTCCCAGCCGGTTGTAGAGATCCAGGGGATCGGCGCCGTTCAGGTCCGCCGGTACCCGATAGCCCAGGGACAGCAGGGCCTTGGCGATCGCCGGCCCCACATTGGGCAGATCAGTCAGCGCAGCAAGGGACTCGTGGTTGCAGCGGCTGGGGTGCATGGTTCAGGGCAATCCGGTGAATCGACCAGGCTCAAAGCCCTGAACACCGCACCCGCCTGATCGCCCCCTCCGCGCCAACCGATTCCAGCGCCAGGCGGCCGCCGGCCTCCAGGCGCAGGCGCAGCAGCTCCAACCAGGTTTCGCCCTCGCCGGAGAGTTCCGTGATCAGCCCCAGTTCCTCGGGCCCCATGGCCACCACGGCCAATGCGGGGCCGGCGCTCTCGTAAAAGCTGATGCCGTTCGCATCGATCCGCAGCCACGACTCATCGGTGGATGGGGCGTTGCAGTGGCGCTGTTCCGCCATCCAGATGCCGTGGAAGGCCGCGGGGATCTGCTCCAGCTGTTCGGCTGCCTTGCCAGGGATGGCTGCCAGGCCGAGGCCGGTTGAAAGGGCGACGAGGGCCAGGACTGTCCTCCAGCTCAACATCGTGAACCTCCATGGTCTGCAGGTCAGTGCATCCGGGGCTCAGGCCCGCTTGATCACCCGCACCACCACCAGGAAGAGCACCGCTCCGAGGGTGGCCACCAGGATGCTGCCGAGCACACCGCCACCGAGGGCGCTGCCCAGGCCCGTGAAGAACAGGCCGCCGATCAGGGCCCCGATGACCCCCACCACCAGATCACCGATCAGGCCGAAGCCGCCGCCCTTCACCAGCACCCCGGCCAGCCATCCGGCCACCACACCCACCACCAGAAACCAGATCACCGTCATCAACCCAAGGCCCCCCATGCCGCGAAGACATCTGTCAACAAGTTCCGAAACCTAGTCCGAAAGCTGGGATGAGCGGGTCAACGGGAGTTCGACTCGGCTGTCCATCGTCACCCGCGCCAACAGTCCCTCACCGCCCCAGGACACCCAGATGAAAGCCCGGAGTGGAGACTCCGGGCTTCGTTGCACCCAGACCCACCGCCGGCACGCAGGCCGGGGTGGACTGAGCCGTGGATCGGATTAAGGGAGGCTGGATTTGCCCTTGGGGCAATCCTGCTGACGCTGGCACCTGGGGCCATGGTTCGATCAGGGCTTCCCGTTCACTCCGGGGCACCTGGAGGCGGGAGCGGATCCCACCGGTGAACGGTGCAGTGGAGGGCGTGGCTGGGACGGAGTGAACCGCTGTTCAGCCCACCGAAGAAAGCCAGAGATAGAGAGAGATTGTTGGAGCAGGGTCCGAGCGTCAGTGCTCTCCTCACACCTGATGGGGTGGAGTGTCGGCCAAGGAAGCCTCCGGGATCCGATGCCTCCACCATGGAGCCGCCGACTGCCGCTGGCGAGGAGGAACGGCCGGCTCGACACCGCTCTTCACCCCGGGCAAGACAGCTTCATGAACGACTCCCGCATCCCACCCCTGGAGCCAACAGCCGCAGCCCGCGGCTGACGCTGGGATCAGGATGGAGGGATGGCCGAGCGGAGCGCTGCCGAACACCCGCTGGAGGCCCAGGCCCGGCAGGTGCTGGATCAGCTCACCATCGCCGAGAAGCTCACCCTGCTCAGCGGCTCGACGCCGTTCTGGTCGGGCATGGCCGACATCGCCCTGCACGATGCCTCCCACCGGCACCCCTGGCCGGCGGGGGTGGTGCCGCGGCTGGGGCTGACGGGGCTGCAGTTCGTGGACGGCCCGCGCGGGGTGGTGCTCACCGGCGGCGCCACCACCTTCCCTGTGGCGATCGCCCGCGGGGCCAGCTGGGATCCGGAGCTGGAGGAGCGGATCGGCGAGGCGATCGGCCGGGAGGCCCGCTCCTTCGGGGCCAACTGGGTGGCGGCGGTGTGCGTCAACCTGCTGCGCCATCCCGGCTGGGGGCGGGCCCAGGAGACCTACGGCGAGGACCCCCATCACGTGGGGGCCCTGGGGGCGGCGATGACGCGCGGCCTGGAGCGCCACACCATCGCCTGCGTGAAGCACCTGGCGCTCAACTCGATCGACAGCTCCCGTTTCCTGGTGGATGTGGAGGCCAGCCCCCGGGTGCTGCACGAGCTCTACCTGCCCCAGTTCCGTGCCTGCGTGGACGCCGGCGCCGGCTCGGTGATGAGCGCCTACAACCGGGTGAACGGCCTCTGGTGCGGCGAACACCCGGAGCTGCTCACCGCCATCCTCAAGCGGCGCTGGGGTTTCCAGGGCCTGGTGGTGACCGACTTCATCTTCGGCCTGCGCGACGGCGTGGCCGGCCTGAAGGCCGGGCAGGACCTGGAGATGCCGTTCCGCATGGTGCTGCACGGCTGCGCCGCCGAGGCCCTGGCCAGCGGCACCCTCAGCCAGGAGCGGATCGACGATGCGGTGCTGCGGCAACTGCGCCAGCAACTGCGGCTGCCCGCCGGCTCCTACTCTGCCGCGCTGCGGCGTTGCGAGGCCCATCGCGCCCTGGCCCGCGAAGCGGCCGCAAAATCCATCGTGCTGCTGCGCAACCAGCCCCTGCCCGATGGCCGGCCCGTGCTGCCCCTGGACGAGATCAGGTCGCTGGCGGTGCTGGGCCACCTGGCCGCGGCGGTGAACCTGGGGGATCGCGGCTCGTCCGACACCCGGCCGCCGGCGGGCGCGGTGGTGACCCCGCTGGAGGGCCTGCGGGCCGCCCGGCCGCATCTGGCGATCCCCCACACCGACGGCCGCGACCCCGCTGCCGCCGCCGCCCTGGCCGCCACCTGCGAGGCCGCCGTGGTGGTGGTGGGGCTGGACAGCAGCCTCGAGGGCGAGCACATCCACCCGGGCGACATCGCCCCGATCCTGGGGCAGATCCCCCCGCCGGAGCCCCTGGAGCGGCGGCTGGGCCGGCGTCTGTCGCGCCGGCTGTGGCAGCCGCTGGCGAACCTGCTCGCCTGGCTCACCAGCCACGCCTCCCCGCCCCTGCGCGGCGACTTCGCCGCCGGCGACCGCACCGACCTGCGCCTCCCCCGCGAGCAGGTGGCCCTGATCCAGGCCGTGGCCGCCGCCAACCCCCGCACCGTGGTGGTGCTGATGGGCGGTGGCGCCATCCTCTGCGAGGAGTGGCGCCACCAGGTGCCGGGGCTGCTGTTGCTCTGGTACTCGGGTGAGCAGGGGGGTCATGCCCTGGCCGAGGTGCTGTTCGGCGCCGTGTCGCCCTCGGGGCGGCTGCCCTTCAGCCTGCCCCGCAACGGGGCGGACCTCCCCCCCTTCGAGCCGCGGGCGCCACAGGTGCGCTATGACCTCTGGTACGGCTACCGGCGGCTGCAGCGCCACGGGCGCCAGGCGGCCTATCCCTTCGGCTTCGGGCTCAGTTACAGCCGCTTCAGCCTGGGCGCTCCAGAGGCCGCACTTCGAGCCAGGGACGAAGACAGCAATGCCGCGGGGGCGAGCGTGGAGCTGCGGGTGAGCGTGGCCAACGAGGGGCCGATGGCGGCCGCCGAGGTGGTGCAGGTGTATCTGGAGCCCCCGGGCCAGCTGATGGAGCGGCCGCTGCGCACCCTGGTGGCCTTTGCGCGCGTGCCGCTGGAGGCGGGGGAGCAGCGACCCGTGAGGCTGGTGATCCCCCTGCGCCAGCTGGCCTGCTTCGATGCCGGCCGGGATGCCTTCGTGGTGGAGGCCGGCAGCCACCGGCTGGTGGTGGCCCGCCATGCCGACGACCCCGGCCAGGCGGTGACCGTGGAGCTGAAGCACGCCGTCATCGACGGCTGAGGCTCGTGTCCATCCGTTGCAGCACCGCCTGCACGCGGCGGCGGTTGTGGCGCTGCAGCAGCAGACAGGGCAGGTTCGCCGCGGTGCCGAACAGCAGATTCACCGCCACCGCCGCAGGAGGCAGCCACAGGGCGGTGGGGAGTGCGGCTGCCCACAGCAACCAGTGCACCCACTCGGCGCGGCGGCATTCGAGGGCCAGCCGCTCCAGGGCCGGGCGATCCCGCTGCACCAGGGCGGACTTGCGCACGCCGCCCGGCAGGGCGGGGCCGGCGTCCGGGATCCAGCGTTTCCAGTGGCGGATCCCCAGCGCAATGGGGCCGCACGGGCGCAGCGGCGGGCAGCGCAGCCAGGCCGGCGGCAGCCGGTTTGCCGCGCCGCCCACCAGCAGCGAGAGCAGCAGCCAGTAGCCCACCGAGCTGAGCAGGGGCATCAGGGTGGGGCTGGCCGCGTCGTTCATGGTGTGGCGTTCATGGCCAGGCGCTCAGGGCGAGCGGGTGCTGAACACCCGGCCCTTCCAGTGCACCCGGCCCCGCTCCAGGTTGAGGATCGCCAGCACGAACACCCCGAGGAAGAACAGCACCGGGATCGGGAACAGCAGGTTGATCCAGCGGAACCGGCCCACCCGGTGGGTGAGCACGAGCAGCTGCAGGGCGAAGGCCGCATAGACCAGCCCGTTCACCAGCAGGGAGCGATCGCCCACCAGGGGCCAGCCCAGCAGGGCCGCTGGCAGACACCAGGCGGCCCAGAACAGGCCCGAGAGCCACAGCAGCACCGCCAGCATCCATGGCCAGCGCACCTCGCCGGCGGCGGTGGCGAAGTTCTTGTCGAAGCCGATCACCATCTCCCCCAGCCCGCCGGGGTACATGCGGTAGGCGATCTGGCCCGCACCGATGAAGGCGCTCACCGGCAGACCGGCCGCCTCGAAGCAGTGCGCCAGGAACCAGTCCTCCACCACCTTGCCGGCCACGGCCGCATGGCCGCCGGCCCGGTCGTAGTCGGCCCGGCTGCAGGCCAGCGCCGGCCCGAAGGCCACGCCGCAGCCGGCTCCGAGGGGCACGGCCATCAGCCCCACCAGGTTGAACAGCAGCGAGAGCTGCTCGTAGGGGCGTTCGGTGCGGTGGTACGGCTGCACCGACACCAGCCCCCCCAGCTCCCGGTGCCGATCCAGCAGCCGCTCCAGGAATGCGGGCTCCGGCTCGGTGTCCGCGTCGAGGAACACCAGAACCGCGCCGCGGCTGGCCAGCACGCCGTGGTGGAGGGCCCAGGTCTTGCCACACCAGCCGGCGGGCAGCGGCGGCGGCTGCAGCACCCGGATCGGCAACGGCCCCTGGGCTTCACCTGCGGCCAAGGCAGCCTGCCTGGCAATGGCGGCGGTGCCATCGCTGGAGTGGTCGTCCACCACGATCACCTCCAGGGGCGTGATCGTCTGCGCCGCCAGCGCCGTGAGCAGATGGGGCAGGGTGGCCTCCTCGTTACGGGCCGGGATCAGCACCGAGACGCGCCGCCCCTCCACCGCCTGCGCTGGGGCAGGCAGTTCCGGCAGCCGCAGGGCCAGGCCCCAGCCCAGCAGCCAGCGCACCACCAGGGAGACTCCCAGCCATCCCATCGCGGCCTGCGCTTCTATTGATGGCTTCAGCCTAGGGAGCTGGGCCAGCCCGGGCTCAGGGCCGCAGCAGCTCCTTGGCCAGGGGCTGCAGCGCCGCCCGGTCGCGCAGCAGCTGGGGATGGGTGAGCACCGGCAGCATGGTGCGCGCCCCCACCGGCAGCACCGCCCGCCAGCCCGGCAGCACCACCAGATCGAGGCCGGAGTAGAAGCTGTGGCACTCAATCCGGCGCAGGGGATCGAGATCCTGGTTCAGCCGCTCCAGCAGGGCGCTGCCCCACTGCAGATCGCCGATGCCCCGGAACAGGCGGGCAGGCCAGGGCTGGGCCGTGAGCGTGCCCTGCTGAGGGCTGCCCACGCTGATGAAGCGGCGCAGGCGCGCGTGTCCCCCCAGCAGCTGAATCCAGCAGCGGGCGATCACCCCGCCGATGGAGAAGCCGAGCAGGTCGATCGGCTGTTGGCGCCCGAAGGCGGCCTCGATGTGGCTGCCGAGCAGGTCGGCGGCCTCCAGCACCGGCGTGCGGCCCAGCCGCAGTGGCAGCGCCGGAATCAGCAGGGGCTCCCGGCGGCCGCCCAGCTCCCGCTTCAGCCCGCGGAACACGGCGGGCGTGTCCAGCAGGCCATGCACCAGAACCAGGGGAGGCCGGGGAGTCGGGGTCACTCCCCCATTCAACCCCCAGCCAGCCTTCTGACTCGCCCGCTCAGAGCCCCAGCTCGGTGAGGCCGGGATGGTCGTCCGGCCGGGGACCCTGGGGCCAGTGGAAGCGGCGGTCGCTCTCCCGGATCGGCACGTCGTTGATGCTGGCCTCGCGGCGGCGCATCAGGCCTTCGCTGTCGAACTCCCAGTTCTCGTTGCCGTAGGCACGAAACCAGTTGCCGGCGTCGTCGTGCCACTCGTACTGGAAGCGCACGGCGATGCGGTTGTCGTGCCAGGCCCACACCTCCTTGATCAGCCGGTAGTCGAGCTCCTTGGCCCACTTGCGCTGCAGGAACGCCTCGATCTGGTCGCGGCCCCGGATGAACTCGGCCCGGTTGCGCCACACGCTGTCCTCGCTGTAGGCCAGCGCCACCCGGGCCGGATCCCTGGAATTCCAGGCGTTCTCGGCCATGCGGGCCTTGAGGATGGCGCCCTCGCGATCGAACGGGGGCAGGGGTGGTTTGGGCGTCATGGGGGAGCGGGGACTGGGTGGGTGTGTGGAGGGATGGGAAGGGGCGATGGGCCTGGATCAGGTCCCCTGGGTCGTGTCGCTGAAGTCAGCTCGCCTGGATCTGCACCAGCTGCTCGGCGCTGAAGCCGGCCAGGCTGTGCTGCAGCTTGCGGGCTTCCTCATCGGTGCGGGTGCAGGCGAAGCCGTAGCGGGCCCGCACCCGCTCGGAGGCCTCGGCCAGGGCCGCCAGGCCACGGGATTCCAACTCCGCCACCGTGAACTGCCGGCCGGGGGGCAGGTGCTGCAGGATCACGGTGGAGGGGGAATAGAGCTGGGAACGGGAGCCATCCGGCCACTGGAGGGTGAGATGGACTTCGGGCACGGAGCACGGCTCGGGAGCTGGGCGGCATCGTTCCAGAAACCCCACCCCGTCGCCGTGGCGACCGTCACAGATCGGCGCTGAAGCCCGTGAGCACCCGGCCCGGTGGCCGCAGCGGGCAGCGCCCCGCTCCCGCCGCGAGCAGCACCTGGGGGGCACCGGCGAGGAAGCGGCCGATCTCCGCGCAGAGCAGCTCCGGATGGGGCGCCGTGAAGCGGGCCAGCTCGGCCGTGCGCTCCGGCGGCACCGCCAGCAGGAAGCCGAAGCTGGGGAAGCAGGTGAGCCAGGCCTCCAGGCTGAGGCCGGCGGGTGGCTGCAGCTCGTCCAGCTGGATCTCCAGGCCGCAGCCGGCCGCCTCGGCGAACATCTCCGCCGTGCCCACCAGGCCGCCCATGCTGATGTCCTTGGCCGCCCGCACCAGCCCGGCCGCGGCCAGCTCCACCGGCAGGGCCAGATGGCGCCGCAGCATCGCGGGCTCGGCCTGGGTGGCCGCATCCCAGAAGGGGTAGTGGCGGTAGAGGCGCCCCTGGGTGTTCACCAGCAGATGGAGGCGGTCGCCGGGGCGGGCCGCCCGCGCCGAGAGCACCGGGCCCGGCGCCGTGCCGAGCACCGCCACCGCCAGGGCGTTGTAGGGGCTGTGCAGGTTGGTGTGGCCGCCCACCATCGGCACCGCGAAGGTGTCGGCGGCCCGGCGCAATCCCGCCAGCAGTGGCCGCGCCTGGGTCTCGCCGCTGGCCCAGAGGCTGTTCACCAGGGCGATCGGGCGGCCGCCCATGGCCGCGATGTCGCTGAGGTTCACCAGCACGCCGCACCAGCCGGCGAACCAGGGGTCCTCCTCCACCAGCGCCGGATCCATCCCCTCCGAGGCGAGCAGCAGAGGGCCGCTGCTGGCCGGAATCAGAGCGGCATCGTCGCCGATGGCGGCCGCCGGGCCGAGCCCGGGAAAGGGCAGCTGGGGAAACATCCCGGCCGGCAGCTGGATCTCCTCCTTGCCGCACAGCCCGGGGTGGCGGCTCAGCCGCAGGCGCAGGGCCTCCAGCTCGGCGGGGGTCATGCAGCCGCTTCCAGCGGCCGGCGTTCGCGCGATGGGCGGTAGTAGCTGAGGTCGGCCTCCATCAGCTGATGGGGCAGGCCTCGGATCTCGAGCGCCTCGATCGCCCGCCAGTGCAACCGCCGGAAGAAGGGCACGTTCTGGCGCTGCACGGTGGCGAGGAAGCGGTCACAGCCCCAGCCGTGGGCCGTGGTGACCGCCTTCCAGATCAGGCCCTTGCCGATCTGGTTGAGGCGGCGGAAATCGGCATCCACCCCCAGCCGTCCGCCCTGCCACACCCGCGGGCTCAGCTCCACGATCCGCACCACACCCACCGCCTCGCCGGCCCGGGCGCTGTGGTGGGAGAGGGCCACGATCGGGTGCGCGTTCCGGTCGAGTTCATCCCGGTCGGACGCCTCGAACAGGTGCTGTTCCTCACAGAAGATGCGGCTGCGCAGGTCCCAGTAGCTGGGCAGCAGGCGGGATTCGGGGCCGAGCACGTGGAAGGAGAAATCCTGGGAGCTGGCCGTGGGGGAGAGCTCGAAATCCTCCGCCTCCAGGGGAATGCCCCAGCGCACCGACGGGGTGAACGCCGCCGGGGCGGAACTGGGACTGCGGCCGATGTCGTGGCTGCTGGGGTCGATGAAGAACATGGAGCGGCGCAGGGCCTCAGGACGCGGCGGTTTCGAACAGGGAGAGGGCGGAGCAGGCGCCGCACTTGGCGCAGCCGGCCGCCATGCGGTCGGAGCGGATGTCGGAGCCCGCCAGCAGCCGCCCCACCGCCCCGTAGACCCCCACCATGAAGTCGGTGCTGGGGGCGGGATGGTGCTGCAGCGGTGTGCCGGCGATCGGCACGAACGGCACCACGAACGGGTAGACGCCCAGATCGATCAACCACTCGCTGCAGGCGATCAGCGCCTCGGCGCTGTCCCCCAGACCGGCCAGCAGATACGTGCTCACCTGGCCCCGGCCGAACACAGCCACCGCCTGGGCGAAGGCCTCGTAGTAGCGCTCGAGCGTGAGCTCGCTCTTGCCCGGCAGGATCCGCTTCCGCACCTGGGGCTCCACCACTTCCAGGTGCATGCCGAGGCTGTCGATGCCGGCCTCCTTCATGCGCCGGTACCAGCTGGGATCCTCCGGCGGCTCGCACTGGCCCTGGATCGGCAGGTTCACCCGGGCCTTCACCGCCGCGGCCGTCTCGGCCATCAGCCGGGCGCCGCGGTCGTCGCTGTTGGGGGTGCCGGTGGTCATCACCAGCTGGCGCACCCCATCGAGCCGCGCCGCTGCCTCGGCCACCTCGGCCACCTGCTGCGGCGTCTTGCGCACCACGGTGCGGCCGTCCTCAAGCGACTGCTCGATCGCGCAGAACTGGCACGACTGACTGCGGTCACGGAAGCGGATGCAGGTCTGCAGCAGGGTGGTGGCCAGCACGTCGCGGCCGTGCAGCAGAGCGATGGCGCTGTAGGGAATCCCGTCGGCGGTGCTGAGGTCGTAGAAGCGGGGCTGGGGCGGTGGCTGCACCGCTGCGGCGACAGCGCCGGCCCTGTCCTGCAGAGCCACGGCTCCATCGGCCGCCTCGGCCAGCTGGAAGGGGGAGTCCTGCGACACCGCGTTGTACACGGGCACCATCACGGTGGTGCCCGCGATGGTGAGGGCGCGGTGGTCGGACGGGCCCGCCCCACCGCGGCGCCCCTGGTTGCCGGCGACGGCGGGATCCACCACCCCCTGCACCTGCAGATCGGTGAGGAAGCGGCCGAGCTGCTCGCCGCTCAGGGGCAGGGCTGACGCGTCAGACATGGGCGGCGTTTCCCCTCAGGGCAGCTGGTGCCGGCTCGACGGCCGCGGGTGGGCTCTCCGGCGGGGGCGTCGCCACAGGCGACAAGGCGTCCAAGGACAGTTCGCCTGTGGGCAGATCGGCTGTGGGCAGTGCAGCGGGCGCCATCCCAGCGGCCATCGGGTCCACCTGGGTGGCCGGGGTGGCATTGAGCCGCAGACCGAGCAGGTCGGGACGGCTGTAGTGGCCCACGCTGTCCATCATCCGCTTGCGCTTGGTGATCAGGGTGGGGTCGAGGGTGGCGATGGCCAGGCCTTCCCCCTCCGGCAGCGGACCGGCCAGGTAGCGCCCCTCCGGACTGATGACCGCCGCGTGGCAGCCGCCCTCGAACGCCTTGTGCAGGGAGGTGTCCGGGGTGATGGCCGCATGGTCGGCCGGATCCAGCCAGGCGGTGGAACTCACCACGAAGCAGCCGGCCTCGAGGGCGTGGTGGCGCAGGCTCACGGCGGTCTGCTCCGAGAAGATCGGACCCACCAGGGAGCCGGGGAACTGGGCGCAGTGGATCTCCTCCCCCTGGGTCATCAGGGCGAAGCGGGCCAGGGGGTTGTAGTGCTCCCAGCAGGCCAGCGCACCGATGCGCCCCAGGGCCGTGGGCACCACCTGCAGCCCGGCGCCATCGCCCTGGCCCCACACCATCCGCTCGTGATAGGTGGGGGTGATCTTGCGGCGCTTGAGCACCACACTGCCGGAGGCGTCGATCAGCAGCTGGGTGTTGTAAAGGCTGCCGCCGTCGCGCTCATTCACCCCCAGCAGCACATGCATGCGGTGGCGGCGGGCCGCGGCGGCGATCTGCTCGATCGCCGGGCCTGGAATCACAACCGCTTGCTCGTAGAGGCGCAGGTGGGAGGCCCCCATCCGCACCGGGGGCTCCACGAACGAGAAGTAGGGGTAGTAGGGCAGGAAGGTTTCCGGGAAGACGATCAGCTCGACTCCCGCCTCGGCCGCCTCGTCGATGGCCGCCAGCACCCGCGCCACGGAGCCGGACAGGCTGAACAGAACCGGACGGATCTGCGCCGCGGCAACGGTGATGGGTCGGGCCATGGACATCATCGGGGCAATCAGGTGGTCAGAGGGTCCAGGTGTCGAGAATGAAGGCCCCTTCCTTGCGGTGCATCAGCACGATGTCGAGCACATCGAGCGGGTTGATCGGCGTGATGCCTGGAATCAGCGCACCTTCGCCATGGCCGTAGAGGGCCTGCAGGGCAAAGCGGCAGGCATACACCTTGCCCCCCTGCCCCATGAATTTCTGCAGGCGGGCGTTGAAGTTGAGATGGCCGTCGAAGGCCGCATCGCCGAGCTTGGGGAAACCTCGCTGCACCCCGAGGGTCACGCCGGGGCCATAGAGAAGGATGGAGGTGTCGAAGCCCTTGGTGATCAGGCGGCTGGCCTGGAGCAGATTCACCAGGCCGATCGACCCTTCGAAGGCCACGGTGTGGAAGGTGATCAGAGCTTTCTCGCCGGGCTCCGCTTTGACGTCGGGAAACACCTTCTCCTCGTAGTCAACGAGGAACTCTCCCGGTTGGTTGGCGGGACGGGTGACTTCTGGCATGGATGTGGGGCGGCCGCAGGGCTGAAGCAGCGTTGACCGTCCCACAGCTTCAGCGTTGCTTTATGTGACGAATGCAACGGAATTCCAGGCCAGCTCCCGGTGGCATCGGCTACCAGCCAAAACCTCGGAATCACCGAGAATTCACTTCTCTCGATTGGCGCGTCACGTGCGCACGATCGGCGCGTGAAGGTTCCGACCGTGTTCCAGGTGTCCCAGGCCGCCAACCCCTCCAGCGAACGGCGCGACGTCGTGGTGATCGGAGGAGGACAGGCCGGTCTGGCGGCGGCGGCCTGCCTGCAGCGCCGCGGCATCCGCCCCCTGGTGCTGGAGCAGCACCGCGTGGCCCACGCCTGGGACCAGCAGCGCTGGGATTCCTTCTGCCTGGTCACACCCAACTGGCAGTGCCGCCTGCCGGACTTCCCCTACGACGGCGATGACCCCGATGGGTTCATGGGGCGGGACGAGATCGTGGCCTACGTGCGCCGCTTCGCCGACGCCATCGGCGCCGATGTGCGCGAGGGCGTGCGGGTGGAGCGCCTCAGCCTGCAGGGAGGCACCTACACCCTCAGCACCAGCGAGGGCACGATCGACGCGGCCCACGTGATCGTGGCCACCGGCGGCTACCACATCCCGAAGCGCCATCCCCAGGCCGAACGCCTGCCCTCCGGGGTGCTGCAGCTCGATGCCCGCGACTACCGCCGCCCCGAGCAGCTGCCGCCCGGTGCCGTGCTGGTGGTGGGCAGCGGCCAGTCGGGCTGCCAGATCGCCGAGGATCTCTTCCTCGCCGGACGGCGGGTGCACCTGAGCGTGGGCTCGGCGCCCCGCTCGCCGCGCCGCTACCGCGGCAAGGACGTGGTGGACTGGCTTGATCGCATGGGCTACTACACCATGCCGATCACCGAGCACCCCGATCCCCGGCTGGTGCGCGGCAAGACCAACCACTACCTCACCGGTCGCGACGGGGGACGGGAGATCGATCTGCGCCGCCATGCCCGCAACGGCATGGTGCTGCACGGACGGCTGCAGGAGCTCGGCCCCCAGCACATCCGCTTCGCCGGCGACCTGGGCATCAACCTCGATCAGGCCGATGCGGTCTACGCCCGCATCCGCACCAGCATCGACAGCTACATCGAGCGCGAAGGCTTGGAGGCACCGGAGGAGCCCCCCTACGAGCCCTGCTGGCATCCCGCCTGCGGCGACGAGGAACAGCTGGATCTGGAGCAGGAAGGCCTCGCGGCCGTGATCTGGTGCACCGGCTACCAGGCCGACTTCCGCTGGATCGACGTGCCCGTGTTCGACGGGGCCGGCTACCCCGCCCACGAACGGGGGGTCACCCCCAGCCCCGGGCTCTACATGCTGGGGCTGCCCTGGCTGCACACCTGGGGCTCAGGGCGTTTCGGCGGCGTGGCCGAGGATGCCGACCACCTGGCTGAAACCATCCGCCTGCGCCTGCAGCTCTCCGACATCCGCCACGAGCGGCTGGAGTGCACGGCCCTGCTGGGCTCCTGAGCAGGGGCCCCCTGCTCAGCGGAAGCCGCCCGGCTTGCGGCGGCTGGTGGACAGCGACACGTTGCCTGTCGGCACCGGCGTGGATGGGGTGGCCTGGGGCGGCACCGCCACCACGTTGAAGGCCAGCGACAGCCGGTCGCCCTGCCCCCGGAACGGCGCCACCGAGTGGGGCTGCCAGGCGGGAAACACGTAGAAGTCCCCCGGAACCGGCACCACGTAGTGGGCCATGCCGGTGCGGAAGCTCTGGATGTGCCAGTCCTCCGGGCCGTAGAAGCAGAGCTGGCCGTCGAAACGCTCCGCCGTGATCTGGGGCGGAACCTCCAGAAACACCACCCCGGAGAAGGTGCCGCCATGGGTGTGGGTGGGGTTGTAGTCACCCGCCCGCTGCACGTTCAGCCAGATGTCGATCATCTGGAGCTGGTAGCGGCCCCGGGCCCAGGGTCCATGGGCCTCCGGCGGCTGCTGGTCGATCACGTGGCGGATCCAGCGCTCACAGGCCGGCAGCAGCACCTCCGAGCAGAGGGTCACCACTTCGGGGTACTGGGGGCCCAGCTCCCGCTGCAGCGCCAGCTGCCCCGCCAGCTTCAGGGAGGCGTCGGGGGCCAGGGCCGGATCGGCCAGCACCGTATGGGCCAGGGCCTGCAGACCGCGCAGCTGCTCCGATGGCAACACCCCCTTGAGCAGGTAGCGCGGGAAGAGGCTCAGCACCTCCATGCTGGTTGCCATCCGGAAGGTCGCATCCGCGGCGACTCTTGCAGATTCGCCGGCGGATCAGTCCTCCCAGCGCAACACCACCTGATCCGGCACCACATCGCCCAGATCCTCTCGCATCAGGGCCCGCACCAGGGCCGTGGTGAAGGATTCCGGGCCGAAGCTGGCGCGGCGCTCCCCGTCCCGCCACACCTCGATGGTCCACAGGCCGTAGCTGCACTCGATCCGGCTCTGCAGGGGACACTGGTCGGGGGAGGGGGGTTCGGTCGGCACCTCGATCACGATGCCGCTGATGGCGATCCGCTTGGTTGGGCTCACGCACTCCCTTCGTTCGGCCCTCCCTTGCTAGCCACCACGGCTGCGGCTGCTCAGGCCGCCGTCGGCCCCGTCCGCCGACTGGCGCAGGATCCGGATGCCGCCCCGCAGCACCAGCAGGCTGATCACGAGGCCGATCAGCAGGTCGGGCAGGGGGCTGCCGAGCAGGGTCACGAGCAGCCCGGCCACGATCACGCCGGCATTGGCGATGGTGTCGTTGGTGGAGAAGATCAGCGACGCCCGCATGTGCAGCCCACCATCGCGATGGCGTTGCAGCAGAGCCAGGCACTGCAGGTTGGCGGCCAGAGCCAGGGCCGCCACCGAGGCCATCAGCACCCCCATGGGTTCGCTGCCCAGGGCGTAGCGGCGCACCCCATCCAGCATCACCAGCGCCGCCAGCCCCACCTGCAGCCAGCCGCTCAGGCGCGCCGCCCTGCGCTGACGTGCCGTGCCGCGGCCCACGGCCAGGAGGCTGAGGGCATACACCGCGGCATCGGCCAGCATGTCCAGCCCATCGGCGATCAAGCCCGTGGACCGGCCCCAGAGGCCCAGCCCCGCTTCCAGCAGAAACATCGCGCCGTTGATCGCGAGCAGCCAGCGCAGCGTGCTCCGCTCGAGGCGTTCCGCCCCTTCGGCCCCGCAGCCGCAGGCACCCGGGGAAGGGATCGGGCGCCCTGTCATCGTCCCGGAGCAGCGAAACCTGAACAGTCAGGCCGGGCGCCTGCGGCGGCAGCCTTCCTGAGAAGACGTGTTACGTTTCTTCGTATCAATTCACAATCACTCTTTCGGAGGCCGTGCTCACCACCCTGGCGATCGACCTTGTCTCCACCGTGTTCGGTGTGCCGATCCGCCAGATCGTCTTCGCCCTCGGCTTCGCCCGGGTGCTGGTGCCGATCGGCTGACCCGCTCTACGGCCGGGTGGGCCAGAGCCGCAGCAACGGAGGCGTCGCATCCAGCCGCCACAGCTGGGGGTGGGAACGCAGCAGCTCCTGCCCCACGATCGCCTCCACCCCGAGGGCCTCGAACACCGGATTGGCCGTGGTGATGGCCTGAACGGGTGCGGGCAGATGGCCCCCATGGCCAGGTAGGGGGAGCAGATGGGGGCCGAGCATCGGAGCCCAGCGGGCCGATTCTTCACCGCAGAAGCCAGCCACCCGCAGCGGCCGGCTCGGGCCCACCGGCATCAGCCGCGCCGTGAGGCCGGGGGTGAGGAACAGCCCCTCCGCCCCGGTGTCGGCCAGGGCGGGCACGCTGAGCGGAGCGGCGGGCTGCCCGGGCACCGCCGCGAGGGGCAGGGCCATCAGGGGCACACCCCGCTGCCAGCGCAGGGCGTGGGTGACGGGCCTCCGGCCAGCGGAATCGCCCCGGGAGGCCTCAGCGGCCAGCCGCAGCGCAGCGGGCCCGAATGCCAGCTGGCCGCCGCGGGGGTCAACCCAGAGCGGCAGCTGCCGCAACTGGGGCGCGCCCAGCACCCCATCCACATCAGCGGGCAGACCGGCCACCGGCAGAACCAGCACCTCGGCGCCGCTCAGGCTCAGCCGCGCCGAGCCCGGACCGCCGGCGGTGAGCAGCGGCAGGCGGGCGCGGCGGGGCTGCACCGCGCCGCAGCCCTCACCGGCTCCCGCCAGGGCGAACTGGCGCAGCGGAATCACCCGGCTGGAGAGGCTGAGGCGCGCCACCAGGGCCGGCGACAACAGGCTGGAGGAGGCTCCGGTATCGAGCAGAAACCGCACCGTCGCGGCCCCGGTCGCGCCCACCGTCGCGCCCCCCGTCGCGCCCGATGCGCCGCTGCCGGTGGGGCTGCGGAAGGTGAGCACGGGCGTATCGCCGTGACGGGCACGTTCCAGCGGCAGGGCGATCGAACCGGTCAGCACCCCGGCCTCCAGGGCCGGCCCCTGCATCTGGATCAGCGCCGCGGCCACCGGCGCCAGCCCTGGAATCGCCACCGCCATCGGCCCGTGTCCCCTCAGCTTGGGGCTGGCCCCGGCGACAGGCCAGAGGCATGAATCGGCGTGAAGGCGGTTCGTAACGGTGGGTTGCCACCGATCAAGAGCCGTGAAGGCTGGCGGGCGCAGGCTTGCCGGCCGCAGGGAACACGGCGAGGGTGGACACATCGGGATTCGGAGGCTCCACGGATGGATGACACCCCCCCGCAGCAGATGTCAGGAGCGCGCTGACGATCCGGCCCCTGCTCCAACACTCTCAACGGATCACTGACGTTCCAGGCCTGTCGCAGGCTGTGTGAAGCCGCAGGGCTTTCCCTCCCTCCAGCCTTCGCCGTCCACTGCACCGTTCACGGGCGAGTCCTCGACCTTGCTCCCAGGTGCCCCGGATACCAGCGGAACGTCCTCCTGGACCCATGGCCCCAGGTGCCAGCGCCAGCAGCTCCGCTCTCCAACAACCACATAATCCAGGCGATCTGACGATCCACCGACCGCGCAGCTGCGCCCCGCTCCCCTGAGCGGGCACCACGGCTGAGCAGACAAGAGCCCGGGGCCCACGCTCCGGGCTTTGTTGTGGAAGCCCTCGGGGGCGGCGAAGAACGGTCACGATGGCAGCAGACATGACGGCGACGGGCGAGCAAGACGGATCACCTGGCGGATCCCTGGACGGGCCACCGGGTGGATCCCTCGTGCTGGCGGCCGACGATCCGGCGCGTCTGGCCCGCTTCTATGGCTCCCTGCTGGCGGCGGAGCCGCAGGCGGGTCTGGGTGCTGGCCACTGGCGGGTGCCCTGGCCACCGGGAGGATGGCTGGAGATCTACGCCCCATCACGGAGCCGGCCCCAGCCCAGGCAGCCGGGGCGGCTGGCCCTCTGCCTGCAGCGCCGTACCGCCGGGGCCGACGCCACAGCGGTGCTGCACGCCTGGATCAGCCAGGCCCTGGCGCAGGGGGCCTCACGGCTCGATCCTCCACGACGGGAACCGTTCGGAGCCGAGGCCTGGCTGCTCGATCCGGAGGGCAACCGGCTGCTGTTGCTGGTGTTGCCATGAACCCGGGCAGCCATGAGCCCAGCCAGCACCGGGCCCTTCGGTTCTCACCCCAGCGGATTCGGGTCTCCCGACCCTGGGCGTGAGGGCCGAATCCCAGCGTTCGGTTCACCCGCTCCCGCGCCCATGGCCCAGCGGCGAAGGTTGTTGCACGGGGGCGATGAGACCCCGCCACAACCTCACCTTCGCCACCAGAACCATGCTGAGTCTGCGCACCACCACCCCCTTCGAGCTGTTCGATCGGCTGGAGCATCAACTCACCCAGCAGCTGCACGGCAGCGAACGGGTCCCGGCCGCCGAAGTGCACGAAACCGCCGAGGCCTACACCGTGATCCTCGAACTCCCGGGAGTGGACCGTGAGGGCCTCGATGTGAAGGCCACCGACCGCACCCTGGTCATCAGCGCCGAACGCCGCTCCCAGCGGGAGGCCGCCGCCGGCGATGCCGCTGCTTCCGAACAGCGCGCCGCCGCCGAGCCGCTGCTGAGCGAGTTCCGCTACGGCACCTGGAGCCGCAGCTTCCGCTTCCCCACGCCGATCGAGGCCCAGAACCTCAACGCCACCTACCGCGACGGCCTGCTCACCGTGACGGCTCCCAAGGCCCAGACCCACACCACCGTGAAGGTGAAGGTGGAGGGCTGAGGCACACCCCCTTGCGCCACAGCGCCGCAGCGTCCAGGAGAATGGTCAAACGCGCCCCCGGCTCCCGCCGGGGGCTTTCTGCGGCAGCTCTGAAGCGGTGCCTCCATCCCTTCCCCAGCACACCTCGGTTCTCGTGGTGGGCGCCGGACCCACCGGCCTGCTCCTGGCCGCCGAGCTGCAGCGCAGGCAGGTGCCCACCCTCCTGATCGAGGCACGGCCCGAGGCTCTGCACTGGGATCGTGCCACCGTCATCCACCCCCTCTCCCTGGAGATCTTCGAGGCCCTGGGGCTGGAGGAGGAGTTTCTGGACGCAGGCTGCCGCCAGCGCCACATCCTCATCCACGCCGATGGCGAGCGGCTCGGAGAGCTGGACCTGGCCGGCTGTGGCAGCCGCTACGGCTTCAATCTGGGACTGTCCGAGGAAATCACCGAGCGCCTGCTCAGCGGCCACCTGCAGCGCCACGGCGGCACGATCCACCGGGGCTGGCGCCTGATCGGACTGGAGCCCCACGGCGAGGGGGTGATCGCCACGATCGCCAGCGGCGAGCAGCTGCACCGGGTGCAGGCACGCTGGGTGGTGGGCTGCGACGGCCTGCGCAGCACCACCCGGGAGCTGGCCGGCATCGCCTTCGACGGGGAGGCCATCGCCAGGCCCTGGGCCGTGTTCGATGCCGGTGTGGAGGGCTGGCGGGACAGCCATGAGGCCAACGCCGCCTACCTGGACGCCACGCCGCTGATCCTCACCGCCCTGCCCGGCCGGCGCTGGCGGGTGTACCTGCGCCCCAGCTCCGAGCAGAGCGACCTGGTGACAGAAGCGGGCGCCGTGCTGCAGCGCTATCTGCCCGGCGCCCGCTTCACGGAGGTGGAGAACCCCAGTCGCTTCCACTGCCACACCCGGGTGGCCAGGGCCTTCCACTCCGGCGCCGTGTTCGTGGCGGGCGATGCGGCCCATGTGTGCTCACCCGCCGAGGGCCATGGCATGAACTGCGGGCTGCAGGATGCCGCCAACCTGGGCTGGAAGCTGGCGCTGGTGCACCACGGCACCGCCACCCCGGCCCTGCTCGACAGCTATGGCCTGGAACGGCGCCCGGTGGCCGAACGGATCACCCGCTCCGGCGCGGCCACCGAGCAGGCCCATGGACTGCGGGATCCACAGGAGCGTGCGGCGCGGAACCGGGCCATCGCCGCGATGCTCGCCGATCCCGTGGCCCGCCAGCACGAGGTGGTGGCCGAAACCGAGATGAACGTGGGCTACGCAGGGTCGCCGATTCTCTGCGAGTGGCTGGCGGAAGGAGGACTGGGCGGCCAGCCGGGCGCGGGACAACGGCTGCCAACCACCATCCGGCTGTCTCCGGAGCAGGGAGGATGTCACCTGCACACGCTCACCCAGCGGCCGGAGCACACCCTGGTGCTGCTGGGCTCAGCGGACCGGGACCGAGGGGGCTTCGACAGCCTGCGCGCCCAGCTGGAGACCCGGGCCGCCCGATCGGCACTGCCCCAGACCGTCGTGGCGCTGCGGCCTGGCCCCACCCCCCCGGCGGGGGCGGGTCTCACCCTGCTGGCGGTGCGCCCCGACGGCTTCATCGGCCTGAGGGCCGAGCGTGAACACCTCCGCGCCCTCGACCACTACGAACGTCTGGTGGCCGGCCGCTGAGTTCCGCGCGGACCAGCCCCCAGGCTGCAACCTGGCAACCCAGACCAGGCTGCCAGAACCATGCAGCCGAAACCAGGCAGACTGGGTTCCAGTTGCCACCGCTTCCCGATGGGCCGCGAACGGGATCCCTTCCGCATTCCCCGCGCCGGCTGGGAAGTCGCTCCGGCGGCCGGCCTGGCCTCCTTCGACCTCAACGGCAGCGGCGGGCCCGCCGGTGGCGGCGAGTTCGTGGCCGAATCCACCGTGGGCGGGATCGCCGTCTACGCGATCTATCAGGCCCTGCTCAGCGCCATGCGCACCGAGGCCATGCGCCGCCGCGGCGAGATCGACCGGGCCACCCAGCTCCAGACCATTGCCGCCACCGTGTGGGAATCGAGCAAGCAGGGCGCGGTGGTCAGTGCCGCCCTCGGCATGGTGCTGCTGGTTTTCCCCTGGCTGAGCCTGCCGCTCACCCTGGTGGGGGCGGTGGGTATCGGCAAGGCCTCCCTCGATCTGTTCCATGCCTTCTGGGACGGCCTCAGCGCGGAGCAGCAGGCCGACCTCAGCCGCGCCGCTTTCGAGGCCGGCGTCAACCTGCGCCGCTTCGTGGACGGAGATCGGCGCCCGGCCCAGGCGGCCTGAGCGCTGCTGAGGGCTGGGAGCACAACAGCGCTCAGCCCGCAACCGGCAGCAGTCCGGCCGCCGCCAGCTCGGCGCTGAACCCGAACGCGGTGCGGTCCTCGATCCGGTCAGGGAACAGCACGCCATCGAGATGGTCGCATTCGTGCTGCACCACCCGGGCATGGAAGCCTTCCACCTCCCGCTGCAGCGGCCGGCCCTGCTCGTCGAGGCCCGTGTAGCGGATGCGGTCCCAGCGGGGCACCAGCCCCCGCAGCCCCGGCACGCTCAGGCACCCCTCCCAGCCGCTGCTGCGGGCACTTCCCAGGGGTGTGAGCACAGGATTGATCAGCACGGTGTCGGGGATCGGTGGTGCTTCGGGGTAGCGGGGATTGGTCGTGAATCCAAAGATCACCACCCGGAGGGCCACACCGATCTGAGGTGCGGCCAGGCCGGCACCATCACGGGCGGCCATGGTGTCCCGCAGATCGTCCAGCAGCGCGGAGAGTTCAGGGGAGCCGATCGCCTGCCGCGGCACCGCCACCGCCACCTGGCGCAGGAAAGGATCCCCGAGGCGCAGCACCGGTCGAATCGCCATGGCGGCAGCACGAGCTGCGTCCAAGCCTGCCCTTTGGATCCGGCCGCCTGTGTAACCATCCCTGCAACGGAGCGTCCGGACCATGCCGCAGATCGGCCCGATCCACCGAGGCAACCGCCGGGTGCGGCACGCGTTGCTGGCTCTGATCCTGGCCCCGCTGCTGAGCCTCCTGCTGTCTGTGCTGCCGGCCCAGGCCCAGATCAGCCTGGGGGAGAACCTCACCGGCGCCGGCGGCAGGGTGGTGCCCGACGGTGTGAACCGCTTCGGCGACATCGAGGTGACGCCGGTGACCTCGCCGATCGACGGCCGCCAGCTGTTCAAGATCGCCTCCCCCACGGTCTACGACCGAAGCCAGCCCCCGGAGGACGTCGTTCCCGTGGAACAGCGGGCCCGCCAGATTCACGCCCGCGTGGAACTGGCGGCGCTGGAGCGGGGCATGGGGGGCGACAGCCTGCGGGTGGAGACGGCCAAGCTCAACAACGTCACCGTGATCACCGTGCGCGATGACGATCACCCGCGCCCGATGGTGCTGGCTTCGGTCACCAGCGCCGATGCCAACTTCCACGGCGTCGCGGTGGAGGAGCTCGCCAAGCGCTGGCGCGGCAAGCTGGAGCGGGAAATCCGCGACTACGACCTCAGCCTGCAACCCGAGAACCTCAGGCGCAGCCTGTGGCGCTTCGTGCGGATCCTGCTGGGGATGGTGGCGGCCACCGGTGTGATCATCCTGATCAAGCGGCGCATCGCCCGGCGCCAGCTGGTGCTCCAGCAGCGGCTGCAGGCCATGCGCGAGCAGGTGGAACAGGAGGCCCCCTCCCAGCCGTCGGAGGGCGACGCCGATGGCCAGGACGCCCTGTTCCGCGGCCGGCAGCAGTTCGTGGAGGCCACCCTCGACCGGCTGCCGCTCAAACGGCGCCTCAACGGCTGGGGCCTGCTGCAGTGGCTGCTGTTCTGGGCCGTGCTGCTGCTCTGGTACGGCGGCATCTACCTGCTGCTGCGGCAGTTCCCAGGGCTGGCCATGTTCAGCCGCGACTTCGCCGGCCTGCCGCTCAAGCTGCTGCTGGTGTGGTTCTGCACCACCCTGGCGATCCGCTTCTGCACACGCCTGCTGGATCGCTTCGAGGCCCGCTGGGAGGCCCGCCATCCGGTGGTGGGCGGTGCCGCCGACCAGAGCCGCAGGCTGCAGCTGCGCTTCTCCACCATCATCGATGCCACCAAGGGCATGCTGGTGGTGCTGATCACCCTGGTGGGGGTGCTGTCCGGGCTGGGGGTGCTGGGGGTGCCGAGCAGCTCGATCCTGGCCATCGGGGGCCTGCTCGGCCTGGCGATCAGCTTCGGCGCCCAGAACCTGATCCGCGATCTGGTGAACGGCTTTCTGATCCTGGCGGAGGATCAGTTCGCCATCGGCGATGTGATCAACACCTCCGGCTCGGTAGGCCTGGTGGAGAGCCTCAACCTGCGCGTCACCCAGCTGCGCAGCCCCGGCGGGGAGTTCATCACCATTCCCAACAGCACCATCACCCAGGTGAACAACCTCACCCGCAACTGGTCGCGGGTGAACGTGAGCGTGGAGGTGGACTGCGACAGCGATCCCGTGGAGGCCCTGGCCGTGACCCGGGCCACCGGCGAGCAGCTGCACCGGGACCCGGACTGGGCGGCCAGCATCCTGGCGCCCCCGGCCGTGCTCGGCATCGATGCCATCAGCCATGCCGGCGTGGCGATCACCACCTGGATCGACACCGCCCCGGGCCGCCAGTGGGACGTGAGCCGCGAGTTCCGCCTGCGCCTGCTGCAGAACCTGCGCCAGGCCGGGATCCGGCTGGGCACGCCGCGCCAGACCAACCTGACGCCCTGAGAAGGGATGTGACGCACCGCTCCCCGCCCCACGGGGGCTGATTACGGTCCAGGAGGCGCAGGGACTTGCCCCCTCAGGGCAGAGATCCGCAGGACCGCCACCCCTTGACCGCTTCCGCATGACCGCCATCAGCAGCTGCCCGTTTGCTGCACGGGCCGGGGCCGCCACGGCCCAGGACGATGCTCCCAACCGCCGCTGGTGGCCCCAGCAACTGAATCTCGGCATCCTTCACCAGCACGCGCCGGCCTCCAACCCCCTCGGGTCCGGCTTCGACTACGCCGAGGCCTTCGGCCAGCTGGATTTCGCCGCCCTCAAGCGCGATCTCCACACCCTGATGACCGACTCCCAGGACTGGTGGCCGGCCGACTGGGGCCACTACGGCGGCCTGTTCATCCGCATGGCGTGGCACAGCGCCGGCACCTACCGCACCGGCGACGGCCGCGGCGGCGGTGGCACCGGCAACCAGCGTTTCGCGCCGGTGAACAGCTGGCCCGACAACGGCAACCTCGACAAGGCCCGGCGCCTGCTCTGGCCGATCAAGCAGACGTACGGCAACCGCATCTCCTGGGCCGATCTGATCATCCTGGCGGGCAACTGCGCCCTGGAATCGATGGGCTTCACCCCCTTCGGCTTCGGCGGCGGCCGGGTGGACATCTGGCAGCCGGAGGAGGACATCTACTGGGGCCGCGAGACCAGCTGGATGGGCGATGAGCGCCACAGCGACGACCACACGCTGGAAAACCCCCTGGCCGCGGTGCAGATGGGGCTGATCTACGTGAACCCGGAAGGTCCGAACGGTCAGCCCGATCCGGTGGCCTCGGGCCGCGACGTGCGCGAGACCTTCCTCCGCATGGCCATGAACGACGAGGAGACCGTGGCCCTGGTGGCAGGGGGCCACACCTTCGGCAAGGCCCACGGTGCCGGCAGCCCCGAACTGGTGGGTCCCGCTCCCGAGGGCGCGGCCCTCGAGGACCAGGGCCTGGGCTGGCGCAACGCCTTCGGCAGCGGCAAGGGCGCCGATGCCACCACCAGCGGCATCGAGGGCGCCTGGAAGCCCAACCCCACCAGCTGGGACCGGGGCTACTTCGAGATGCTGTTCGGCTACGACTGGGAACTGGTGAAGAGTCCGGCCGGGGCCTGGCAGTGGCAGGCGCTGCACGTGCGCGAGGAGCACCTCATCCCCGACGCCCACGATCCGGCGAAGCGGCATCCGCCGATCATGACCACCGCCGATCTCTCGCTCCGCTACGACCCGCTCTACGAACCGATCGCCCGCCGCTTCCACCAGGACCAGCAGGCCTTCGCCCGCGCCTGGTTCAAGCTCACCCACCGGGACATGGGCCCCAAGGCCCTATATCTCGGCCCCGAGGTGCCCGAGGAGGACCTGCTCTGGCAGGACCCGATCCCGGCGGTGGACCATCCCCTGATCCAGGAGCCCGCCATCGCGGCGCTCAAGGCCGAGCTGCTGGCCTCCGGCCTCAGCACCGCCGAGCTGGTGGCCACCGCCTGGGCCTCCGCCTCCACCTTCCGCGGCTCCGACAAGCGCGGCGGCGCCAACGGCGGCCGCCTCCGCCTGGCCCCCCAGAACGGCTGGGAGGTGAACGAGCCCGAGCAGCTGGCCCGCGTGCTGGCGGTGCTGGAGGGCATCCAGCAGCGCTTCAACGCCGCCCAGGGCGACGGCACCCGGGTGTCGCTCGCGGATCTGGTCGTGCTGGGCGGCTGCGCCGCTGTGGAAGCCGCCGCCCGGTCAGGCGGCCATGCCGTGGCGGTGCCCTTCCGTCCCGGCCGCGCCGATGCCAGCCAGGAGCTCACCGATGTGGAGGCCTTCGCGGTGCTGGAACCCCAGGCCGACGGCTTCCGCAACTTCCAGAAGCGCTCCTTCGCCGTGCCGGCCGAGGAGCTGCTGCTGGATCGGGCCCAGCTGCTCACCCTCAGCGCCCCGGAGATGACCGTGCTGGTGGGCGGCCTGCGGGTGCTGGGGGCCAACACCGGCGGCTCCAGCCAGGGGGTGTTCACCACCCGGGCCGGCACCCTCAGCAACGACTTCTTCGTGAACCTGCTGGACATGGCCACGGTGTGGACGCCCAGCGGCGAGGAGGCCAGCAGCTTCGAGGGCCGCGACCGCCACAGCGGTGCCCTGCGCTGGACCGCCAGCCGGGTGGATCTGGTGTTCGGCTCCAACTCCCAGCTGCGGGCGATCGCCGAGGTGTATGCCCAGAGCGACGGGGCCGAGAAGTTCGTGGCGGATTTCGTCGCCGCCTGGGGCAAGGTGATGGAGCTCGACCGCTTCGACCTGCGCTGAGGCCAGGGGGCTGGCCAGGAGCCATAGCCTGGGCACAACAACCCAGGAGCGCGGCCATGCCCCGGCTTGCCCATCGCCGTCTTGGTGTCGCCATCGGCGCCGCCCTGGCCCTGGGGGGTCTGGGGGCCTGGCTCCATCCCTACCTGGCGGCCACCCGGCCCCAGCAGGTGGAAGCCGAGCCCACCACCACCGCCCTGCTGCCCAGCGACCCCGGGCTGAGCCGCACCGCCGACGGCCGCCACTACCCGTTGGTGCCCGCCGACCCCCGGGAGCTGGCCGCCCTGCTGGCCCGGGTGGAGGCCGCCATCCGCTCGCCCGACACCCCGGAGGCGGAGCTGCCCGAACTGGGACACCAGCAGCAGGTGATCTACCGGGTGCTCTCCCACAAGCCGGAGCAATCGGCCCTGGTGCGCCAGCAACTGCCACAGCGCTGGCAGAGCGTGTTCGACCGGCACCTGGCGGCGCGGCGTGAGTTCCTCGCCATGCACCGAGGCGGCACCAAACCCACCTCCCTGCCGGCCTGGCGGATCATCGCGCCCGAACCGCCCGAGGCCCTGATCAGCCACTACAAGAAGGCTGAGGCCGCCACGGGCATTGCCTGGGAGGTGCTGGCGGCAGTGAATCTGGTGGAAACCGGCATGGGCCGCATCGATGGCGTGTCGGTGGCCAACGCCCAGGGGCCGATGCAGTTCCTGCCCACCACCTGGGCCGAGCGGGGCATCGGCAAGGGGGACATCCACGATCCCCATGACGCCATCCAGGCCGCCGCCCGCTACCTGGTGCGCCGCGGCGGGCTCCAGGACATCCGCAAGGGTCTGTGGGGCTACAACAACAGCGACCACTACGGCCGCGCCGTGCTCCACTACGCCTCTCTGATCGAGGAGGATCCGCGGGCCTATCTGGGGCTCTACCACTGGGAGATCCACTTCGGCACCGCCGCCGGCGACCTCTGGCTGCCGGTGGGCTACGACCAGCCCCAGCGCATCCCGGTGACGGCCTTCCTGCAGCGCTCGCCTGCCAGTGCGCCGCCGCCCGGCTCCTCGGGCTACTGAGCTCGAGCCACTGAGCGACGTCAGGCCTCGGCAAGCCGCAGACCGATCTGCTTCGGCACCCCCTCGGGCAGGTTGCGCGAGATCGGGCAGTGGGTCATGCGCTCCTGCATCCAGGCGATCGCCTCGGCATCGACCCGGTCGCGCTCCTCGGCACTGGCTGCGGGATCGAGGCCCATGCGGAAGTCGCCCTCCACCCGCTCCACGATCCAGGTGCTGCTGGTGGTCACCTCGAAGCTGGCCTCCACCCGCTCCAGGGGAAGCTGTCGCTCGCGGGCGTTGGCCACCAGATAGGTGTGCTGACACAGCAGCAGGGAAATCAGGTAGAGGCGGAAACCCGGCATGGTGAGGCTGAGCTGCTGGGATTCCCACTGCCCCTCCGGAGTGAGGAACTCCACCACCAGGTCACCGGTGGCGCGCTCGGGCGCGGGGTGGCTGCTGCGCAGCCGGAACTGAAACAGGCGTTGGTCCATCAGCAGGGAGCGGGAGGAACAGAAGCGAGGGGCGTGGGCCCGGAGCGGGCCACGGTGGCAGGGGGAGCGGCGGCAGCCGTCGGGGGCTCATGGCGGCGCCAGGCCTCGGCTCCGGTGAGCAGGGCCGAGCCGATCAGCAGGGCCGAGAAGCCCTGCCGCAGCCGCCGATCGTTCAGGTGGGGGGCCAGCCACTGGCCCACGAAGGCCCCGCCGGCACCCCCCACTAGCAGGGGCAGCAGTAGTGGCACGGCACTGGCGGGCCAGTGGCCGAGGGCCAGGAGGGCCACGGCCGCATTCACCGCGATCAGCACCAGGCTGGTGCCGCTGGCCAGGGCCATCGGCAGGCCGGCGATCAGCACCAGGGCCGGCACGATCGCAAAGCCCCCGCCCACGCCGGCGACGCCGGTGAGCAGCCCCACCACCACCCCCTGCAGGGCCAGGGCAGGCGCGCCGCCGCCGGCAGGGGGCATGGGCGTGTTGGCGTCGCGGGGCCTGCGGCGGCGGGTGAGCAGCCAGGAGGCCACCAGCGCCGCCAGCGTGAACACCCCCAGCTGCACGGCTTCCGGAATCAGGCCGGCCCTCACCAGGCTGCCGCCGATCCAGCTGCCGGCCAGGGCAGGAAACCCGAGGATCAGGGCGGGGCGCAGGGCCACCTGACGCCGGCGCAGGTAGGGCCCCACATTGCCCAGGGCCAGCAGGGCCACCACGATCAAGGAGAGCGGCACCGCCTGGCGGGTGGGCAGCCCGGCGCCGCTCACCAGCAGGGGCAGCAGCAGGATCGAACCTCCGGCCCCGAGCACCGCCAGCAGGAAGCCGATCAGGCCCCCCCCTGCCAGGAGCAGCAGGGCCGTGGCCTCGATCACAGGCTCACCCGGTTCCAGGGCATGGCCGCCAGCAGGCGGGCCATGCCGCAGAAGCCGCTGATGCCGGCGAACACCAGACCCGCCCCCACGAAGCCCGCCAGCCAGATCCAGCCGGGCGCCACCGTCTGGCTGAGGATCACCCCCAGGAGCACCAGGGAGCCGGCGGCGATCTGCACCTGCCGCATCAGCGGCAGCGGCGCCCCCGCCAGCCGGCGCACGGGATAGCCGGCCCGCTGCCAGGCGGGCACGCCGCCCTCCAGGTCCATCACCGGATCGGGATGGCCCTGCTGCAGCAGCTGCCCCAACCCCTTGGAGCTGCGGTTGCCGCTGTGGCACACCAGCACCAGGGGGCCGTTCGGCAGGTCCGTGCGGCCGAGGCGGGCCAGCGGCACGTTGATGCTGCCGGCGATGTGCCCGCCGGCGTATTCCACCGGCTCACGCACATCAATCACGGTCACCGCCCGGGCGGCCAGCCGGTCGGCCAGCTGCTGGGGCGAGATCCGGGCGAGCTCGATGGGGGCATCAGAGCCGCGGTTGGTGGGGGGGGAGGTCGTGGTCATCGGAGGTTGCGTGAGGTGGGGGGAATCAGATCGGACGTGGGAAAAAAGCAGGGATGTCGAGATGTCAGGCTCCGGCCGGCGGGGCGCCGGTCTCCACCGGGTAGCCCTCGTCGCGCCAGCGGCCCAGGCCGCCGCGCAGGTTGGCCACCTGCTCGCGCCCGGCCTTCATCAGCTGCTGGGTGGCCAGGGCCGAACGGCTGCCCGAATGGCACACCAGCACCAGGGGCCGGTCCTGGGGCAGCTCGGCGGCACGGGCCTCCAGCTCCGGCAGGGGCAGGAGCTGGCTGCCGGGGATGCGGCCGTCGGGGCCGTTGAATTCCTCCGGTGCCCGCACGTCCACCAGGGCCACATCGCCGCTGTGGGCCGCCACCCAGGCGGGGGAGAGTTCCGGCAGGCCGGCATAGCTGCGCACCAGCGGCGCCCAGCTGGCCTGGGGCTCCGGCTGCCGCGGCCGTCCCGAGCGCATGTTGCCGGGCAGGGCCTCGGCGATGCGGTGGGGGTGGGGCAGCTTCATGTTCTCCATGTGCCCCACGAAGTCGCGCTCGGTGGCGCTGCCCCCCAGGCGGGCGTTGAAGGCCTTCTCCTCCGCCACGGAGGTGACGCCGCGGCCGGTGTAGTCGTGGCCGGGATAGAGCAGGCAGGTGTCCGGCAGGGTGAGGATCTGGCCGGTGATCGAGCTCCAGAGGGTGTGGGCGTTGCCCTGCTGGAAATCGCAGCGGCCGCAGCCGCGCACCAGCAGGGCATCGCCCGTGAAGGCCATCGACAGGTCGTCGAGCACGTAGGTGACGCAGCCGTTGGTGTGGCCCGGCGTGCTGCGCACCTCCAGGGAGCGGCGGCCGAAGCTCACCCGATCCCCATGGGCCAGGGGCCGGGTCACGTTCTCGGCGCCGGCGGCGGCGGCCAGGCCGATGGCACAGCCCGTGGCTTCGTGCAGCAGCCAGCTGCCGGTCACGTGGTCGGCATGGGCATGGGTGTCGAGCGAGGCCACCAGCGCGATGCCGAGTTCCTGCACCAGGGAGAGGTCGCGGCGGTGCTGCTCGTACACCGGATCGATGATCACGCCCTGCCCGCTGGCCACGTCGGCCAGCAGATAGGTGTAGGTGCCGGTGTCGGCGTCGAACAGCTGACGCAGCAGCAGCGGAGCACCTCCCGCGGCGGCGGCCAAAAGCAATGCACCGGCCGGTGCGGCAGCCGGGGTGGCCTCTGAGGCGGCAGCTGAGGCGGCAGCGGCTTGAGCGGTGGGGGCGACACCCCCGGGAGAAGAGACGGCCATGCGGCATCCCTGCAGACTGTTATGACGATAGCCGCATAGAGGGGAACAACGCAATCGATCCGCCGTTCTTCGTGCTGGCTGCCGCGACCGGCGGCCCGGCGAAGACCATGGCAGAATGCTTTTAGCGTCATAAAGAATCGCCATGGCCGGCCCGGGCACCATGCCCTCTCTCCAGCTGCTCGAGGAGTACTGCCAGTTCTTCCGGATCCTGAGTGAACCGGCGCGGCTGCAACTGCTCTGCCAGCTCAAGCAGGGGCCGATGGATGTGGCCGCCCTGATCGAGGCCACGGGCTTTTCGCAGTCGCACATCAGCCGCCAGCTGGGCCAGCTGCAGCGGGCCGGCCTGGTGCGCTGCGAGCGCGACGGGGTGCGCACCATCTGGCACGCAGACAGCGAACTGGTGGACGACCTCTGCACCCTGGTGCAGTCCCGCCTGCGGCAGCGCCTGGAGGCCCAGCTGCAGCAGCTCGGCGCCGCCTGAGGCGGCTTCGCCTGACAGCGCATTGCGGCGGATCGTGACAGGATCGCGCCACTTCTGACCCCATCGGGGGATCGGCGCCATGCCTGCTGCTCCGCGAGCTCCCCACCGCCCGCTGCCCGCACCGGCCCCGGGGGCGGTCGTCGGACCCAGGCGGGGCGCGGCGCTGGTGGCCCTGCTCGGGCTGATTCCCCTGGCCGCCTGCGCCCCCCCGGATGGATCGGGCCTGCAGAGCGCCAAGCTGAACGGCATCACCGCCCGCGACAAGCTGGTGTGCGGGGTGGAGGGCACCCTGCCCGGCTTCAGCTTCGTGGAGCCCGATGGCCGCTATTCCGGGCTCGATGTGGACACCTGCAAGGCCGTGGCCGCGGCCGTGCTGGGGGATCCCGACAAGGTGGAGTACCGCAACCTCAACTCCAGCGAGCGCTTCGCGGCCCTGGCCAGCGGCGAGGTGGACATGCTGGCCCGCAACACCACGGCCACCCTCAGCCGCGACGCCGCCGGCGGCAACGGCCTCAGCTTCGCCCCCACCACCTTCTACGACGGTCAGGGGGTGATGGCGCCGGTGAAGAGCGGCATCACCGATCTGAAGGGCCTCTCAGGCAAGGCGATCTGCGTGGAGAGCGGCACCACCACCGAGCTCAACCTGGCCGACCGGATGCGGGAGATCGACGTGCCCTACACCCCGCTCAAGTTCCAGACCAGCGACCAGACCTACGCCGCCTACCTGGGCGGCCGCTGCGCCGCGGTGACCAGCGACCGCTCCCAGCTGGCCGGCAAGCGCAGCAGCTTCCCCGCGCCGGACGACCACCAGCTGCTGCCGGATGTGCTCAGCAAGGAGCCCCTCTCACCGGCCACCACCAACGCCGATCCGGCCTGGGCCGATGCCCTGCGCTGGATCGTGTTCAGCCTGATGCAGGCCGAGGAATGGGGCATCACCCAGGCCAATCTCGACAGCAAGCTGGCGGAAGCCCAGGCCAACACCAACCTCGCCGACCTGCGGCGCTTCTTCGGCGTGGAGGGGGATTTCGGTCGCCAGCTCGGCCTGCCCGCCGACTTCACCGTGCGGGCGATCCGGGCCGTGGGCAACTACGGCGAGATCTTCGAGCGCAACGTGGGCACCACCTCCCGGCTCAAGCTGGAGCGGGGCCTCAACCGCCTCTGGAGCGAGGGTGGCCTGATCTACGCCCAGCCCTTCCGCTGATGGCGCTGCCCCAGACCCCGGCCGTGATTCCCTGGTGGCGCAACCGGCGCCTGCTGCCCTGGCTGCTGCAGGCGGCGGTGGCCCTGGTGGTGCTGCTGGTCGTCGCCTTCCTGCTGGGCAACCTGATCCGCAACCTCACCGCCGCCGGCCTGCTGCTCACCTGGCGCTGGCTGGGCCAGCCCGCCGGCTTCAACATCGGCGAATCAACCATCCCCTTCGACGCCGCCCTGCCCTACTGGCGCGCGCTGCTGGCCGGGCTGGCCAACACCCTGCGGGCGGTGGTGTGCGGCCTGATCGGCGCCACCCTGCTGGGCACGATGGCGGGCATGGCCAACTTCAGCAGCAACGGTCTGCTGCGGGGGCTGGTGCGGGGCTATGTGGAGGTGGTGCGCAACATCCCGCTGCTGCTTCAGCTGGTGTTCTGGTACTTCGTGGTGTTCCTCGCCCTGCCCAACGGGGCGGCCGCCCTCCAGCTCCCCGGCCTCACCCTGGCCAAGTCCGGGCTGTATCTGGCCGGCTTCGGACCGGGCTGGGAGTGGGCAGGCCCCACCCTGGTGAACGGGGTGTGGCAGGCGCCGCTGCGGTTGAGCGTGGAGTTCGGCGCCCTGCTCTGCGGCCTGGTGGTGTACTCCGGGGCCTACATCGCGGAGGTCGTGCGGGCCGGCATCGCCGCCGTGCCCGAGGGCCAGTGGGAGGCGGCCTCCTCGCTGGGCCTGGGCTGGCTGGCCTCCGTGCGCCATGTGGTGCTGCCCCAGGCACTGCGGGTGATCGTGCCGGGCCTCAACACCCAGTACATCTCCCTGGCCAAGAATTCCTCGCTGGCGGTGGCCGTGGGCTACCCCGATCTCTACGCCGTGGCCGAAACCACCCTCAACCAGACGGGCCGGGCCGTGGAGATGGTGATCCTGCTGCTGGCGGCCTATCTGGTGCTCGACCTGCTGATCTCGGCGGTGATGAACGGCCTCAACCGGCTGGTGCAGATCCGGGAGCGCTGAGATGGCACCTTCCTCGCCAACGCCGGCCTCCCCCGCGGCAGCCCTGGCGGGCCGTCTCCGCCGCGACCTGTTCGCCACCCCCACCGACGGGCTGATCACCCTGGTGCTGCTGGGCGTGATCGGGGGCGCCCTCACCGGTCTGCTGCGCTGGGCCTTCGGCCGCGCCGACTGGGCCGTGATCCGGCTGAACAGCACCCTCTTCGCCGTGGGGCGCTACCCCCTGGCGCAGCAGTGGCGGCTGTGGCTGCTGCTGGCGCTGTTCTGCGGAGCGGCCGGCCTGAGCTGGGGCCTGCTGCGCAGCCAGCCGCGCCCCGACCGCCAGGGCCGGCTCTGGCCGCCGGCCGACCGCTGGGCCTGCGGGCTGATCGTGGCCCTGGCCCTCTGGACCCCCTGGGCCCTGGAGCTCTCGGCCTCCATCCAGCTGCGCTGGGCGGGCCTGGCCGCCCTGCTGCTGGCGCTGCGCTGGCTGGCAGGACGGCTCGGCCAGGCCCTCAGCCCCCGGCAAGGTTCATGGGCCCTGCGCAGCCTGGCGCTGCTGTGGCCGGCCCTCTACCTGATCGGGATGGAACTGATCAGCGGCGGGATCGGCCTGGCGCGGGTACCGAGCTCGGACTGGGGCGGCCTGCTGCTCACCCTGCTGCAGGCGAGCTTCGCGATCCTGCTCTGCTTCCCGCTGGGGGTGGCCCTGGCCCTGGGACGGCGCAGCGATCTGCCCCTGCTGCGCTGGGGCTCGGTGCTCTACATCGAGTTCGTGCGCGGTGCCCCGCTGATCACCCTGCTCTTTCTTGGGCAGAACATCCTCGGCTTCCTGCTGCCGGGTGGCCTGGCACCCGAGCGGGTATGGCGCGCCGCCTGGGTGCTCACTTTCTTCGCCGCCGCCTACCTGGCCGAAGCGGTGCGCTCGGGTCTGGCGGCCGTGCCCAAGGGCCAGCGCGAGGCCGCCCGCTCCCTGGGTCTCGGCCCCTTGCAGACCCTGCGCCATGTGGTGCTGCCGCAGGCGCTGCGGGTGGCCCTGCCGGTGATGGTGAGCCAGTTCATCTCCCTGCTGCAGGACACCACCCTGCTGTCGCTGATCGGGTTGCTGGAGCTGCTCGGCACCGCCCGGGCCGTGATGGCCAACCCCGCCTTCCTGGGGGACTACGGCGAGGTGTACCTCACCCTGGCGGTGCTGTTCTGGGGCTGCTGCACCGCCCTGGGCCTCGGCAGCCGCGCCCTCGAACACCGCCTCGATCCCCGTCACACCGCCAGCGCCCGATGACCTCCCCCGCCCTGTCCAGCGGTCCGATCCTGCGGGCCGAGGCCGTGCACAAGTGGTACCCGAACGGCTTCCAGGCCCTCAAGGGGGCCAGCCTCACGGTGGAGCGGGGGGAGGTGGTGGTGATCATGGGGCCGTCGGGCTCGGGGAAGAGCACCTTCATCCGCACCTTCAATGCCCTCGAGGAATTCCAGCAGGGCAGCATCCACATCGACGGACGCCCCCTCTCCGCCGACCTGCGCGACATCGACGCCATCCGCCGCGAGGTGGGCATGGTGTTCCAGCAGTTCAACCTCTTCCCCCACCTCACGGTGCTGGAGAACCTCACCCTGGCGCCGGTGCTGGTGCGGCGCCGCAGCCGGGCCGAGGCCCAGGCGCGGGCCATGCAGCTGCTGGAGCGGGTGGGCATCGCCGAGCAGGCCGGCAAATTCCCGGGCCAGCTCTCCGGCGGCCAGCAGCAGCGGGTGGCGATCGCCCGCTCGCTGTGCATGGATCCCCAGCTGATGCTCTTCGATGAGCCCACCAGCGCCCTCGATCCCGAGATGGTGCGGGAGGTGCTGGAGGTGATGCAGGGTCTGGCCGCCGACGGCATGACCATGGTGGTGGTGACCCACGAGGTGAGGTTCGCCCGGCAGGTGGCCCACCGGGTGGTGCTGATGGATGGGGGCGAGGTGGTGGAGGTGGCGCCGCCGGAGCGGTTCTTCTCCAACCCCGGCCACCAGCGCACCCGGCGCTTCCTCGACCAGATCCTCTGAGGGCAGCGGCATGGCGCAACAGCATCCCCGGGCCCGGCGCCACCACAGCGAACACCACCGCACCGACCGCGTGGGCTGGATGCGGGCCATGGTGCTCGGGGCCAACGACGGCACCATCTCCGTGGCCAGCCTGGTGGTGGGCATCGCCGCCGCCGGCGCCGGCCGCAGCGAGATCCTGCTCTCCGGAGTGGCGGCCACGGTGGCGGGCGCCCTGTCGATGGCCGCAGGCGAGTACGTGTCGGTGCAGTCGCAGGCCGACACGGAGCAGGCCGACCTGGCCCGCGAGCGAATGGAACTCCACACCGATCCGGCCGGGGAGCTGATCGAGCTCACCGACATCTACGTGGAGCGGGGTCTGGAGCGGGAGCTGGCCGCCCAAGTGGCGCTGCAGCTGATGCGGCACGACCCGCTGGCCGCCCATGCCCGCGACGAACTCGGACTCACCGAACACCTGCGGGCCAGGCCTGTTCAGGCGGCCCTCTCCTCTGCTGCCAGCTTCATCCTCGGCTCCCTGGTGCCAATCCTGGCGATCCTGCTGGCACCCGCGGGGCGGATCGCCGCCGCCACCACGCTCACGGCCCTGCTGGTGCTGGCGGGGCTGGGGGCCCTGGCCGCCTGGGCCGGCGGCGCCTCCCTGCGCCAGGGGGCGCTGCGGATGCTGGTGTGGGGCGCCCTGGCCATGGGGCTCACTGCCGCGGTGGGAAAGCTGTTCGGCACCACGGTGTGATCCAAGGGGTGATCCAAGGGTGTGATCCGGGAGGCCTTTCCATGCGGCCCATGGCGCATGGGACAACGGGAGCCTGGATTCTCGGTTCAACCCCGTTCTGCCCATGATCAACGCTCCCGGGGCGGCTTTGGCTGGAGCCATACCCTGCGGACTTCGCCGCGACATCTCAGCCTGAACCGTCTTCCATGGAGTCTGAGCCTTCCATGGGGCTCGATGGGGTCGATTCACGAAGAATCCCGTTCACGATGGGTCTGAGTACCTCAACCATCGAGGCCATGACAACCTCTGCAGAGAGCTCATCCACGACCGGAAACTCCTGGTCACAATAGTCAGGCCCAAAACGCTCGCCCATGTAGGCATTCTCCTGAAGAAGAAATTCCTTGCAGGAAGCGAGCTCCTTGGAAGTAAGCAAGAATTTTTGCCCGTTATTCAATAAGCTCATGATTCTGTAGTGCGACTCATTCAGCCTCCCTTCAAGAATGGCAGGATATCTTTGATTGATCAGATTCTGCATCCGCACTGCAAGATTACCTTTTGACTGATTGGCTTCTACAATCGAATAGCGATGAAGGGCTTTCACACCAACTTGGTCGAACAAGAATCCGACAGGGCCACGCCTGTGGGAGCAGGCCTTGGAAAAGGGATGAATGGTGATCGCCTCGCCAAACACAGCAAGCAGCCGCTCAAGAGTTTGACGTTGACTGGTTATCCATGCGGTATTGTTGAAATCGAAAGATCTCCCTGCCTTGATCATTTGCTGCAGGGCCGAACAGTGAAATGAATAGGGAGATCGCACCAATGCGATCGCTGACAACCGATGCCCCTTACTGGTGAGCGCATCAGAGAATCTCCGGAGGGCTGTCGCGCTTAGCGATGAAATGTCTTCACCCGGTAAAAGCACATCGCCCGGACCATCCAGCGCCGCATCAAGAACGTTCAAATAATTGACATTAACCCGATCTAGATCCTGGATCTTCCATTTGATGTTCATATGATAGGAAGCTGGATCGTCCGAAAACGCGGAGTACAATGGAATCGAGTGATTACGAATAGCGACGTCAGGCTTTTCGATGCATGCAAACAGGGGGTAGTTGAGTCCTTTCCTCAGCAGGCGCTTTCGATTCTTCTTGCAGGTTCGCTGAAAGGAGCTTGAGGCAGTTTTATGAAGGCCTACATGCAAGTACACGGTCTTGACCTGCATCGTATTCAATGAATCGCCCCGGTAAAACGTGCGGCAGGCAAAATGCCATACACCGATGACCGATGTTAACTCATTCTACGAAACCACGATCAACCCAATCACTGTCATGGATGACCTGGGTTTGGTCTTGGGTTGACCTCTTCCCATTCGAAGCATGCTGTAGATGACGAGCAGGCCGTCTATCTGGAGGCCGTCACCGCAAGGACGATCAGCATGGCAAAGCGATCTCCCATCCCTGGGCCATCCCACGCTGCCGGGCCAAGCCCCGATTCAGGCCGTGGAACTCAGTGCCTCGGCTTGTTCTGCCAGCGCATCAGCCCCAGCCGCCGGGCGATGCCCTCGAAGGGCTTGAGGTAGGCGGCTTCATGGGGCTGGCCGGTGAGCATCCGGTTCCAGTAGATCCAGGGGAAGCCGAAGCGCTCCAGCAGCCAGGTGAACCAGCGCTCCTTCACCGGGTTCACCAGAAAGCTGCTCACCGGCTGCTGGCGGTAGTCGAACTCCAGCAGCATCACCGAGTGGTCGCTGGTGATCAGGGGGCAGGCGCTGTAGCCGTCGTAGCCGGGCTGTGGGGCGCGGCCCTCGAGCACGGCCAGCACATTGGCCGCCACCACCGGAGCCTGCAGGCGCACCGCCGCCGCCGTCTTGGCGGTGGGGAAGGAGCCCACATCGCCGATGGCGAACACATGGGGGTAGCGAGGGTGCTGGCCCGTGCGGGGATCCACCTCCACCCAGCCCTCCTCGGGGTTCACGGCCAGGGGGCTGCGGGCCACCACCTCCGGCGCTGCCATCGGTGGCACCACATGCAGCAGATCGAAGCCGATCACCTCCTCGCGCTCCGGCTGCCCGGGCTCCGCCACCCGGAAGGTGGCCATGCGCTCGGCCCCGTTCACCGCCACCAGCTCGTGGTGGTAGCGCACCTCTTCACCGCGCTCGGCGGCGATGGCCACCATCCGCTCGCTGTAGGCCGCCACGGGGAACAGGGCCGGTTGGGCGGTGCAGAAGAGCAGCCGGGAGCGCACGCCCACCCCACTGCGCGCCTTGAACCGCTGATCGGCCAGGTGCATGATCTTCTGGGGAGCCCCGCCGCATTTGATCGGCGTGGCGGGGTGGGTGAAGACCGCCGTGCCGCCCTGGAAGGTCTCCAGGCAGTGGCGGGTGTAACTGGCCAGCGGGCGGCTGTAGATGCTGGTCACGCCATGGCGGCCGAGGCAGGCGTCCAGGCCGCGCACCGCCGACCAGTTCAGCTGGAGGCCCAGGGCCACCACCAGCACGTCGTAGCCCAGGCGCCGGCCATCGGCGAGCTCCACGGCGTCATGGTCGGGATCGAACGCCGCCACGGCGCCATGGATCCAGCGCACCCCGGGGGGCATCACGGCGGCTTCCTGCCGCCGGGTGCTGGCGAGATCCACGAAGCCGCCGGCCACCAGCACCCAGCCCGACTGATAGTCGTGGAAGGGCGACGGTTCGATCACCGCCACCTCGAGGTCGGGGCGCAGCCGCCGCAGCCAGCTGGCCAGGGTGATGCCGCCGGTGCCGCCGCCGGCGATCAGCACCCGGGCATGGAGCTCAGCCACCGGTGGCGGCCTCCAGCGCCTGGGCCACCTCCGGAATGAACACGGCGTACATGCCGCGCAGGTCGCCCGGCTTGAAGTCGAAGGCCCGGTCCTGGGAATAGCGCTCCTTCACGAAGGCCGGCCGGCTGTCCTTGCTGCCGTGGCAGGCCAGGCAGCTGGGCTGCACATCGATGCGGCGGTAGTAGCTCACGCCGGCGGGCTGGCCTGCAGCGGCGGGCTGCCACAGACCCTGGATCTGGGGATGGCGGGAGAACAGATCGATCACCTCCCGCTCCTGGGCGTTGGCGGGGGCGTGGTCGGGGTTGCGGTACTTGGTGGCCACCTGGCGGACGCTCCAGCCGTTCTCCTGGCCGATGGCGGCGGCGCGGCGGCCCACGGGCATGCACACCTCCTTCATGGTGGCCATGGTGGGCTCCTCGGTGCTGCCCTCGAGCGTGGCGGCCAGGCCGATGCGCAGCCGGTCGAGCTGCTCCATCTGGTCCACCGCCTTGGCGAGCACTTCAGGATTCACCGGGGCCTCCGGCGGCGCCGCCAGGGCGGCACAGGGAGCCACACCGATCAGGAAGGCTCCGAGCAGCATGAGGGCGGCGGAGGTGGCCATCAGGGGCCCCAGCCGCCGGATGTTGGAGAGCACAGGGTTCATGGTGAGGTCAGCGAGTGGCGGTTGGGAAAAGGGAGAAAGGCCCGGACGGATCCGGGCCCGGGAGCGACCTTCGGCTCGGTGGGGGTCAAAGTCCCACTAACCGATCGCCGGTGCCGTCAGGGGCACGGCAGCTGTTTCCACCAGGGCCAGATCCAGCGGAAAGTTGTGCACGTTGCGCTCGTGCATCGCCTCGATGCCCAGACCGGCCCGGTTGAGCACATCGGCCCAGGTCTCCACCACCCGGCCCTGGTTGTCGAGGATCGAGTGGTTGAAGTTGAGGCCGTTGAGGTTGAAGGAGAAGCTGGCCACCGCCAGGGCGGCGAACCAGATGCCCACCACCGGCCAGGCGGCCAGGAAGAAGTGCAGGCTGCGGCTGTTGTTGAAGGAGGCGTACTGGAAGATGAGCCGGCCGAAATAGCCATGGGCGGCCACGATGTTGTAGGTCTCCTCCTCCTGGCCGAACTTGTAGCCCCGGTTCTGGCTCTCGGTTTCGGTGGTCTCCCGCACCAGGGAGCTGGTGACCAGCGATCCGTGCATGGCGGAGAACAGGGCCCCGCCGAAGACGCCGGCCACGCCGAGCATGTGGAACGGATGCATCAGCACGTTGTGCTCGGCCTGCAGCACCAGCATGAAGTTGAAGGTGCCGGAGATGCCCAGCGGCATGGCATCGGAGAACGAGCCCTGGCCGATGGCGTACACCAGCAGCACGGCGGTGGCCGCCGCCACGGGGGCCGAGTAGGCCACGGCGATCCAGGGACGCATGCCGAGCCGGTAGCTCAGCTCCCATTCCCGGCCCATCCAGCAGAAGATGCCGATCAGGAAATGGAACACGATCAGCTGGTAGGGGCCGCCGTTGTACAGCCACTCCTCGAGGCTTGTGGCCTCCCAGATGGGATAGAAGTGCAGGCCGATGGCGTTGGTGGTGGGCACCACCGCCGCGGTGATGATGTTGTTGCCGCTCAGCAGCGAGCCGGCCACGGGTTCACGGATGCCGTCGATGTCGACGGGGGGCGCGGCGATGAAGGCAATCACGAAGCAGATCGCCGCCGCCAGCAGTGTGGGGATCATCAGCACGCCGAACCAGCCGATGTAGAGGCGGTTGTCGGTGCTGGTGATCCAGTCCTTGAAGGCTGTCCAGGGTTGGCGCCGCGGGGACGCCAGACGGGTTGTGGTCATCGGATTCCCAGGAACGTGGATCGGGGAGGCCCGGCCCGGCCGCACGGGAGACGCGGGACGAGGACCCTCCGTGCATAACGCTAGCGTTTTAGGCGCCTATCACGGAACAGCCCATATGCGCATTCGTGCTCAACTTCTGCGACGCCTCTGGGCCCTGGCCCTGGGCGGCCTTCTCCTGCTGGGCCCGGCCCTGCCCGCCGGCGCTGTCGGGCCCTCCACCGCAGGGCCCTCCACGCCCGGTCCCACCGTGGCGTTACCCCGCAGCTGGAGGGTGCGCGACCAGAACGGACGGAGCTGGGGGCTGACCCTGCTGCCGGTGGGGGACGCCACGGACCCGGACTCCACTGCTCCCCGGCAGTGGCGCCTGCGCCTCACCGCCCGATCCGCGGGGCTCAGGCCCGACCACCAGGCACCCCTGGTGCTCGCCGATGGGCAGGAGCAGACGTGGAGCCTGGCCAACAGCAGCGGTGAGCTGGTGCCCGAGGCCACCCAACCCTGGCCCGCCGGCGCCGCCCAGTTCAGGGGTGAACTCCTGCAGCCGGCACCGCGGGACGGCTGGCCGCTGGAACTGCGCATCCCGCTGGATCCGGGGGATGGGCCGCCCCTGGATCCCGCCCGGGTGACTCTGGGGCCGGAACCGGCGGCCGTGCTCCAGCAGCTCAGCCGCAGCACGCCCTGACACCGATCCGTTGGCGTTGGTTCAATGGCCCTGGTTTGCGGATCGCCGCCATCGCCGGACCCAGCTCCTGGGTGCTGCTCGCCCTGGGCACCGCCGCCGGTGAAACCGTGCGCGACCTGGCTCTGCGGGCGGTGCTGCGCCACTCGGGCTGGAGCACCCTGAGGGTGATCGGCACCAGCAGCGCGCTGGCGGCCCTGCTTCTCGTGCTGCCCGTGCTGCTGGCGGGCGGCCCGCCGGTGCAGTGGCAGGCCTTCGTGGCGGCCCTGCTGCTGGGGGGGAGCCTCAATGCCCTGGCCTTCTGGGGCTACGGCCGTGCCCTGGCCCTCGAAGATCTCAGCCTGGTGCTGCCCCTGATCAACCTCTCGCCACTGGTGTTGCTGCTGGCGGGCTGGTGGGTGCTCGGGGAGCAGCCCAGCCCCACGGCTGCGCTGGGGGTTGGGCTGCTGGTGCTGGGGGCCCTGCTGCTCGGGCGGGCCGGGCAGCGTCCCGCTGGCATCGGCCTGCACCGGCTGTGGACCAGCGCCGGCTGCCGCTGGATGCTGCTGGTGGCCCTGCTGTGGGGGATCGGCGCCAGCGTCGACAAGCTCGGTGTGCGGGCCGGGGGCAGCCTGCTCTGGGTGATGGCGCTGCAAGCCACGATCGGCGGCACGCTGCTGGGCCTCTCCCTGCCGCTCGCCGCCGGGGCGGCGCCACCGGCCAGGTCTTCGGCCTCGTCTTCGGCCTGGAGAGCGGCCGAGACCCCGGGCTGGCCTGGGGCCCTGAGCCTGGGGCTCCTGCTGGCCGGCTTCGCCGGCGCGGTCGGCACCGTGTGGCAGATGCAGGCGATCAGCCAGACGGCAGTGGTGCACGTGATTGCCCTCAAGCGGCTCAGCACCCTGCTGGGCAGCGGCGCGGGGGTGCTGGCCCTGGGCGAACCCGAAGGGCGGCGGCGACTAGTGGCCGCCGCCCTGATGCTGGCCGGCGCCGCCACCGTGCTCTGGGGTGCCCTCGGCTGAGCGCCTGCGCGCCCGCACCAGCAGACCATCGCGGGGCATGGGGCTGGGGATCACCGCGAGGCCGAGGTCCTGGTTAGGCAGCAAGTCGAGCTCCACATCGCGCAGCAGCCCGATGGTGAGCAGGCGGATCTCCAGTTCAGCCAGGGCCTTGCCCAGGCACACCCGTTCGCCGCCGCCGAAGGGCCAGAGGGGGGAGGTCCAGCTGCCATCGCAGTGGCGCTCGGGCCTGAACGCCTCCGGCGCGCTCTCCTGGCCGCAGGCTCCGTAACGGTTGGAAGACGCCAGCGCCACCTGGATCACCCGGCCGGCCGGCACCGCCACCCCATCCAGCACGAGCGGCTGGCGGGTGCGGCGGAAGAATCCACCCACCGGGGGCACCAGCCGCATCACCTCCCGCACCACTGCATCGAGCCTCACGTCGAGCCGCGGAGCGCCCACGGCCCTGGTGCCGCTGCCGCCGTCCGGGGGCCAGGGGAGCGTGTCGATCTCCTCCAGCAGCCAGACCCGCGGGGCCGGGTGCTGCAGCAGCGCCAGCATCAGACAACTCAACGAGGACGCGGTGGTTTCGTAGCCCGCGAACAGCAGCAACAGCAGCTGTTCCACCAGATCGGGATCGCTGAGGGGCACACCGGCCTCATCCACGCCTCCCGCCAGAAGATCCAGGCCGCCGCTGACGGAGCAGCCAGGTTCCCGGGCCCTGCGCAGCACCTGCTCCAGACGCCCGAGCAGGCGCTCCCGTGCCGCCAGCGCCCTGGCGAAGGGGCTGGAGGGAAGGGCCACGGGGAAGGAGAACAGCCCCCGGGTCCAGATCTCGAAATCCTGGAAGAGGGCCTCGCGATCGTCCCCCTCCAGCCCGAGCACCACGCCGGCGATCACCGCAAAAGCGAAGCGCCGCAGCCGGGCCGCCAGGGGCACCGGGCCGCCCGACACCAGCAGCTCATCACGCAGGTCATCCACCTGGGCCTTGATCGCCGGGGTGTAGCGCTGCAGGGCGGCCGCGGAGAAGAGCTGGCCCACCACCCGGCGGCGAGCCCGATGATCGTGACCGTTGCGGTTGGCGAGGGAGCGCGGGCCCAGCAGCTGCTTCACGCTGGCGGGCCACCAGCCCTCCAGGGCTTCCGGCTGGGCCAAGAGATCCTCCAGGGCGCGCGAGCCGCGGATGAACACCAGCGGCTGGCCGAGCAGCACGGTCTCGAACACGTTGCCGAACCGATCGAAGCGACGCTCGGCGAAGCCGGGATCGCGGAAGAACGCCAGGGCTTCGAGCACGCCGCTGAGGGCGCCGGTGCGGGGCAGCGGCCGCGGGGCGGAAGCCGGCCACTGAGCAAGCGGCTTGAGGCCGTCGGGCACGGTCAGTGACCCGGCACCCGGGGCTGGAGGCCCATCAGCTGGCCCACCAGGTCTTCGCTCATGGACGCCTGCAGCTGCCAGGCCTGCAGCAGACTTTTGGCCACGGCGCGCAGGTCGTCGATGTCGTCGCAGGAATCGATGGCCCGGGCATGGGCCTCGATGGCGAACTGGCGGCTGAGGGAGAGGGAATCCAAGGTGGAACGTCGCGTGTCTTTACAACACGTTACAAAGATCGGCCAGGTCTGGGGGTGCGGATCTCCGCCTGGGGCAAGGCACACCACGGCGGAAGGAGCCACAGTGGTGCCAGCGGCAGGCGGATGGGCCATGGGCATGCGCGCACGGGTGGGACGGTGGTTGCGGCGGATCGGCGAACGGCTCGACCCGGTGGGTGCCGCTGCCAGGGCCGAGCACGGGGTCACCGTTCTGCCCCCCGGCAATCCCAAGCTGCCGGCCATGGACAGCCTGGATGAGGCTCCGGCGGCCGGCCTGGACTCCACCCCCTCGGTGCCCTGGCAGGGGGTGCGGGAACGGGCCCTGAGCAAGAGCCTGCTCACCCTGCGCTCGGAGGCGGTGTACAGCCTCGGCGCCCTGCACGCCGCCCATCTGGCCGCAGCGGCCGTGTTCGATGACCGGCGCCTGGCCGTGGCCCTGGCCCAGCGCAGCGGCGAGGCCGTGGACGACGAGGTGCTCACCAAGCTGGCCGAGGCGGCCTCGATCTGGCATCGCGACAGCGCCTCTCTCGGCATCGCCCTGACGGCGATCGGCACCGCCCAGGTGCCGGATCTCACCCTCGCCGAGGCCCTGCAGGTGGACGAGGAGGAGGAGGCCGCCCTCGAGGCGATGGTGGAGGGCTACCAGATCGAGCTGCAGCGGCAGATCCTTGAGGAGGCCGAGAGCTGAGCGCTCAGCCGGTCATGTGGTCCACGCTGCTCAGCGCCGCTCCCAGCAGGGTGGTGACACCCTCCAGCTGCTGCTTGCTGCCCATCACCACCAGCATCTGCCCCGGGGCCAGGCGATGCTCGCTGCCGGGATTGGCGATCAGGGTCTGCTGTTCGCGCACGTAGCTGGCACCGCGGTACTGGCGCATCGCCTCAGTGGCCAGCGGAGCGGGCTGCACCGCCAGCACCAGGGCTCCGGTGCGGCGGCCCAGCTGCAGTTCCCCCAGGCTCATGCCCAGCAGCGGCCCCAGGGCCTGGGGGTCGCTGCTCAGCCGGAACTCCTCCACCTCGCAGTCACTGCCGGCCAGCAGATCCATGAAGGTCACCGCCAGGGGGCGCAGGGCAGTGGCGGCCATCATGCGGCCACCGCTCACGTAGGGGCTCACCACCTGGTCGGCGCCGGCGAGGCGCAGCTTGCGTTCCGCCTCGTCGCTGTCGGAGCGGGCGATCAGCCGGCAGTTGGGGGCCAGGCCACGGGCGCTGAGCACCACGTAGAGGTTGGCGGCATTGCTGGGCAGGGCCGCCACCAGGGAGCGGCAATGGTGGATACCGGCCTCCAGCAGGGTTTCATCGAGGGTGGCATCGGCCACCAGCACCGGCAGGCCCCGGTCCTCCGCCGCGTCGCGGCGCTCCTGGTCCATCTCCACCACCAGCAGCGGCACCCGCTCCCGGGTGAGCTGCTCGGCGATTTCACGGCCGATGCGGCCGTAGCCGCAGAGAATGACATGGTTCTGCATGGTCTTGAGCCAGCGGCGGAAGCGGCGCTCGCGCAGGCGCCGGAAATAGCCCGATTCGGACAGCCCCAGCACCCCCTGGATGCTGATCTGCACCACCACGACGCCACCGAGGATCAGCAGCGCCGTGACCACCCGGCCTGAGGGGGAGAGGGGCTGCACCTCCCCGTAGCCGATCGTGCTGATCGTGATCGCCACCATCCAGTAGCAGTCGGCCCAGCTCCAGCCCTCGGTGAGGCGGTAGCCGATGGCGGCCAGGTTCACGAGCAGCACCAGGGCCAGCGGCGCCCGCCAGGGCCGGCGGATGCGCGTGGAGGGGGGGCGGCGACGGCGCCAGGGCCGCCAGCTGGAGCTGGCCATGGGGATCCGGATCCGCAGTCCCCGATCGCTGCGCCATTAAACCAAGCTCCTTGCCGGCCCGCATCCCTGGGCAGAACAATGGAGCGGGCATCGGCTGGAGTGGGCGTCGGCCTTCGCTTCAACCGAACCTTCTCCCCTCGTCCCCTCCCCGCAGCCACGATGCCCTGGATGGATGAAGCCGCACAGCGTGCGGAGGCGCGGCTGCAGGCGGCGGGAGTGCAGCTCACCCTGGGGGGTGAACCCACCCTGGTGCCCGACGACCCCGAGGGGCTGGAGTGGTCGGTGGCGGCCGATGGCCCCACCAAGCTGCCGATGGCCCGGGCCCTGGCCCGGGCGATCCAGCAGCGCACCTGGCCCGGCAGCACCCTCCTCTATTGCAGCGGCAAGCGCTACGAGGGCGAGGTGAACCCCCGCTGGGCCCTGCGGCTGATCACCGGCCGGGAGGCCAGGCCGATTGCCCCCTGGCCGCGGGCGGCCGAGGCCGGGGATCCCCTCGATGCCGCTGCCGCCGAGGACTGGCTGGCCCGCCTGGGCGAACGGCTGGGCACGGCCCTGCACCCCCTGCGCTTCGAGGACGCCCAGAATCCGGATGCGGCGGTCTGGGCCGTGCCCCTCACCTGCGAGCTGGGGGAATGGCGCAGCGGCCGCTGGGATCTGGCCCCCGAGGAGCGCCGTCTCACCAAAGCCCCCGGTCCGGCCGGGCTGCGCCTGCCCCTGGAGCACTTCCCCGACGACCTGCCCTGCCAGCTGCTCACCCTGGAGATCGGCGGCGGCTTCGGTGCCGCCGGCTGGGACCTGTTCCTGCCTCCCCTGGAACGGGAGCCCACCGAAACCCTGCTGCGCGCCATCAGCGCCCTGGCCAGCTGCCCCCGCGGCGGCACGCCCCTGTGTCAGCCCGATCTGAGCGGACTGCTGCCGGTGGATGCGGCCGAGGGCTGGGAGGTGCTGGGCCTCACCGCCGATCCGGGCGTGCTGGAGGTGAATCTGCCGGTGTGCGACAGCTGGAGCGCCTACCGCGACTGGATGGTGCTGCTGGAGGAGGCCGCGGCGGCCGTGGGGATGCGCAGCTGGAAGCGGAACCCCGCGGGAGCCGAGGAGGGCACCGGGGGGGGCAACCACCTGCTCTGGGGCAGCCGCAGCCTCGAGGACCATCCCTTCTTCCCCAGGCCCGCCTGGCTGGTGGGGATCCTGCGCTATTTCCAGCACCATCCGAGCCTGGCCTATCTGTTCAGCGGCTCCAGCGTGGGGCCGGCCTCCCAGGCGCCACGGCCCGATGAGGCCCTGGGCGATCTGTTCGATCTGGAGCTGGCCTACCGCGTGCTGGAGGCCAGCGAGGGGGAGCAGCGTGAGCTGATCGGCGAAACGCTGCGCCACCTCCATGCCGATCGCTCCGGCAACAACCACCGCAGCGAGATCAGCCTCGACAAGTTCTGGAACCCCGGAGCGCCGGCGGGCTGCCTGGGGCTGATCGAATTCCGGGCGATCGAGTCCCTGCCCCGGACCGATTGGATGGCTGCCATTGCCCTCCTGTGGAGCCACATGGCCGCCCTGTTGCTCGATCCGGAGCGGCGCCCCCGCCGGTTGAAGCCCTGGGGGCTGGCTCTGCACGATCGGATGCTGCTGCCCAGCCAGCTCTGGGCCGACCTGGAAACGATCCTGGCGGAGCTGGCCGCCGCCGGCCTGCCCCTGGATCCCGAGCCCTACCGGGCCGTGTGGGACTGGCGCTTCCCCCCCCTGCTGCACTGGCAGCCCCAGGCCGGACCGGGGCGGCTGGAGCTGCGGCCAGCCCTCGAGCCCTGGCCCCTGATCAGCGACACGCCGCGGGAAGGGGGGTTCACCAGCCGCTTCGTCGACAGTTCCCTGCGCCGCTTCGAGGTGATCACCGACCCGGCCCTGCGCCGCAGCTGCCGGCTGCTGCTGAACGGCCGGCCGCTGCCGCTGCACGACAGCGAGCCCCTGGCGGTGCGCTACCGGGCCAGCCGCCTCTACCCCTGCTTCCACCCCGCCATCGATCCCCACATGCCCCTGGTGCTCCAACTGCTGCCGGTGCAGGCCGGGGGCGCTGCGGGTGCAGCGGCCGGGAGCGGCGACTCCTGCCTGCCCCTGGCCCAGTGGCGGCTCGAGACCGACGCCAGGACCTTCACCCCGGAGCCCCCCACGGCGGTGCCCCTTCCCCTGGCCGCCCCCTGGCAGAGCCAGCCCGCCCGGCCCTGCAGCGTGGACCTGCGGCTCAGCGAACCCTGACCCCGCCCTATGACAAAGCCCACCGATCAGGCCCATTTCGAGGCCTGAGCACTGCCAAGGGCACCGTTCTCCCCTAGCAGTGGTGAGTAACGCTGCAGCGGAGCTGCGCATGGGTGGATCGACTTCGGTGGCTTCGGCCACCGCGTCAGAGGTGCGGCAGGAGGCGCGCGAGGAGAGCCGGGAGGCAGCGCTGCCTCTGCGCAAGGAGAGCGGCCAGCGCGAGGTGTTCTGCGGCCTCACCTCGATCGTGTGGCTGCACCGGCGCATGCCCGACGCCTTCTTCCTGGTGGTGGGCTCGCGCACCTGCGCGCACCTGATCCAGAGCGCCGCCGGGGTGATGATCTTCGCCGAACCGCGCTTCGGCACCGCGATCCTGGGGGAGAGGGATCTGGCCGGGCTGGCCGATGCCAACGAGGAGCTCGACCGCCTGGTGGCCGACCTGCTGGCGCGCCGCCCCGAGATCCGCACCCTGTTCCTGGTGGGCTCCTGTCCCAGCGAGGTGATCAAGCTCGATCTGGCCAAGGCGGCCGAGCGTCTCAACACCCGCCTGGCGGGCCAGGTGCGGGTGCTCAACTACAGCGGCAGCGGCATCGAGACCACCTTCACCCAGGGCGAGGACCAGGCCCTGCTGGCGATGGTGCCGTTGATGCCGGGCGCGCCGCGGGAGTCAGCCGATGCCCCGGCTTCGGAGCTGCTGATCGTGGGCACCCTGGCCGATGCGGTGGAGGATCGCCTGGTGAGCCTGTTCGGCCGCATGGGCATCGAGCGGGTGCGCAGCCTGCCGCCCCGCAGCTCCCGCGACCTGCCGGCCGTGGGGCCCGGCACCCGGCTGCTGCTGGCCCAGCCGTTCCTCTCGGCGACGGCCCGGGCCCTGATGGCCCGCGGCGCCCGGCTGATCGCCGCCCCCTACCCCCTCGGGGTGGAGGGAAGCGCCGCCTGGATGCGCGCCGCCGCTGAGGCGTTCGCCATTCCACAGGCCCAGAGCGCCGCGGTGCTCGAGCCCCTGATCGAGCGCGGCCGGCGGGCCGTGGAGCCCCACCGCCGGATCCTGGAGGGCAAGCGCCTGTTCCTCCTGCCCGATTCCCAGCTCGAGCTCTCCCTGGCCCGCTTCCTGCAGCGTGAATGCGGCATGGAGCTGGTGGAGGTGGGCACCCCCTACCTCGACCGTGCTCTGCTGGCCGAGGAGATGGCCCTGCTGCCCCCCGGCACCCAGCTGAACGAAGGCCAGCACGTGGACAACCAGCTCGATCGGGTGCGGGCCGCCCGGCCGGATCTGGTGGTGTGCGGCCTGGGGCTGGCCAATCCGCTCGAAGCCGAAGGGATCGCCACCAAGTGGTCGATCGAGCTGGTGTTCAGCCCGATCCACGGCTGCGACCAGGCCGGCGATCTGGCCGAACTGTTCTCCCGACCCCTGCGTCGCCGCAATCTGCTGCGCTTCTCCTGATGGAACTCACCCTCTGGACCTACGAAGGCCCGCCCCATGTGGGGGCCCTGCGGATCGCCGCCTCGATGCAGGGTGTGCACTACGTGCTGCACGCTCCCCAGGGCGACACCTACGCCGATCTGCTGTTCACCATGATCGAGCGGCGCGACCGGCGGCCGCCCGTCACCTACACCACCTTCCAGGCCCGGGATCTGGGCGGCGACACGGCGGAGCTGGTGAAGCGCACGATCAGCGAGGCCGTGGAGCGGTTCCAGCCCGAGGCGCTGCTGGTGGGTGAGAGCTGCACCGCCGAGCTGATCCAGGACCAGCCCGGCGCCCTGGCGGCCGGCATGGACCTGGGCGGCATCCCGATGGTGAGCCTGGACCTGCCCGCCTATTCCAAGAAGGAGAACTGGGGGGCGGCCGAAACCTTCTATCAACTGGTGCGCCAGCTCCTCAAAGACCAGCTGCCCGCCCCGGGCACACCGGCACCCTCGCCCACGCGCTGGCGGGAGGAAGGGCGGAGGCCCCGGGTCAACCTGCTGGGGCCCAGTCTGCTGGGCTTCCGCTGCCGCGACGACGTGCGCGAGGTGAGCCGGCTGCTGGGCGCCGAGGGCATCGACGTGAGCGTGGTGGCGCCCCTCGAGGCCCGCCCGGGCGAACTGCTCCGCATCCCGACGGCCGACGCCAACGTGTGCCTCTACCCCGAGGTGGCCGGGCCGGTGTGCAGCTGGCTGGAGCGGCGCTTCGGCCAGCCCGTGGTGCGCACGGTGCCGATCGGCGTGGGCGCCACCCGGGCCTTCCTGGCCGAGCTGCGCCAGGTGCTGGGCATGGATGAACCCGTGGATACGGGCGAACAGGCCGGCACACAGCCGCTGCAGGGCGGGCACGAGCTCCGCAGCCGCCTGCCCTGGTATTCCCGATCGGTGGACTCCACCTACCTCACCGGCAAGCGGGTGTTCATCTTCGCCGACGCCACCCACGCCATCGCCGCCGCCCGGGTGGCCAGCCAGGAGCTGGGTTTCCAGGTGGTGGGCCTGGGCAGCTACAGCCGCGAGCTGGCCCGCGAGGTGCGGGCCGCCGCGCGGGAGCTGGGCCTCGAGGCCCTGATCACCGACGACTACCTCCAGGTGGAGCGGGCCATGGCCGAGGCCATGCCCGAGCTGGTGCTCGGCACCCAGATGGAACGCCACAGCGCCAAACGGCTGGGCATCCCCTGCGCCGTGATCAGCGCGCCGCTGCACGTGCAGGACGTGCCGGCCCGCCATGCCCCCCAGATGGGCTGGGAGGGTGCCAACGAGCTCTTCGACAGCTGGGTGCACCCGCTGATGATGGGCCTGGAGGAACACCTGATCGGCATGTTCCGCCACGACTTCGAATTCGTGGAGGGCCACCGCAGCCACCTGGGCGGCAGCCCGCCTGGAGGCAGCGCGCCGGTGGGAAGCCAGCCGGCCGAGGTGGCCGACTCACCCCAGGAGGAGCCAGCGGCGCCGGGCTCGACCACGGGTCCCAGCTGGGATCCGAGCGGCGAGGCGGAGCTGGCGAAGATTCCTTTCTTCGTGCGGGGCAAGGTGCGGCGCAACACCGAGACCTACGCCCGTGAGCATGGCCTCGCCCGGATCGACAGCGAGGCCCTCTACGCCGCCAAGGCCCACTTCTCGGCCTGAGGCCGACGCCGCCCTGCCGGCCTCAGCCATTCCCTGCCACAGCTCTCTCCCCTCTTCTTCCCTTTCCTTTCTTCCACCCCTTCCAGGACACCCCCTCCCATGACCACCACCCTGCGCCGCCCCGACGGAGAAGGCAGCCTCCAGGTCCACCAGGATCCGAGTGTCGGCATCGAGACCGGCGCCCTCGTGATCGCCGTCTACGGCAAGGGGGGCATCGGCAAATCCACCACCTCCTCCAATCTCTCGGCCGCCTTCTCCAAGCTGGGCAAGCGGGTGCTGCAGATCGGCTGTGACCCCAAGCACGATTCCACCTTCACGCTCACCAAGCGGATGGTGCCCACCGTGATCGACATCCTCGAGGAGGTGGACTTCCACAGCGAGGAACTGCGGCCGGAAGACTTCGTGTTCGAGGGCTTCAACGGGGTGCAGTGCGTGGAATCGGGCGGTCCGCCGGCCGGCACGGGCTGCGGCGGCTACGTGACCGGCCAGACGGTGAAGCTGCTCAAGGAGCACCACCTGCTGGAGGACACCGACGTGGTGATCTTCGATGTGCTGGGCGATGTGGTGTGTGGCGGCTTCGCGGCGCCGCTGCAGCACGCCCACTACTGCCTGATCGTGACGGCGAACGACTTCGACTCGATCTTCGCCATGAACCGGATCATCGCCGCCATCCAGGCGAAGGCGAAGAACTACAAGGTGCGGCTCGGTGGCGTGGTGGCCAACCGCAGCAAGGACACCGACCAGATCGACCGCTTCAACGACCGGGTGGGGATGCGCACCATGGCCCACTTCCCCGACCTCGACGCCATCCGCCGCTCGCGGCTGAAGAAGTGCACCATCTTCGAGATGGAGGCCAGCCCGGAAGTGGAAGCCGTGCAGCAGGAATACCTGCGGCTGGCCCAGGCCATGCTGGAGAACGTGCGGCCCCTGGAGGCCGAATCGCTCAAGGATCGCGAGATCTTCGATCTGCTCGGCTTCGACTGAGGCCTTCGGCCGGTACGTTCTCCAGTCCGTCCAGGCGATGGGTCCCAACAATCCCTCCCAGGACCCCTCTCAGGACCACTCCCAGGAGTGCTCCCCTGATCTGCCGGAGCTGATTCAGGCCCTGCTCCGGCCGCAGGCCTATCCCCATCCGGTGAGCCGATTCCAGCTGCTGCAGACCCACATCTCCTGGGTGGTGCTCACCGGCAGCCTCGCCTACAAGATCAAGAAGCCGGTGAACTTCGGCTTCGTGGACTTCAGCACCCTGGAACGGCGCCGGCGCTGCTGCCATGAGGAGGTGCGGCTCAACCGGCGGCTCAACCCGCGGCTCTACCGCGGCGTGGTGGCGATCGGTGGCAGCCCGGCCCAACCCCGTATCGCCGAGGCCACGGATGAGCCGGCGGCCAGCAGCGGGCAAGCCCGGGAGTATGCGGTGCGGATGGAGCAGTTCCCCCAGGAGGCCCTGCTGCCGGCCGTGCTGGAGCGGGGCAAGGTGAGCGGCCGCCACATCGACCGGCTGGCGGATGCGCTGGCCCGCTTCCATGGCCAGGCCGCCCAGGCCGAGCGGGATGGCCCCTATGGCACCCCCAAGGCCGTGCTGGAGCCGGTGCTGGCCAACGTCACCAGCCTGCGGCGCCACGCCGATCCCGGGCTGGCTCCGCGGCTCGAGCGGCTCCAGGCCTGGATCCAGCGCACCGATCGCCAGCTGCGGAGCCGCTTCGCCGCCCGGCTGGCCAGCGGCCGGATCCGGGAATGCCACGGCGATCTCCATCTCGGCAACCTGCTGCTGCGCCGCGAGGCCATCGAGGTGTTCGACTGCCTGGAGTTCAACCCCGGGCTGCGCTGGATCGATCCGATCAGCGACATCGCCTTTCTGGTGATGGACCTGCAGGAGCACGGAGAGCAGGCCCTGGGCTCCCGGCTGCTCAACCGCTGGCTGGAGCAGAGCGGCGACTACCGCGGGCTGGAGCTCTGGGCCTGGTACGTGAGCTACCGGGCCCTGGTGCGGGCCAAGGTGGCGGCCCTGGCCGCTGACCAGGTCAGCGTGGAGCGCTACATCCGCCTGGCGGAGCGCACCGCCGAGCCCCGCCCCCAGGGTCTGGTGCTGTGCCACGGGCTGTCCGGCTCCGGCAAGTCGCACCACAGCGGCAGGCTGCTGGAGCAGCTCGGTGCCATCCGCCTGCGCTCGGATGTGGAACGCAAGCGGCTGTTCGGCCTCTGGGGCGTGGCCAGAGCGGATCGCGATGGGCCGCCGCCCCGCCAGGGGGACCCCTATGCAGCCGCGGTGGGGGAGGAGCTGTTCTCCCGGGTGCTGCCGGAACTGGCCGAAACGCTGCTGCGGGCCGGCCAGACCGTAATCGTGGATGCCACCTTCCTGCAACGCCGGAACCGCCAGGCCATGGCCGCCGTGGCCGCCAGGGCGGGGGTACCGCTGGTGATCGTCAGCTGCGAGGCGCCCAAGGCCCTGCTCGAGCAGCGGCTGCGGCAACGGCAGCGCCAGGGGGAGGACCCCTCCGATGCCGATCTGGCCGTGCTGCGGCAGCAGGAGCGCGATCACGAGCCCCTCACCGCCGAGGAACAACGCCACAACCTCACCATCGGCCCCTCCAGCACCGGAGTGGCCGATGCCGTGCGGGAGCGGCTGCGGCCCCGCTCCCCCGGGTCGTTCGACACGGGCATGGCCTAGTCCGCCCGAGGGGGTTGGGGCTCCGGAGTTTCCTTGGCGGAAGGGGCCGGCTTCGGCGTCTGCTTGCGCACCTGGCCATCGGATCCCATCGTGCCGGGTGCCTTGCCCTCGGGGAGGGGCGGAACGGAGGGCACGAACGGTGTGGCCTCCCTGGGGGCGAGGGTCTCCGGCGACACCACCACTGACTCCGGGTTGGGCGGGGTCTCCGGGCCGATCACATCGATGGAGGTGCGCTGCACCAGCAGCCGGTAGCGGTAGGGCTGGCGGGAGTTGATGAAGTCCTGCACGTCCGCCACCTGCCGGGGAGTGGGCAGGTTGGGCTTGCTCACCCGCACCGAGGCCCGGATCAGGGGGGGGTTCTGGCCCCAGTCGATGCTGATCCCCACCAGCTCGGCGTCCTGGCCCAGGGTGATGGTCTCCTTGCGCAGGCTCTCGGCGATGTCCTGCTCCACCCGATCCAGGGCCGCCTGGCGGCGGGCATTGGCCGTGAGTGCCAGGAAACTGGTGCTGAGCGGGATCAGCAGCAGACCGGTGAACAGCAGGCTGATGTAGCCGAGCTTGCTGGTGAACAGCTTCTGGCGCAGCTCCGGTCGGGCGATCCCCAGCATCACCAGGGCGCCGCTGAGGATGCCGAGCAGGTTGGCGGCGAACAGCAGGCCGGCCCCCCGCGCCATCTGCCACTCCCCGGCCGCGATCAGCAGGCCGAACACGCACACCGGCGGCACCAGCGCCACCGCGATCGCGGTGCCGGCCAACGAGCCGATCGCCTTCACCCGCACCTTGGCGTAGGTGGCGATCGCCCCGGCCACGATGGCGATCGCCAGATCCAGCACATTGGGCGCGGTACGTCCCAGCACCTCCGAGCCGAACACCGGCAGGGCCACCACAGCACCCAGCAGCGCCGAGATCGCCACCGTGGTGAGCACGCCGATGCTGAGTGTGAGCAGGCCACGACCCACCAGGGGGAGGTTGCCCCGCAGGATCGCGAAGGCGGTGGCCCGCAACGGCAGGATCCACGGCGCGATCAGCATCGCTCCGATCACCACCGCCGTGCTGTTGGCGAGCAGCCCCAGGGTGGCGATCAGACCCGAAGCGGTGGTGAGCACCAGGTATTCCTGATCGAGCCGGGCGTCGGTCCGGAACTGCCGGTTCAGAACGCTGGTCGAGAGAACGGACGACATCAGGGCGCGCAGCCGGCAGGGAGTCCCTGTACTGGATCATCGTTCAGATCAGACGATGTTCAGCCATGCGGTGTGCTGGAGAGTGGCAGCTGATCGCCCGGCCGCGATGACCCGCCATCGCCTCCGCAGACTCCACCGCACCTACAAGGTGCTGCTGGCGGCCTGCCTGCTGTTGCTGGCCTGCTTCACCCTGCCGCCTCCCTGGTACGGGATCTCCAGCGTGGGGTACCTGCTGCTGGGGCTGGTGATGGTGCGGGGCCTGGGCGATCCCGTGGATCAGCTGCAGTTCGGCACCGTGCCCCGCCGGCTGTTCAAGCTGCTCGGCTGGGGCACGGTGATCATGGGACTGATCTGGTTCCTCACCCCGCTGCAGCTGCGCCACTCCGGCGTGCCCGTGCTGATTCTCTGGGCCCTGTTCAGCAACTGGAGCGCGATCCGGCTGATCCGGGGCCTGGCCCAGGAACGGCAGGTGAGCATGGATGTGCTGAGGGGCTCCCTGGCGGGCTACCTGATGCTGGGACTGGCCGGTGGACTGATCTGCGCCGCCCTCGAGACCACCAACCCGGGCAGCTTCAGCAACGTGGACTTCGCCGGCTCCATCCCCGCCACCGAGGCCGAGGTGTACCCGGTGTGGAGCCTGAATTTCGTGCGGCTCAACTATTTCTCGTTCGTGAGTCTCACCACGGCGGGCTATGGCGACATCACCCCGCTCACGCCGATGGCGCAGATGGTGAGCGTGGGCCTGGCCGTGGTGGGCACCTTCTACATCGCGGCCGTGATGGGCCTGCTGATCAGCCGCCTCTCCACCGTCCAGCAGCAGGGCCAGCCCCAGCCGAGCGACAGGCCTTCCCAATCCGCTCCAGGGCGGCACACGGAGCCAGGGACAACGACAGAGAGAGAGTCCTAGAAGGCTTCGGAGCCCCTCTCCTGGGCTCCTCGGGACCGCTGACGGCCCAGCTCCCAGCCCTTCACGATCCGGTAGATCACCGGCACCACGAACAGGCTCAGCACCGTGGCCACGAGCAGGCCTGCGAACACCACCGTGCCGATGCTGGTGCGGCTGGCGGCACCGGCACCGCTGGCGAACAGCAGCGGCATGAAGCCGGCCAGCGAGGAGATGGCCGTGAGCAGGATGGGGCGCAGACGGGCCACGGCAGCGCCATGGATGGCCTGCTCGAGGGGCATCCCAGCCGCCAGGCGCTGGTTGGCGAACTCCACGATCAGGATGCCGTTCTTGGCCGCCAGGCTCACCAGCACCAGCAGGCCCATGCGGCCGTACACGTCCAGGGGCAGATCCCGGATCGCCAGTCCGGCGATGCCGCCCAGCAGACCCAGGGGCACCGTGACCAGGATGATCATCGGGTCGATGAAGTTCTCGTAGAGGCCCGCCAGCACCAGCACCATCACCACCACCGCCAGCAGGAACACCTGCTCGTTGGCGCCACCGGCGCGGGCCTCCTCCCGGGCCAGACCTGCCCACTCCAGGTCGGTGGCGGAACTGCCGAGCTCCCGACGCACCTCCTGCAGCCGGTCCATGGCCTGGCCCGTGCTCACCCCCATCAGGGGCTGGGCCCGGATGCCGATCGATCGCACCAGGCGGGTGTGGTTGATCACCGTGGGGCCCGTGTCCTGCACCACCCGCACCACCTCGGCCAGGGGGATGAGGGTGTCGTCCCGCCCACGCACCTGCAGCGCCAGCACGTCCTGCACGTTGCGGCGTTCGGCCCCCTCCAGCTGCACGATCACCCGGCGCACCCGGTCCCCCTCGAAGCTGTCGTTCACGTAGTCGCTGCCGAAGCTGGCCCCCAGCACCTCCACCAGCTCCTCCAGATCCACCCCGAGGGAGCCCAGCTTGAGGCGGTCGGGCTCGAGCCGCACCAGCGGCGCGTTCGCCACGAAGCGGGTGTTCACCCGCTCGAAGGCACCGGTGGCCTGGGCGGCCTCAATGAAGCTCTGGGCCACCTGCTCGAACTCGGTGAGGCTCAGCCGGCCGCCACTGGTGTCGAGCAGTTCGAACTCGATGCCGCCCTCGCTGCCGAAACCGCGCACCGTGGGTGCCTCGATCACCACCACCTGGGCATCACCGATGCTGGCGGCCAGCCGGCCGTTCAGCCGGGCGGCCAGGGCGGCGGGGGTCTGATCGCTGCCCTGCCGCTCATCGACCGGCTTGAGGCGCAGAAAGAAAATGCCCTTGTTGGGGCCGCTGTCGCCGAAGGAGCGGCCGGCGTAGAAGTTGCCCGTCACCACCAGGGGTTCCTCGGCGATCACCTGGCGCACGCGCTCCATCACGGCCTGGGTGCGCGCCAGGGCCATCCCGTCGGGCAGCACCACCACGCCCCGCAGCTGGCTGCCGTCCTCCTGGGGAATGAAGGCCTTGGGCCGCTGCTGGTAGGCCGCGGCCGTGAGCAGCAGACCCACCAGCAGCAGCGCCACGATGCGGCGGCGCCAGCCCAGGGCCCGGGTGAGCCAGCGGTCGTAGGGCCCTTCCAGGGACTCGAGGGCCCGCCTGGGGGGATCGATCCAGCGCAGCAGCCAGGCCGGCTCGCCGCCGCCGCCCGCCGGCAGCAGCCGGCTGGCGGCCACGGGCGTGAAGGTGAGGGCATTGAAGGTGGAGAACACGATCGTGGCTCCGATCGTGAGGCCGATCGGGGCGTAGAGGCGTCCGGTGCTGCCGCCCAGGGTGAGCACCGGCAGGAACACGGCGATCAGCACCAGGGAGGTGGCCACCACGGCTCCGCCCAGCTCCGCCATGGCCTCGCGCGCCGCCAGCAGGGGGGGGTGGCCCTGCTCGATCCGGCGGCCGATGTCCTCGCTCACCACGATGGCGTCATCCACCACCAGGCCGGTGGCCAGCACCATGCCGAACAGGGTGAGGGTGTTGATCGAGCTGTCGGTGAGCCGCAGCACCGTGAGCGATCCAACCAGGGCCACCGGCACCACCAGGGCGGAGAGGAGGGCCAGGCGGCTGTTGCCGAGGCCGAGCAGCAGCGCCAGGAACACCAGCAGCACCGCATCCCGCAGGCTGGCCAGGGTGCGGTCGATGTTCTGACGCACCGTCTCGGCCTCATCGATGATCACCTGGAACTCCACCCCGGGAGGCAGGTTCGGGGTGATCTCGTCGAGGGCGGTGCTGATGCCACGGCTCACGTCGAGGGCATTGCTGCCATCCCGCTGGAAGATGCCCATCGCCACGGTGGCCTTGCCCTGCAGGTTGGTGGCGATGGCGTCGTAGTTCTCGCTGCCGAGGGTCACGCGGCCCACGTCACGCAGCAGGGTCACCCCGCCCTCCGGCGTCGGCGCCACCACCAGCTGCTCGAACTCCTGCACGCTGCGCAGGCGCCCCTCCATGCGCAGGGGCAGGGTGAGCATCTGATCGTCGGGGGCCGGGGCGTCGCCGGCCTGGCCCAGGGCCGCCAGCACGTTCTGCTCCTCGAGGGCATCCCGCACGTCGGTGATGGTGAGCCCCAGCTGGTTGAGCCGGGCGGGATCGAGCCAGAGCCGGAACGCCAGGGGGCTGCCGCCGAACAGGCGCGCCTCCCCCACCCCCGACACCCGCTGCAGGCGGTCGATCACCACCTGCTCCACCCAGCCGCTCAGGAAGGTGTCGTCGTAGAGGTCACGGTCGGCGCTGAAGCTCAGCACCATCAGCAGGTCGTCGGAGCTGCGGCGCACCCGCACGCCGAAGCGGGCCACCTGGGGCGGCAGGCGGGGGTTCACCACCGCCGCCTCGTTCTGGGCGTTGATCTGGTTGATCTCCGGGTCGCCGCCCTCGAAGCTGAGGGTGATGCTGCTGCTGCCGGCCGAGCTGGTGGATCGCACCTGATCCAGGCGTTCCAGCCCGTTGAGCTGCTTCTCCAGCAGGGTGGTCACCCCCTGCTCCACCACTTCGGGGCTGGCGCCGGGATAGCTGGTGCTCACCGTGACCCGGCCGGGCGCGATGGGGGGCAGGTTCTCGATCTGCAGGCCCGGCAGGCTCACAAAGCCCGCCAGCAGCACCAGCAGGCTGATCACCAGCGTGAGCACCGGCCGGCGCAGAAAGGGATCCGAGATCGATTTCACGCGGGGGATTCCTGCAGGGCGGCGCAGCTGGGATGGGCGCAGCCCGGGAGAGGCCGTCGCCGCGCCGTTCTAGGTGAAATCGGCTCCCGCCGAGAATGGAGCTAAGCCAGATCGCGCTTCAGCACCACGCAGAGGTAGTCCGGCGCCTTGTAGCGGCCCGGCAGGCAGATGTGGAGCTGGGCCAGGCGGCTCCAGCACACCGTGCGCTCGATCGCTGCCCGGCTGCGGCCCTCCTGGAGCAGGCGCCGCAGGGCCTTGCAGTACAGGGAGTAGTTCGCCTCCAGTTCCCCGATCGTGAGGCCGGTGCTGCTGCTCATGGCGAGGGTGGCGCCCGGGAGGTTCAGGGGCGCACACTCACCCTAGGAGCCCATGGTCTGGCGCCTTCGGCGGGCGCCGTCACAGCTCCGGCAGCAGCAGGGCGGCCTGGCCATCGCTGAGGCGCCCGGCGGCATGGAGCACCCGGGTGATGGTGTCGATGCCCAGCACCGCCTGGCAGCGGTAGCCCGCGGCCGCCAGCCGTTCCTTGGCGCGACGGTCGTGGTCGCCGCCATGGTCGAGAAACACCACCACATCCTGCACCTGGAGGCCGGAGCTCTCGAGCTTGGCGATGCCCTCGAGCACGCTGCCGCCGGTGATCAGGATGTCATCCACCACAACCACCAGGTCCCCCTCCTCGAAATCCCCCTCGATCAGGCGGCGGGCCCCATGGGCTTTCACCTCCTTGCGCGGGTAGATCAGGGGCTTGTGCAGCAGCAGGGAGAGACCGGTGGCCGTGGGCAGGGAGCCGTAGGGAATCCCGGCGATCCGGTCGAACACCAGCTCCTCCATGCGGCCCGCGTAGGCATGCAGCACCCGGTGGAAGAGGTTCGGATCGGAGATGATCTGGCGCAGGTCGATGTAGTAGTTGAACACCGCCCCTGAGGCCTGCACGTAGTCGCCGAACAGCAGGCAGCCGATGTCGAACAGATCCACGATCAGCGATTCCAGCCCATCCGCCGAAGCCAGCAATGCCTCCTGCAGGGGCACCGCCTGAACGGCCACCCCGGCGGGCTCCAGGGGCGGCCGCGGGCTGAGCCGATCCAGCGAGGGCCGGGCTGGCGGGGCGGGCAGCCACACGTCGCAGCGTTCGGCGTCACCGGCACCACGCCGCTCCAGCCAGCGGGTGCGGGTGGCATTGATCTGCAACTTGAGCACTTCGGCCCGCTGGGCGATGTCGTCCTCCACCAGCAGGTTCTGGGGCAGGGGGAGCAGCAGTCCGTCGCCGGCGCTGGAGAGGCCGGCCTGCAGCATCGCCTCCAGCTTCTCCTCCACGCCCCAGAGGCTGCGCAGGATCAGGAACCGCTCCGGCGCCTCCTGACGCACCCGGGCCAGGATCGCAGGATCGCTGGTGCCCACCTCCAGCAGCAGCTGCTCGGGGGTGGCCCAGAGCAGGCACTCGCGCACGATGCGCAGGTAGAGGGGATGCTCCTCGCTGGGGAAGTGCTGGATCAGGCGCGCCGCCTCGTTCGAGCTGTGGCAGGTGATCACCACCGCCTTGTCGGGATAGAGCAGGAACGGGGCCGCGATGTCCTGGCCGGCCAGGGGCGAGAGGGTGACGGCATCGGCCGTGAGCTCCCGGAACACGTACTGGGCCAGCGCCGAGGAGGAGTTGAGGTCGCCGTGCTTGCTGTCGATGATCAGGGGAAGATCGGGCGGCACCAGATCCCTCACCTCCAGCAGCAGCTCCAGACCCACCGGGCCGAGGGCCTGGTAGAAGCCGAGGCTGGGCTTGTAGGCGCACACGTGGGGAGCGGTGGCCTCGATCACCGCCTTGATCCAGTGCCGGGCCTGGCTGAGGAAGGAACGGCCCGCCATGCCGCGGCGGCCCACCCAGCTCTGCAGCATCTCCGGGTTGGGATCCAGACCGGTGACCAGCAGCGACTGGCGATCGGCGATGGCGTCGGTGAGGCGAACGAAGAACCCCATCGGCCTGAGGCTGGCTAGGGCTGTTGCTAAGTCACGGACCAGACCTGGCGACATCCGCCGACATAGCTCTTATTGAACGCCCTGGGCACGCCCGCGGGGATTCCGATCGCCGCAGTGCTGGCGGTGAGAGGTGCCGGTGCCTACGGTCGCCGCAACAGAGCTCCCTCCGATGCCGGTGCCGATCCAGCTCATGCCCTGGAGCCTTGCCAGCGTCGTGTCCGCCAACCTCAGCGATGTGCCGATTCAGGCGCGTCTGCTGTTCATCGGCGTGCTGTTCCTCGGCACGCTGGCCGTGAGCCGCTTCTCGATCCGCCTCGGCATCCCGGGGGTGCTGGGCGTGCTGCTGCTCGGCCTGCTGGTGAACGTGAACTACCTCGACATCACCCATGTGGAGGCGGAGAACCTGCAGATCTTCGCCCTGGCCCTGCTGCTCTTCTATGCCGGATTGAAGACCGATCTGAAGGCGATCCGGGGCTTTCTGGAGTACGGCCTGCTGCTGGCCCTCGGCGGCGTGATGATCACCTCCCTGGCCCTCGGGGGGTTGATCTGGTGGCTCTCCTCCGCCACCGGCGGCGCCATTGCCCTGGGCTTCGGCAACGGCATCCCGCTCGGCGCGGCCTTCCTGGTGGCCGCCTGCCTGGGCTCCACCGATGCCGGCGCCACCCTCAGCGTGCTGGCCCAGGTGCGGCCCGGGGTTCCCCTGCGGCTGCAGCACCTGCTGGAGTTCGAGTCGGCGGTGAACGATCCGGCCGCCCTGCTGGTGTACGGCCTGCTGATCGAGCTGTTCACCAGTGCGGCCTCCCCCGGCGCATCCGCCGGCAGCGGCGCGGCCGATCCCTACATGGCCATGGCGCTGCTGGAGGGCCTCAAGGGCTTCGTGCAGCAGATCGGCTCGGGGCTGATCGTGGGCGTGCTGTTCGGCTATGTGGCCAAGTTCGTGATCGATTACCTGGTGCACGAGCGGGCCCAGCTGCTGGTGGTCGCCATGTCGATCGCCTTCATCGATTACGGCGTCACCGATCTGCTGGGGGGGTCAGGCTTCGTGGCGGTGTACGTGACCGGGGTGTTCATGACCAACATGAACTACCGGCTGGCGGATGTGAATCACGAAACCATCCAGGAGGTGCTGCTGCCCTTCAACACCATGACCGAGATCACCGTGTTCCTGATCTTCGGGCTCCTGGTGTCGCCGGCGGACCTGCTGGGCGCCGTGCCGATGGGCATCGCCGCCGCCGGAGCACTGATGCTGGTGGCCCGGCCTCTGGGGGTGCTTCTGTTCCAGCCCTTCTCCCCCTTCAGCCGGCGGGAATCCACCTTGATCGCCTGGTGCGGTCTGCGGGGGGCCGTGCCCCTGGCCCTCTCGTATCACGTGGTGAGCGCGATTCCCCAGCTGCGGGGCCTGGATCCGGCCCTGGCCGAGCCCCTCGCCCACAACGCCCAGGGCATCGTTTTCGTGGTGGTGGTGCTCAACCTGCTGCTGCAGGGCTTCACCCTGCCCCGGGTGTGCCGGGGCCTGGGCCTGAGCGCCGGTGCAGCGGGGCCCTGACGCGGGAGACCCAGAAGGCCGGCCCGCTCAGACCAGCTGCCAGGTCAGCGTTTCCCCGGCATGGAACGGCACCAGCTCCACCGGCGCGCCGGCCGCATCCGTCAACGCCAGCCGCTCGTCCACGGCATGGGGCCGGCGCTCCAGGATGATCTGGCCGGGGTTGAGGGGCAGCCCGTAGAAGCGGGGGCCGTGCTCACTGGCGAAGGCCTCCAGCCGCTCCAGCGCCCCCTCCTGCTCGAACACCGCGGCGTAGCTCTCGATCGCGTAGGGGGCGTTGAAGATGCCGGCGCAACCGCAGGCCGACTCCTTGGCGGAGCGGGCGTGGGGCGCCGAATCGGTGCCGAGGAAGAAGCAGGGGTCTCCGGAGGTGGCCGCGGCCCGCAGGGCCAGGCGGTGCAGCTCCCGCTTCGCCACCGGCAGGCAGTAGAAATCGGGCCGCAGGCCCCCCCGGAACATGGCGTTGCGGTTGATGTGGAGGTGGTGGGGCGTGATCGTGGCGGCCAGCTGGGGGGGGCCGCTGCGCACGAAGTCCACCGCGTCGCTGGTGGTGATGTGCTCCAGCACCACCTTCAGGCCGGGATGGCGCTGGAGCAGCGGCGCCAGGTGCCGCTCGATGAACACCGCCTCGCGATCGAAGATGTCGATCTCCGGATCGGTGACCTCCCCGTGGATCAGCAGGGGCATGCCGATCCGCTCCATCGTCTCCAGCACCGGCGTGATCGCCATCAGATCACCCACCCCGGCCTCGGCATTGGTGGTGGCGCGGGCGGGGTAGAGCTTGCAGGCCACCCACACCCCCTGCCGGAAGCCGGCTTCCACCTCCCGGGGGTCGATGGTTTCCGTGAGGTAGGCGGTGAGCAGGGGTTGGAAGCCGCTGCCCGCGGGCAACGCCCGGCGGATCCGCTCGCCGTAGGCCTGCGCCGCCGCCACGGTGGTGATCGGTGGCTGGAGGTTGGGCATCACGATCGCCCGGCCGAACTGCCGGGCCGTGGCTCCCACCACCGCCTCGAGCATGGCGCCGTCGCGCAGATGCACATGCCAGTCGTCGGGTTGACGCAGGCGGATCGTGGCGGGCATCGACGAGGTGGGCGACCGAGTGGGCGACGAGGGAAGCATCGAAGTGGGAACCGAAGCGGGGATCACCGCGTGGAGGTGGGATCGGCCAGACCTCCTCTTCCACCCTGCCAGCACGCCGCCGCGGGATTTCAACGCCGGATTCCAAAGAAATCTGTGGGTCCGGCCCCGGCCCGGTGGGCTGCCCCGGAAGCTTCCTAGGGTTGTGGCTGCGATGGGGATCCCATGGGCAGTGAGGCCAAACTCACGATCGGAGAACTGGAAGCGGGCTATCCCACCTACTGCAAGGCCCTGAGGATGCTGATCAAGAACGGCAAATCGCTGGAGGCCATTCAACGCACGATCTGCTGGGACCGCCTCACCCTGCTCCAGAAAAGTCTGCCCACCCGCTACAAGTCCCCCGACTACCTCTACGCCCTGCTCAAGCGCGACGTCGACGAGTTGGCCGCCTGAGCCGCAGGGCCTGGGACCAACCCACGGGATGGCGAAACCGACACGCCTGCGGAAAGTTTCCCATCAGTTTCCCCGTCCAGTGGCCCTGGGGCTGGCTGGACGCACGGCCTGCGTGACTCAATGGAAGAGGACTTTCCCTGAGCGGCCCAGCGCGCCGTGCTGTTCATGCCTCACCACCAGATCCTGATCGTCGGCGGCGGCGCTGCCGGCATCACCGTGGCCGCCCAGCTCAAGCGGGCGCGCAACGCGTTGCAGGTGGCGATTCTCGAGCCGGCCAGTGAGCACTACTACCAGCCGGGCTGGACCCTGGTGGGCGGCGGCGTGTTCAGCATGGCGGAAACCCGCCGGGCCGAGGGCGATGTGATGCCCGCCGGCGTCACCTGGATTCAGGAGGGAGCGGCCGGCTTCGATCCTGAGCGCCAGGTGGTGCGCACCAGCGGCGGCCAGGAGCTCAGCTACGACGTGCTGATCGTGGCCGCCGGTCTGAAGCTGTGCTGGGACCGGATCAAGGGTCTGCCCGAAGCCCTGGGCCAGGGCGGAGTGTGCAGCAACTATTCCAGGGAGTTCGCCCCGTACACCTGGGAAGCGATCCAGGCCTTCAAGGGCGGCAGCAACGGCGCCGGCAACGCCGTGTTCACCTGCGCACCGATGCCGATCAAGTGCCCCGGGGCACCGCAGAAGATCGCCTACATGGCGGACGACGTGTTCAAGACAAAGGGGCTGCAGGCCCGCGTGATCTACGCCACCGCCACCCCCGGCATCTTCGGGGTGCCCACCTACGCCGCCCCGCTGCGGGAGGTGGTGAAGCGTCACGGCATCGACGCCCGCTACAACCACGTGCTCACCGAGGTGCGGCCGGAGAGCCGCGAGGCGGTGTTCACGGTGAAGGACGGCGAGAACAGCCACGAGGAGGTGATCCCCTACGGCCTGCTGCACGTGACCCCGCCGATGGCGGCCCCCGACGTGGTGGCCTCCAGCCCACTTGCGGCCTCCAGCGGCTTCGTGGAGGTGGACAAGTTCACCCTGCAGCACCTGCGCTACCCCAACGTGTTCTCGATGGGCGACGTGAGCGGCATCCCCAACTCCAAGACCGCCGCCGCCGTGCGGGGCCAGGCTCCCGTGGTGGTGGCCAACCTGCTGGCCCACCTCGACGGCAAGCCCCTGGAGGCCGCCTACGACGGCTACAGCTGCTGCCCGCTGATCACCGGCTACGGCAAGGTGATCATGGCCGAGTTCAACTACGAGCAGGAGCCGGTGCCCTCCTTCCCGCTCGACCCCACCAAGGAGCGCTGGATCATGTGGTTCGTGAAGCGCAAGATCCTGCCCTCGCTCTACTGGAACCGGATGCTCACCGGGGCGCAGCACGAACGCCGCTTCATCCCCGGCGTGAAGCGCTAGAGCGACGCTCGAAAGCAAAGCGCTAGGCAGCCTCGCGGCAGAGGCGGGCCATCAGCCCCTCCTCATCGGCCGGCACCGTGAGCAGGGTGGTGGGCTCCAGCCATGCCAGGGCGTCGCTGAGCTCGGCCTTCAGGGCCTGGTCGTGTTCGCCGATGCCCCCGGTGAGGGCGATCACGTCCACCCCCCGCAGGCAGGCGGCCATGGCCCCGATCCCCTCCAGCAGCCGCTGCCGGAACACGGCCAGCGCCAGCTGGGCACCGCGGTGTCCCCGCCCCGCCTCCTCCCGCAGCGTGCGCATGTCGCCGCTGAGCCCGGAGAGGCCCAGCAGGCCGCTGTGGCGCTGCAGGGCCTCATCGATCGCGGCTGCGCTGAGCCCCTGCCGCAGCTGATGCAGCAGCAGACCGGGATCCACGCTGCCGCTGCGGCTGGCCATCACGAGCCCCTCCAGCGGGGTGAACCCCATGGTGGTGGCCATGCTGCGGGGGCCCGTCGCCGGATCGAGGCTCACGGCGCAGAGGGAACAGCCCGCGCCCAGGTGGCAGCTGATCAGCCGGCGGGCCTGGGGATGGCGCGCCGCCACCTGCTCGGCCACGTGCTGGTGGCTGAGGCCATGGAAGCCGAAGCGGCGCAGCCCCGCCGCCCGCCAGTCGGCCGGGATGGCGTAGGTGCGGGCCTCCTCCGGCAGGGAGGCATGAAAGCCGGTGTCGAAGCAGGCCCACTGGGCGAGAGTGGGGGCCTCGGCCTGGCCCCAGGCGCTGAACCAGCGGATGGCCCGCAGCGCCGCGGCGTTGTGCAGGGGAGCCAGGGGCACCAGCCCCTCCAGGGCCTCGACCATGGCGGGGGTGATCGCTGTCGGAGCCGTGAACCGCTCGCCGCCATGCACGACCCGGTGCGCGATCCGCTCCAGGCCCGGCAGCCAGGGGGTGATCGCCGGCAGCAGCCATCCCTCCAGCAAGGCCTCCACGCCGCCGGTTTCACCGGGGTTGAGGGATCGCTGCTGCTGCCAGGGACGCTGCCCATCGGCATCCACGAGCGAGGCCTTGAGGCTGGAGCTGCCGGCATTCACCACCAGGACCAGCGCTGGGGGCATCGGGGCGGGCATCAGGGGCGGTTGCCGCCGAGCGGCTGCACCATTGTTGAACCGCCCGCAAGTCCTAGCGTCCAGGACCGCCGCCGCCTGGATCCCGCCGGCCGTTTCCGCCGGCTGAGCGGCCTCCGTTCCCTGCGCCATGCCCCCAGGCACCACGCTTCTTCACGCCGCCGGCGGCCTCGGGCTGTTCCTGCTGGGGATGGCCCTGATGACCGAGGGGCTGCGCAGCCTGGCCGGGCAGCGGCTGCGCCAGGGCCTGCTGCGCTTCACCCGCTCGGCCTGGAGCGGCGCCATCAGCGGCGCCCTGACCACCGCGATCGTGCAGTCGTCCAGCGCCACCACGGTGATGTCCGTGGGATTCGTGAGTGCGGGGCTGCTCAGCTTCCAGGCCGCCCTGGGGATCATCCTCGGGGCCAACGTGGGCAGCACCGGTCTGGGCTGGCTGGTGGCCCTGCTGGGCATCAGGCTCGATCTGGAGCGGATCATGCTGCCGCTGGTGCTGGTGGGCGCCTGCCTGCGGCTGCTCGGTCGCGGCCGTCAGGCCCAGGCCGGCCTGGCGCTGGCGGGATTCGCGCTGCTGTTCATCGGCATCGGCGGGCTGCAGCAGGCCATGGCCGGCCATGGGTTGCTGCTGGATCCGGCCCGTTTCGACGCCGCGCTGCCCTCCGGCCGGCTGAAGCTGCTGCTGCTGGGGCTGCTCACCACCGTCACCGCCCTGATCGCCGCGATGGGGGCGGGCCTGGGGGCACGGCGCACCGCCGTGGCGCACGTGACCTTCAACCTGTTCACGGCCGTGCTGGCCTTCACGCTCCTGCCTGTGTATCTCTGGGCGCTTCGGCTCGGAGCGGAGACGGGGTTGTCCCCCGAGCCCGAGTTCGCCCTCACGGCCTTCCACACCGGCTTCAACGTGACCGGCGTGCTGCTGATCCTGCCCTTCGCCACACCGTTCGCCGGCCTGATCCGCCGGGTGGTGCCCCCCAGCCCCGACCGCCCCGTGGAGGAGCTGGCCGACACCCCGCCCAAAGAGGCGATGGTGGCGGTCGACCAGGCCTCCACGGCCCTGCGCCAGACCCTGGTGGCCCTGCTCAGCAGCCTGGATGAAGCGCTGGACCATCCCGCCACCGCCCCGGCGGATCTGGCCCAGGGCACGGGCCTGAGGCCGGTCGATCTGGACCACATCGAGCTGTTCGTCGACCAGATCGACCTGCCGAGCGCCCACGACCCGGCCCGCAGCCGGCTGCTGCATCTCCTCCATGGGCTCGACCACCTGCAGCGCCTGCACGAGCGCTGCACCGAGGAGCGGCAGCGTCGTCAGGCGGTGGCCACCGCATCGGCGCTGCGCCCCGAGCGGGACCGGCTGCTCCAGTGCCTGGACGGACTCATTCCCCTGCTGCAGCGGGGAGCGTGGCCTGAGGCCCTGCCGCTGGCGGAGGCCTGTGCCCGGGATCTGCACCACCGGGTGGATCCGTTCCGGCAGGCCGTGATGGAGCAGGTGGCCGCAGGTTCGCTGGCCGTGGAGGAGGGCACGGCCCTGCTGGAGGCGATGCGCTGGCTGCGCCGGGTGAGTCAGCATCTGCAGCGCATCTGCCGGCACCTGGTGGAGGTGATGGAACCCGTCACAACCCGTTCTTAATGCCCTGGGGCTGCCGCCGCCAGCAGAGTGGGCAGGGAGGCCTGAGGACGGAGGCAGCAGCGATGGCCAGCACCGCAGACACCACCGGCCAGCACGTGCACACGCTGCTGGCCGCCCACAGCAAGCGCCTGGTGAAGCTCCATCCCCAGGTGCTGGAGGACAGGGATCCGGAGCCCCTGCACCAGATGCGCGTGGCCATGCGGCGCCTGCGCACCTGCCTGATCCAGTTCGCGCCGGCCCTGGACCTGCCGGCGGGGGTTTCGGCCCAGCGGCTGGCCCGCTCCGGCCGGCGCCTCGGTCTGGCACGGGACCTCGACGTGCTCCGGGAGCGCCTGGACACCAGGCTGCTGCCCCGTCTGAGCGACGCGGAGACGCGGCAGCTCAAGCCGGTGTTCAAACGGCTGAAGCGGGAGCGCCGCGATGCCCAGCACGAGCTCCGCAGCGAGCTCCACAGCGGTCGCTACCTCAAGCTGCTGCAGGCCCTGCAGGGCTGGCTGCGGGACCCCAGCTTCACTCCCCTGGGCGAGCAGCCGCTCAGCGACTGGCTGCCCGAATGGCAGTGGCCCTGGCTCGGCACCCTGCTGCTGCACCCAGCCTGGTGGCTCACCGATGGCACCGGTGCGGAGGAGCAGGAGCTTCTGCACGAGCTGCGCAAGGGCATCAAGGGTGCCCGCTACAGACTCGAAAATCTGCAGCCGGCATCCGGCGACACGGCCCTCAGCTGGGTGGAGCGGCTCAAGCGGGCCCAGGAGCTGCTCGGCGACCTCCATGACCTGGCCGTGCTCCGGGACGCGATCGAGCAGCAACTACCGCAGACCCTGGCAACCCAGATGCCGGAGCTGCATGCACTGCTGGTGGAGCAGCAGGGCAGCAGCTGGAGCGGCTGGCGCGCACTGGCGCCACACCTGCTCGACCCCGGAGAACGGCGTCAGTTGTTGCTGGGCCTGCTCCAGGATCAGGCCAACAGTTCGCCTCAGCGCGCAACTGTGTAGCCCAGACCACATGCGCGGGCCGTCGGGAACACGGGGACTGCGCGGTGTCGATCGATAGGGTCCCGTGGGCGCCTGTCTGGCGTCTGTTCCTTATCGGTGTGAGGACCCGATGAAACTCTTCCAGCAACTGCTGGTGGCTCCTGCGGCTCTGGGCCTGCTGGCCGCCGCGGCCGCCACGGCTTCTGAGATCAGGACCGAGCTCAACATGGACGGCGTCAACCAGTACGCCTCCCAGGAGCAGGTCACCAGCATCTCCCAGTTTTCCGACGTTCAGCCCACCGACTGGGCCTACCAGGCCCTCTCGAACCTGATCGAGCGCTACGGCTGCGTCGCCGGCTATCCCGACGGCACCTACAAGGGCCAGCGGGCCATGACACGTTTCGAGGCGGCCGCCCTGCTCAACGCCTGCCTCGATCGCGTCACCGAGGTGACCGATGAGCTCAAGCGCCTGATGGCCGAGTTCGAGAAGGAGCTCGCCATCCTCAAGGGCCGCGTCGACGGCCTCGAGGCCAAGGTGGGTGAACTGGAGGCCAGCCAGTTCTCCACCACCACCAAGCTGAAAGGCGAAGTGAGCATGATCCTCGGCGGCATGCCCGACTTCGACAACGTGGACGAGGGCCCCAACCCGGATCAGACCACGTTCAACTACGACGTGCGGCTCAGCTTCGACACCAGCTTCACCGGCAAGGACCTGCTGCGCACCCGCCTGCGCGCCGGCAACTTCGAATCCCTGCCCTTCGGCAGCAGCTCCCAGATCTTCAAGCTGGACAAGGCCGAAGCCACCGATGACTCGGTGATCATCGATCGCCTCTACTACGACTTCCCCGTCGGCGACTCCTTCAACGTCACCGTGGGCGCCCTGGTGCGCAACACCGAGATGGTGGCCTTCATCCCCAGCGCCTACAAGTCCAGCATTCTCGACTACTTCCAGCTGTCTGGGGCTTCCGGCACCTACAACAAGGCCACCGGCGCCGGCGCCGGCTTCCGCTGGAAGCAGCAGGTGGAGAAGGGTCGCCCCTATGCCACCTTCTCGGCCAACTACGTGTCGAGCGACGGCTTCGCGGATTCCAGCGTGGGCGCCTTCAATGAGGAAGGCGGCATCAACGCCCTGGCCCAGCTGGGCGTGAAGGCCCCCAACTGGGGTGCCGCCGTGGCCTACCGCTACGGTTCCGAGGCTTCCCGCATCCGTGTGCCCAACTTCTCCGGCACCGTGCTCAGCGGCGAAAGCACCAACAGCGTGGCCGTGGGCGCCTACTGGCAACCCACCGATACCGGCTGGATCCCCTCGATCAGCCTCGGCTACGGCTACAACGACGGCAGTGGTGGGTTCCCCGATTCCCAGTCGTGGATGGTGGGCTTCCAGTGGGATGACGCCTTCGCCAAGGGCAACGCCGCCGGCTTCGCCTTCGGCATGCCTCCCTTCGTGGATGGTGATGAAGGCGATGAGGCCTGGCTGTACGAGATCTTCTACAAGTTCCAGGTCACCGACAACATTTCGATCACGCCGGCCCTCTTCTATGGCACCAATGCAGCCTCCAATGACGGCGACGATGCCTGGGGCGGCGTGATTCAGACCACGTTCAAGTTCTGAATCCGGAGCGGCCAGCCCAGCTCACGGCGACCCAGGCGCCCTCGAGCGTCCGCCCCCCGGGATCCGGGGGGCTTTTTTCTTGGCGCGGTGGGCCTGCTGGATCTCACCGCCTGGCCACGACCATCACAGCACCTCCGCTGGTAGCTGAGATCACCTTCGATGGCCGAATTGGTCACCGGGTGCTCCTGCCGCGATCGATAGGGTCCCGTCGACGCCTGTCTGGCGTCAACGACCTGATCGGTGTGAGGACCCGATGAAACTCTTCCAGCAACTGCTGGTGGCTCCTGCGGCTCTGGGCCTGCTGGCCGCCGCGGCCGCCACGGCTTCTGAGATCAGGACCGAGCTCAACATGGACGGCGTCAACCAGTACGCCTCCCAGGAGCAGGTCACCAGCATCTCCCAGTTTTCCGACGTTCAGCCCACCGACTGGGCCTACCAGGCCCTCTCGAACCTGATCGAGCGCTACGGCTGCGTCGCCGGCTATCCCGACGGCACCTACAAGGGCCAGCGGGCCATGACACGTTTCGAGGCGGCCGCCCTGCTCAACGCCTGCCTCGATCGCGTCACCGAGGTGACCGATGAGCTCAAGCGCCTGATGGCCGAGTTCGAGAAGGAGCTCGCCATCCTCAAGGGCCGCGTCGACGGCCTCGAGGCCAAGGTGGGTGAACTGGAGGCCAGCCAGTTCTCCACCACCACCAAGCTGAAAGGCGAAGTGAGCATGATCCTCGGCGGCATGCCCGACTTCGACAACGTGGACGAGGGCCCCAACCCGGATCAGACCACGTTCAACTACGACGTGCGGCTCAGCTTCGACACCAGCTTCACCGGCAAGGACCTGCTGCGCACCCGCCTGCGCGCCGGCAACTTCGAATCCCTGCCCTTCGGCAGCAGCTCCCAGATCTTCACCCTGGACAAGGCCACGAGCACGGATGATTCCGTGAAGATCGATCGCCTCTTCTACGACTTCCCCGTCGGCGACTCCTTCAACGTCACGGTGGGCGCCCTGGTGCGCAACACCGAGATGCTGGCCTTCATCCCCAGCGCCTACAAGTCGAGCATCCTCGATTACTTCGGCCTGGCCGGCGCCTCCGGCGTCTACAACAAGACGACGGGTGCCGGCGCCGGCTTCCGCTGGAAGCAGCAGGTGGAGAAGGGCCGCCCCTATGCCACCTTCTCGGCCAACTACGTGTCCGGTTCGGGGTTTGACGACTCCAGCATCGGTGCCTTCAGCGAGGAGAGCGGCATCAACGCCACTGCCCAGCTGGGCGTGAAGGCCGCGAACTGGGGGGCTGCCGTGGGCTACCGCTACGGCTCGGAAGCCTCCCGCATCCGCAACCCCAACTTCTCGGGCACGCTCCTGGCTGGCGAAGACAGCAACAGTGTGGCCGTGGGTGCCTACTGGCAGCCCACCGACACCGGCTGGATTCCCTCGATCAGCCTCGGCTACGGCTACAACGACGGCGGTGGCGGCTTCCCGGATTCCCAGTCGTGGATGGCTGGCCTGCAGTGGGATGACGCCTTCATCAAGGGCAACGCCGCCGGCTTCGCCGTTGGCATGCCCCCCTTCACTGACGATGGCGACGAAGCCTGGCTGTATGAGATCTTCTACCGCTTCCAGGTCACCGACAACATCTCGATCACGCCCGCGCTCTTCTACGGCACCAATGCGGCCTCCAACGGCGGTGATGATGCCTGGGGCGGTGTGATTCAGACCACCTTCAAGTTCTGAGCCCAGATTCCGATCCCGAAACGTTCCGCATTCCGCACCCCACTCCCAACCGCCGCACACGGCGTGCCCCAGCCCCCCGCAAGTCGGGGGCTTTTTTCTGCCAAGCCAAGGCCAACCCTGTTGTTCTCGGCGCTGACGCTCTCGGTGTTGACGCTCCTCTGATGCCGCGATGATCGCCTCCATCGCTTCGGGCGATGGAGGTCTTCTGAGAAATGATTCCTGCCGAGAAATCAGATCTGCATAGCAATCATCACTGCGCTGCAAGCATCACTGCTTAGCAATCAGTACCACTTAGCCATCCAATCCACTTAGCAGTCAGCCCTGCTGGACTATCAGTTCTACTCGAACATCAATCCGTCCCAACCATGTCGCGGCAGCAGAAGACAGAGCTTTACCTGCCATTAATCCCACCATAATCAAGCCTGGATTCGCTATGGCGAGGATGGCCGCGACCAGTTTCGTGGCTTCCATGTCCTTCGTGAAGAAGGTCTCCATCTGTGGCACGGTCTCCGCTGCCCTGGCCAGCATCACCGCCGCAACGTCCGTGCTGGCAAGCTCCACCCTCAACGGTGCTGGTGCCAGTTTCCCCGCCCCCTTCTATCAGGCGGCCTTCGCCTCGGCGGCCGGCAAGGGTATCCGTGTCAATTACCAGTCGGTGGGCTCCGGCGCCGGTGTCCGTCAATTCGTGGCGGGCACGGTGGACTTCGGCGCCACCGATGAACCGATCAAACCCGCCGAAGCCGCCAAGGTGAAGCGCGGCGTGGTGCAGTTCCCCGCCGTGGGCGGCACCATCGCCATCGCCTACAACAACCCGGGCTGCAAAGGGCTCAAATTGAGCCAGAAGCAGGCAGTGGATGTGTTCCTGGGCAAGATCAAGGCCTGGGAGCAGCTCAAGTGCGGCAAGGGCAAGATCAACGTGGTGCACCGCTCCGATGGCAGCGGCACCACCTTCGCCTTCACCAATTCCCTCTCCGCCTTCTCCCCGGAGTGGAAGAGAAAGGTGGGTGAGGGCAAGAGCGTGAAGTGGCCCTTGGGCGTGGGCGGCAAGGGCAACGAGGGAGTGGCCGGCATCCTCAGCAACACCCCGGGTTCGATCGGCTACGTGAACCAGGCCTACGTGAGGGGCAAGCTCAAGGCCGCCGCGCTGCAGAACAAGGCGGGCAGGTATGTGCTGCCCAGTGTGAAATCCGGAGCTGCGGCGCTGAACAACATCCGCCTCGACGGCAACCTCGCCGGTGAGGATCCCAACCCCGCCGGAGCCGAGAGCTATCCCATCTCCACCCTCACCTGGATCCTGGCCTACCAGAGCGGAAACGGCGCCAGGGCCGCCGGGATCCGCAAGGCGATGAACCACCTGCTGGGGCCTGCCCAGAGCAGGGCCGATGACCTGGGCTACGTGCCCCTGCGGGGCAGCGTTCTCAACGCGGCCCGCAAAGCGGTGGGGCGGATCGGCTCCTAACCCCCGGCTGGGCCGGCACTGCGGAGCTCCACCGCCAGCAGGTTCTGGCGTTCATCCAGGGCAGCCATCCGCAGACCGGCCTCCCGGATCTGGGCATCGCTGAGCATCCGATGCCGCGGCGCGAACACCACCAGTCCGTGTTCGAAGGCATGGCCCTGGCTGGAGCGCTGCAGCGCCACCACCTCGGGCCATCCATCCAGCCGCAGGATCGGATGGCCGCTGCGCAACGCCACCGAGTGGTAGCTCTTGCCCAGGATCACGATCGGCACTCCCGCCTCTGTGTGTCCGGCCACCTGATCGGCGAGGTCCAGAATCGCCGCCTGGCGATGCTGCCGATACACCGTGGCCAGGCCGGGCACCACGGTGCTGAAGCTGAGCACCGCCACCAGGGTCCAGGCCGTGACCAGGGCGGCTCGGCGCTGCGGGATCCAGAGCAGCAGCCCTGCCACCGCCAAAGCCATCAGCACCAGCAGGGTCCGGAAGGGCCAGCCCTCCAGATGGCTCACCAGCGCCGCCGTGTAGTCGGGGAAGACCCGATCGGGCTTGATCAGCCCGGCCACCAGTGGCGCCAGCACCAGTCCTGTGGCCGCCAGCACCACCGCGGTCCCAGCACCCAGGATGGCGTAGAAGCGCGGACTGCGGCTGAACGGATCCTGACGAGCCGCCGCGGGACAGGGCTCTGGCACCAGATTGAAGGCCGCCAGGATCGCCAGGGGCGGCAGGCAGGAGAGGATGTAGTGGGGAAGCTTGGTGCTGGCCACACTCAGCAGCAGCACGGTGAGCACCAGCCACACCAAAGCAAACAGCTGCAGATCGACGGGGCGGTTGCCGGCATCCCGCTGCCGCGCCTGGCCCAGCAGCTGCCGCCAGCGTGCCCGGTTGGGAAGGGCCACCAGGCCCCAGGGAAAGCTGAGCAGAAGGACCACCGGCAGGTAATAGAACCAGGGCCCCGCGTGGCTGTCCACGGTGCTGGTGACCCGGGCCAGGTTGCTGTGGCCGAGGAAGCCGGCGAGAAAGGCAGGTCCGGCCTGGTGGAACGCGGCCAGCAGCCAGGGCAGAGGCACCGACACGGCCAGGGCGGCGCTGAGCAGCAGCTGGGGCCAGCGCCGCAGCAGTGGCGCCGCCTGGCGGGTGAGCGCCGCAAAGCCGAGCACCACGGCCAGTGGCAGGGCCCAGGCCAGCAGGCCCTTGGCAAGGAAGCCCACCCCCATGGCCACGCCCACGATCACGGCCAGACCGCGGGGCCCCGGGGCTCCGAGGGGCCGGCCGAACAGGAGGGCGTACAGACCGACCGCCGCCACCGTGATGCAGGTGGTGATGTAGCTGTCGTGCACCGCCACATGGGCGAAGGCGGCATAGCCGGGCAGGCAAGCCAGGATCAGGCCCGCCAGCAGGGCCCGGAGCAGGGATCGCCGAGGCGGATCCGCCTCGGAACGGCCCTGCTGGTGCACCAGCAGCACGGTGGCCACCACCCCGAGGGTGCTGGCCACTCCAGCCCCCAGGCGCGCCAGCCAGGGATCAGCCGGAAAGAACTGGAACACCGGCCAGGCCACCCAGTAGGGCAGCGGTGGCTTGTCGAAGTAGGGCCCACCGCTGACGCGGGGCACCGCCAGGCTGTGCTCGGAATGCATGGTGCGGGCGATGTCCAGCTGGAGTGATTCGGTCTTGTCCAGCGGGTAGAGGATGTTGCTGCCCCAGAACAGCAGCAGCACCACGGCGGAGATCAGCAGCAGGATCAGCCCGGCGGAGCCAAGGGAACCGAGCCAACCCCGAGCACGCACCGGAGCGCTCGTTGGAGCCTTCATCGGGTCATTGACTGACGGCATGTCCTGCGATCCCTGCTCAGGAGCATGATCCGAACCGGAAGTGATCACACGATGGCCCGAAACTCCGCAGCTTACGCCTCCTGCCAGGGACGCCAGAGCCGGCTGGAGCCATTGAACTGAAGCACGTTTTCCACTCAATTTCCGAAGTTGAGAAGCATTTGCAGCTATCTTCAGCACGGCGACTCACACGCCAACCTTCACTCCCTGGATCAGGCAGGGTTTAACACCAAACAACCTGACGGCATCACCCCCATCCCTGCAGATCCTATGATCAGAATTCCATTCTATTCGGGTGATCAAGGCCATTCGGATGATCAAGGCCAGCATCCCTGCCAAGCACAGGTGCCGAGCACAGGTGACAAGCACGATTGCTGAACAGCACTGGACAGACATGCTGAACACCAACCCTTTGCCGCTGGGTACCAGCCTCCAGCTGGCCTCAGGGTCAGACCGGTTGGCCAGCAGGATTCATGGATCCTTGTTCGTCATCCCTGCCGATCATGATCTGGCCGGCCTCTCCGCGAGGCTCCAGTGAAACCTCCCGGGGATTGTCTGGATACAGCAAACCAGGAGCGATCAAGGCGCCGCACCCGAATCGATGACTGACAACCACCACTGAAAGATCACGACCAAGGTGAGATTCCCCGGCCGACTCGAGTCGCAGATCCTGTATCCCTAAGCTGTGTTCGGCTGTGTTCGACACCCCTTACAAGGCTCTGCACCCCATCGCTCCCTGGCACACACTCCAGCGAACGCCGCAGAGTTCGCCACCCTGCTGGCCGTAGCGCCGTCCTCCAAGAGCCTTTCCCGGATTCCGCACCAAGGCTGCCCTGCTCAGGCTTCGGCAGCACGTACGCCCCCGTCCTAATCAGGCCCCGTCCTGATCAGCCCTCGTCCTCACCAGCCCCCTCCACACCAGCACCGATGACCCTCTCCACCAGCATCAGCACACCCACCGTGGCCACCGGCCCCGCCGGCAGGGCGATGGCCCAGCCGATGGAGTCCTCCCTGCTGGAGGCTCTCCAGGACCATCTCGGCCTGGAACGCCGGGCCAGTGCCGCCTACTTCGCCATGGCCCTGTGGTGCGCCGAGCGGGAGCTGCGCGGGTTCGCCCACTACCTCAAGAGCGAGGCCAGCGCGGAGCAGACCCATGCGGCCAAGGTGGCCGACTATCTGATCGCCCGCGGTCAGACCGTGATCCTGCAGGACGTGCCGGCGCCACGGCAGACCTGGGCGTCGCCGGAGGAGATCGTCGCCACCATGTTCCTCATGGAGGCCGATGTCACCACCTCCCTGCAGCAGCTCTACGCCATGGCTGAACGGGCCGGTGATGTGCGCACCACCGTGTTTCTGGATCCGATGGTCGACAGCCAGATTGCCGCGGAGCATGAGGCAGGCCACCTGCTCGGTCGGGTGCGCTTCGCCCAGAACCAGCCCGCCGCCCTGCTGATCATCGACGGCGAGCTCAGCGACGACCAGCACGAGCCCGCCCACCTGGCCTGAGGCCCCAGCCGGCGGGAGGGGGGCTACAGCGCCTCCCCCACCCCCCGGCCGATCGAGCGGCTGCTGATCTCCGCCAGAAAGGCCAGCAGCAGGGGATCCAGCCCGCCGCGGCGATGCCAGGCCCTGGCCAGCCGCTCCAGTTCGCCGCGGCGTCGCTGGAGATCCGCCAGTTCAGCGCTCAGCCTGGCGCGCAGGTGAGGATCCATGCAGCGCTCCAGAGCTCCCGCCAGGCTGCGGCAGCGCTGCCACAGCCGATCAGCCTCCCGGCAGAGGCTGCCGAGCAGGCTCTCGGAGCAAAGCGAGACGCACGGGCGCTCAGATCCCATGGCGGCGGCAAACGGCCTGAGGGCACCTGATCTGACGGCAATCAACCAACACGGAACGGGGCAGCAGTGTGGAGGCGCAGCACGCTGAAGGCGCAGCGCTGTGGAAGGACCGGCCGAACCGTACGCGGCCCATGGCCTGATTGCAAGCGATTCTCAATAGCGTTACACGCTGGCACGGTATGCAGCCGCCAGCCGCAGCCCCGATCCATCAGAGTTGCCGGAACCGGTTGTGATGCCATGCCCGTGCTGGAGCCCACCGCCACCGCCGTGCCCGCCCTGTCGGCCGAAGGGGCCAGGGCCCTGCTCAAGGCCCTGGCCGATCCCCTGCGGCTCCAGGTGATCGAGGCCCTGGGGGCCGGTGAGCGCTGCGTGTGTGACCTGGGGGCCGATCTGGATCTGGCCCAGTCGAAGCTGTCGTTCCACCTCAAGGTGATGCGGGAGGCGGGGCTGCTGGCGGCGCGGGAAGAGGGGCGCTGGATCTACTACCGGCTGCGGCCCGAGGCCATCGGCTCTCTGCAGCACTGGCTGGAACAACTCCAGGCCCACAGCCAGCGCCCGGCTCCACCCTGCGCCGGATAGGGGCCAGGCCCGGGCTGGTTCAGCCGTTCCGCCCGCTGGCCCATGGGTCACGGCCTTGCTCAGGCGCTTCCAGTTCCAGGGTGGTGTGTCCCACCCCCAGGTCCTCCAGCCGCTGCCGGGCCTCCCGCAGCAGCTCCCGGTCGGGCCGTCGCGCCGGATCCCGCTGCAGGTGGGCGGTGAGAGCCACCGCCGAGGTGCTCATGCTCCACACGTGCACGTGGTGCACCCGCTCCACCCCCTCCAGCGACAGCAGCGCCGCCTCGATCGCCCCCAGATCCACGCCGCGGGGCACCGCATCCAGCAGCAGCGCGCCGGACTCCAGCAGCAGGCCCCAGCCACTCCAGAGCACCGCCAGACCCACGCCGATGGCAGCCAGGGCGTCCAGCCGGTCCCAGCCGGTGAGCTGGATCAGCAGCGCGCTGATCAGCACCGCCGCCGACACCGCCGCATCGGTGATCAGGTGCAGCACCGCGGCCCGGCGGTTGAGGTCGTGCTGATGGCCGTGGCCGAACAGGCGGGCTGAGGCCAGGTTGATCACAAGCCCCGCCAGGGCCGCCCAGGCCACCGGTGCCGCATGGATCTCGGCGGTGCGTCCCAGCCGCTGCACCCCTTCCACCACCACCACCCCGCCCGCTGCCAGCACCAGGGCGGCATTGGCAAGGGACGCGAACTGGGTGCTGCGCCGGTAGCCGTAGGTGAAACGCCGGGTGGCCGGCCGCAGGGCCAGCCGTTCGGCCGCCCAGCCCAGGGCCAGCCCCAGCACATCCCCGAGGTTGTGCAGGGCATCGCCGATCAGGGCCAGGGAGCCGAAGCCGAAGCCCACCACCAGCTGCACCACCACCAGGCCGGTGTTCAGCAGCACACTCCAGCGGAAGGGGGCGTTGTCGGTCTGAACATGCGCTTGAGCGTGCGCATGAGCGTGCGCGTGGCTGTGGGAGTGGCTGTGGGATTCGGAGGTGGAGTGGGAGTGCGGGGGCATGGGCTGCGGATCCGGCCGGAATGATCGTCGCCGCGACGCTGGCCAGCCGGGGCTAACCAACTCTTAAACAACGCACTACCGCACCTTGATCTCCGGCCCCGCCGTTGTCCATAGCGTCATGGCGCCCTCCGGCTGCTCCGCCCATGGTGTTCACACCCTCCCAGGCCGCGGATCAGCGCGAGGGATTCAGGCAGTGGCTCGAGGACAGCTACGCCCGGCGGCAGCTGGTGCACCTGCCGGCGGGCAGCACCGTGCCCCTGCTGCGTCGCAACGTGTGGGTGGTGGTGCGCGGCATGGTGAAGCTCAGCACCATCTCCTTCCAGGGGGATGCGCTGATGCTGGGGCTGGCCGGAGCGAACGAGCCCTTCGGGGATCCCCTCAGCAGCCAGCCCAGCTACGAAGCCACCACCATGGTGGACACCGATCTGCTCTGCCTCGGCTGCGATGAGATCCTGACCGCTCCCCATCTGGCCTTCGGCCTGCTGCAGGGCCTGGCCGCCCGCTACCGCCAGAGTGAGGCGATGCTGGCCCTGCTGGGGTTGCGCCGCATCGAAGACCGGCTGCGGGGCTTCCTCGAACTGCTGGCCGAGGAGTACGGCCAGCCCTGTGAGCTGGGGCTGCGGCTGCCCCTGCGGCTCACCCACCACGACCTGGCCAGCGCCCTGAGCACCACCCGCGTCACCATCACCCGGGTACTGGGACAGCTGCGCAGCAGCGGCTGGCTCACCCTGGATGCGGAGCGTCATCTGGTTCTGGCGCACCAGCCCCTGGGTTGATGCGCCCACCAGGCCTGCGTCAGGCCGTCCGTCCGCCCGGCTTCTGGGGAGCCCAGGCCCCGGGTGAGAATGGCACCATGCGCGCGCGCCTCCTGGTCGTCGAAGACGACGAGACCATCCGCGAAACCCTGCAGGAAGCCCTGGAGCTGGAGGGCTTCAGTGTCACGGCCTGCGCCAATGGCCGCGACGCCCTCAATGCCCTGCAGCGCAGTGCCAGGCCCCAGCCCGGCAGGGACGATCCCGGCGAGGGTTTCGCCCTGGTGGTGCTCGACCTGATGCTGCCGGGGCTGGGCGGACTCGACGTCTGCCGGGCCCTGCGCGCCGCCAGCAATTTCACCCCGATCCTGGTGGTGAGCGCCCGGGACAGCGAGACCGACCGGGTGCTGGGCCTTGAGGTGGGCGCCGACGACTACCTGGTGAAGCCCTTCGGAATGCGCGAGCTCGTGGCCCGCTGCCGGGCCCTGCTACGGCGCAGCGCCAGCCAGGGAGCGGCCGAGAAGGTGCTGGAGCACGCCAACATCAAGCTCTATCAGGAGGAATGCCGGGTCACCCGCGATGGGTTGCCGGTGAACCTCTCCCCGAAGGAGTACCGCCTGCTGGAGCTGTTCATGCAGCATCCCCGCCGAGTCTGGAGCCGCGACAAGCTGCTCGAGCACGTGTGGGGCGTGGACTACTTCGGCGACAGCAAGACCGTGGATGTCCACATCCGCTGGCTGCGGGAGAAGATCGAGGAGGAACCCTCTGCGCCCTGCCATCTGGTCACCGTGCGTGGCTTCGGCTACCGCTTTGGCTGAGTCCGCCGGCGGCCATCGCCCACCGGGCTCCATGGCGGGCTCCCTGGGGCTGGGCCGCTGGTGGAGGCGTGCCGGCAATGGCGGCGGCGGCCCCAGCGCGCGCCAGCTGCTGCGCTGGATGGATGCGTCCCCCATGGGCTGGGTGCTGCTCGATCCGGAGGAGCGGATCCAGCACATCAGCCCCCTGGCCGAGCGGATCCTCTGCCGCGAGCGGGGCCGGCAGGAAGGAAGCCAGCGGGTGGCCGGCAACCCCATCACTGCCATCTGCGACGATCCCGGTCTGCTGGGCTCCATCGCCCTGGCGCAGCGCCAGGGGCGGCGGCAACGGCTGGAATGGCGCTACGGCGGTGAGGACTTCGATCTGGCGGTGGTGCCGGGTCTCGATGGCTGGCTCGCGGTGCAACTGCAGAGCCGCCGCTCGCTGGAGGCCCAGCTGGAGCAACAGGAGCGGTGGGTGAGCGACGTGGCCCACGAGCTCAAGACCCCACTCACGGCCCTGCTGCTGGTGGGCGACAGCCTGGCCGCCCAGGTGAACGACCGCAATGCGCGGCTGGTGGAGCGGCTGCAGCGGGAACTGCGGCGGCTCCAGGACCTTGTGGTGAACCTGCTGGAACTGTCGCGGCTGGAGAACACCCTGCCCGGCCAGGGTCTGCGGGTGGACGGGGTGGATCTCGTGCAGCTGGTGGAGCAGGTGTGGCTGGGTCTGAGACCCCTGGCCGACCAGCGGGGCATCGCGCTCACGCTGCTGGCCGGGGAAGAGGGCTCGGGCGCCGGATACGCGATCCGGGGCGACGGGGCGCGGCTGCACCGGGCGGTGCTGAACCTGCTGGACAACGCCCTGCGGTTCAGTCCCGACGGGGAGGCGGTGGAGGTGGCCCTGGCCGGCCGCGGTGGCTGGTGCCAACTCAGCGTGCGTGATGCCGGGCCGGGCCTCAGCGAGGACGACCTCACCCACATGTTCGAGCGCTTCTACCGCGGCGACAGCGCCCGCGCCCGGCACGAGGACGCCGGCAGCCGCGGTGGTGGCGGGGGCAGCGGCAGCGGTCTGGGCCTGGCGATCGTGCAGCAGATCGCCGTGAGCCATGGCGGCAGGGTTCAGGCCAGCAACCATCCCGATGGCGGTGCGTTGCTGGAGCTGATCCTGCCGCGGGAACCGAGCACCCTCACGCCCCGAGCGGGGGAGCGCTGATCAATCCGGGCTCAGCCAAGCGCTCAGCCAGGGCTCAACGCACGCTCACCTCCACCACCCGGCCACCCAGGCGGTTCACCCGCTGCAGGGCCTCGTTCATGCGGGTGAAGGGCACGCGGATCACGGTTTCGGCGGTGCGGGAGTAGGCGTTGTTGGCCACGCCGGTCACCAGCAGGGTCACCAGGCGGCCGCTGCTGCTGTCGGAACCCCTGGCGCCGGCCATCACCGGCAGGCCGTTGATGCGGTCGGTGCGCTCGGTGTTGAACACGGCAGCGGGGGCTTCACCGCCATCGCTGGCATACGCACCGGAGCCCACCGAAGAGCGGAAGTAGGCCGGACCGGAGCTGGGCGGATTCACCGCCACGGGGCGGTTGCGATGCACCACCCGGTTGAGGCGGGACTGCACACCGGCGGAGTCGCCCTTCACCGAGGCCGCCGCACCCCGGGCCAGCTGGAACACCCAGGAGAACTGGCGGCCCTGCTGGCCCGGGGAATAGTCCCAGCCATGGATGTAGGGCACCACATCCTGACCGAAACGGTGCTGGTATTCATCGCTGTCGACATAGGAGTCGATCTCGGCGTCGTAGCCCTGGTCCTGCAGGATGGTGAAGTGATCCAGCATCTCCTGACTGTTGTTGGGCGCCCGCCCCAGCAGATGCTTGAAGTTCAGCTCGATGAAGCGGTAGGGGTTGCAGTTCTCGAAGAACTTCTCCTTGTAGAGGCCGCTCTTGGCCACCAGCCGCACGAACTCACGCACGCTCAGATCGCCATTGCGGAACAGGGATTCCAGCCCCTCGAGCCGCTCGCTCTTCATGATGTACTGGTTGCCCAGCACCTGCTGGTAAACGGCGCGGATGATGGTGGCGCGGTCATCCTCACTGGCGTGGGCCCAGTTTTCCTTGTTGCGGGCGCCTGCGAAGCGTTCAATCCCCAGAACGGGGGCCTTGACCAGAGCCATGGGCGGAGGGGGGCGAAGGGCAGTTGTCGGGAAGGGAAAGGCAGCAACCCGCCGCCTGATCCGGCACCCGGACGGGGTGCCAAGAGGCGATGCGGTGCGCGAGGCGACGCTACGGGGAGTCAAGGCCCGTGCTGCGCAGATTCATTGAATATTTATGTTCGTGTGAAGAGCCATGAACTTGGTGGACAAACCTTCGCCCATGCGGTTGTCCCATCCCGGCCTGACTAGGGTGGACCCGAAGACACCAAGCGGATGACACGCGGTGATGCACTTCTGGGCACCGGACATCGACCCATCCCATCCGATGGAGTGCACCCACCCTGAGCGCTATGCGATCCAGCGGCTCGACAACGGCAGTTATCTGGCCATCGAAGGCAGCGAGCAGCGGGTGCACGACGTGGCCGTGGCCAGTGAGGCCTACCTCTTTCACACCCATGAGGCCGCCCTGCGGGCCGCCCAGCAGCTCAACCAGACCGGCCGCGGCCCGGTGGACGTGGTGAAGATCGAGTGGGAGCCCGATCCCGACCTCACCCCCAGCCTCAGAGGGTGATGGGCTCCACCCCGCTCACCACCGGGGCCACGGTGCTGAGCTCAAGCTCGGGATGGTCCTCCTGAAGCTGGTTCAGGTTCCAGTCGTTCTTGAACAGCAGCACCGGACGGTCCCAGGCATCGCGCACGGGCTTGCAGTTGAAGATCCGCCCCACCGACTCCAGGGCCGGCCAGCCGCCACTCACCCAGCGGGCCACCGTGAAACCCATCGGCTCCAGCCGGGTCTTCACCCCGTATTCGTTCTCGAGGCGGTACTGCACCACCTCCAGCTGCAGCTGGCCCACCGCGGCGAGGATCGGATCGCGCTTGCTCTGGTCGGTGTCGTAGAGGATCTGCACCGCTCCCTCTTCGCGCAGTTCATTGACCCCCTTACGGAAGCTCTTGAAGGCCGAGGGGTTGGGATTGCGCAGCCAGGCGAAGATCTCGGGTGAAAAGCAGGGAATGCCCTCGTATTCCACCTTCGGACCCAGGTAGAGGGTGTCACCGATGGCGAACATGCCCGGGTTGTTGAGGCCGATCACATCACCGGGGTAGGCATCCTCCACCACCTCCCGGTCCTGACCGAACAGCTTCTGGGGCCGCGACAGGCGGATCGCCTTGCCGGTGCGCGCATGCTGCACCGTCATGTCCTTCTCGAACCTGCCGGAGCACACCCGCACGAAGGCCACCCGGTCGCGGTGACGGGGGTCCATGTTGGCCTGCAGCTTGAACACGAAGCCGCTGAAACCAGGCCCGATCGGATTGATCGCTCCAGCGCTGCTGGCCCGGGGCGTGGGCTTCTGGGCCAGCTCCAGGAAGGCATCCAGGAAGGGGCGCACACCGAAATTGGTCATCGCCGAGCCGAAGAACACCGGGCTCAGCTCGCCCGCATGCACCCGCTCCAGATCGAGCTCGGCGCCGGCCCCCTCCAGCAGCTCCAGTTCCTCCAGGGCCGCCTCCAGCAGCTCAGGCTCCACGGCACCGGAGCTGCGGGCCTCCTCCACGCTCAGCACCTTCTCCTCCGACGCCCGGCCCCGCTCGGCCCGCTGGAACAGGATCACGGCGTGGCTGCGCCGGTCGATCACGCCGCGGAACCGGTCGCCGCTGCCGATCGGCCAGTTCACGGGCCAGCAGGCCAGGCCCAGCTCCTGCTCGATCTCATCGAGCAGCTCTAGGGGGTCCCGCCCCGGCCGGTCCATCTTGTTGATGAAGGTGAAGATCGGGATGCGCCGCAGGCGGCACACCTCGAACAGCTTGCGGGTCTGGGGTTCGAGGCCCTTGGCCGCGTCCTCCAGCATCACCGCGTTGTCGGCGGCGGCGAGGGTGCGGTAGGTGTCTTCGGAGAAGTCCTGGTGGCCGGGGGTGTCGAGCAGGTTGATGGTGCTGCCGGCGTAGTCGAACTGCAGCACGGTGGAGGTGATCGAGATGCCCCGCTGCTTCTCCAGCTCCATCCAGTCGGAGGTCACCTTGCGCTGTTCCCCCTTGGCCTTCACCGCGCCCGCCTGCTGGATGGCACCGCCGTAGAGCAGCAGCTTCTCGGTGAGCGTGGTCTTGCCCGCGTCGGGATGGGAAATGATCGCGAAGTTGCGCCGACGGGCCACCGCCTCGGCCAGCGCCGCCAGCTCGGCAGAGGCGCCGGAGGCCGACCCGCCGGCCTCGCTGCGGGCATCGCCACTGGCGCTGGGGCTGGCGGTGGAGCTGGGGGCGGGGCTGGTGGTGGGGCTGGGGCTGGTGGCAGTGGTGCCACCGCTGCCGGAAGTGGAGCTGGCCATGGCCCCAGCCTGCCAGCCGGTGACGGGGGCAGCCATGGCCCGGAAGGACGGCCAGGGCCCCACCGAGGACGAGGCACTGCGGATGGTGCCGCGCAGCCCTTGCTGCCCCCATCGGTGGCGTTATGGTGGCGCTCACCCGACGGCCAGCGACCTTCCGTGACCCTGACCCCCACGCGTGCCGGTGCCAGCGATCAGGCTCCATCTGTCCACGAGAGCGGCATGGCCCCGGAGGGTGCGGCCTCTGCGCGCGCGGCCTCGGCTTCCACCGAGCTCACTTCCACCGAGCTCAGTGGAGGGTTTCCCGCCACGGCGCCAGCCGCCAATCCCGTCTTCTACCGCACCTATTCCCGCAAGACCTCGAGCGGCCGGGAGAGCTGGCACGAAGTGGCGGAGCGCAACCTCGAGGGCCTGCGCAAGCTAGGCCACCTGAACGAGGCCGAGGTGCAGCTGCTGCGCCGGATGCAGCAGGAGCAGAAGGCCCTGCCCTCGGGCCGTTGGCTCTGGATCGGAGGCACCCCCTGGATCGAACAGCCTGAGAACTTCTCCGGGGCCTACAACTGCACGTCCACCAACCTGGTGGACTGGGAGGCCTTCGGTCTGATGATGGACCTGGCGATGATGGGCTGCGGCACCGGCGCCATCATCGAGCCCCATCTGATCGCCCGCCTGCCGGTGGTGCTCAACCGTCTGGTGATCACCGGCGTCACCGACATCGGCTCCACACCACCGGAGGCCCGGCAGGAGCACACCAGCCACACTGTGGACGGCAACCACGTGCACATCAAGGTGGGGGACACCCGCCGGGGCTGGGTCGACAGCTACCAGCTGCTGCTGGAGCTGTGCAGCGACCAGCGCTTCGGCAGCCCGGAGCAGCCCGGCGAGATCCAGGTGAGCGTGGATCTCTCGGATGTGCGTCCCGTGGGCGAAACCCTCAAGGGTTTCGGAGGCATGGCCAACCCGGTGAAGCTCAGGGATCTCTACGGCCGCGTGGCCCAGATCCTCGCCAAAGCCCTGGGGCGGCAGCTCACGTCGGTGGAGTGCTGCCTGCTGATCGACGAAGCGGCCGTCACGATCGTGGCGGGCAACATCCGCCGCAGCGCCGGCATGCGCCAGTTCGCCTCCGACGACAGTGCCGCCGCCACCGCCAAGGACAACCTCTGGCAGCAGGACAGCGACGGCAACTGGCGCATCGACCCGGAGCGCGATGCCCTGCGCATGGCCAACCACACCCGGGTGTTCCACACCCGGCCCAGCCGCGAGGTGGTGCTGGAGGCGGTGACCAAGCAGTTCCAGAGCGGTGAGGGCGCCATCCAGTTCGCCCCCGAGGCGATCGCCCGCTCCAACGCCGATCTGCTGCCCACGCCGGAGCTGCGGCAGGAGTTCATCGGCATCTACTGCGATCAGGGCCGCGAGCAGGCCGCGGCGTGGCTGCAGCTGCACCATCCGGGCCTCGAGGCCGATGAGCTGGAGCACCGCCTGGGCCGCTATGGCCTCAATCCCTGCGGCGAGATCCTCGGCGCCGATTTCCACTGCAACCTGGCCGAGATCCATCTCAACCAGATCCATCCCACCGATTTCCAGGCCCAGGAGGATGCGTTCCGGGCCGGGGGCATCGCCGTGGCCTGCCTCCTCAACCACCGCTTCGAGGTGGAGCGCTACCGCCAGAGCCGGGCCTGGGATCCGATCGTGGGGGTGAGCTTCACCGGCCTGTTCGACTTCTTCGTGCATGCCTTCGGCACACCCTGGCTGCGCTGGTGGGAGGCCGGCCGGCCCGACAGCGACGAAGGCCGGGCGTTCCGCGCCCGCGAAGCCGATTACCTCAGCCGCTGGAAGGCGATCGTGCACGAGGCGGTGTGGGAATACTGCGACCGCCACGGCATCCGCCGGCCCAACCGCTGCACCACCGTGCAGCCCGCCGGCACCAAGAGCCTGCTCACCGGCGCCTCCCCCGGCTGGCATCCCCCCAAGGCGCAGCGCTTCATCCGCCGCATCACCTTCCGCAAGAACGATCCGGTGGCTCTGGCCTGCCTGGACTACGGCTACGCGATCGTGCCATCCCAGTCCGACAAGGACGAGCAGGGCCGGCTGCTGGATGACCCGTTCGATCCCCGCTGCACCGAGTGGCTGGTGGAGATCCCCACCGAAGTGAGCTGGGCCAACATTCCCGGTGCCGATGCGGTGGAGATCAACAACTTCTCGGCCCTGGCCCAGTTCGACTTCTACATGCAAGTGCAGCAGCACTACACGGCCCACAACACCTCCGCCACGGTGGAGTTCCGGGAGCATGAGATCGAACCACTGGCTGAGGCAATTCACCACGCCATCGACCAAGGGCACGGCTACATCTCCGCCGCCCTGCTGGCCCGCTTCGATGCCAATGCCACCTTCCCCCGCCTGCCCTTCGAACCGATCGACCTGGCCACCTACCAGCGGCTGAACAGCGAAGTGGAAGGGCGCCGGCGCACGGCGGACTTCTTCGAGGCCCTCCAGCGCTACGACGGTGGGGAACTGCAGGAAGCCGGGCCGGCCGGATGCGACTCCGACAAGTGCCTGCTGCCGCTGGCCAAGCCCTGAACCTCTGCTGGGCCGCTCAGGCTCCGGTGTCGTGGGCGGGAGGGGTTCAGGCAGAAGCGACGGGCGGAGGGGCCGATGTTTTGTAGCAGTCTCGCCCGGAATGCTTGGCTTCGTAGAGCGCCTGATCGGCTCGCGCGAAGGTGTTGGTGTAAAGCTCGCTGGGAGCGTGCTGGGCCACGCCGATGCTCACCGTGAGGCTCAGCTCTTCGCTTCCGGCCTTGACCCGAAGATGTCTCACCATGTCCAGGATTCGCTGGGCAATGATCTCTGCCGTTTCAAGGCCGGTATCCACGAACAGGGCCAGAAACTCCTCCCCTCCCCAGCGGGCACACAAATCAAACTCCCGCACACAGGATTTCAGGACGGCCGCGAGCTCGACAAGAACCTGATCGCCGGTTGTGTGGCCGTAGCTGTCGTTGATCCGCTTGAAATTATCCACATCGATCAAGGCCAGCGAGTAGGTGGAGCCGTAGCGGGTGGTGCGGGCATCCTCGGCTCGGCAGCGCTCTGAGATCAGACGGCGATTGGGCACGCCGGTGAGAATGTCATGGGTGGCGGAAAGCTGAAGCGCGTCGTTGCGCTGCTCCATTGCCTCAAGATGTTGATCCACCTGGCGTACGTTGCGCGTGAGCGAACGCACCTGGCGGTCATACCGCCTGGAAAGATCGAAAACGTGCTCGTGAAAGAGAGATTGGTAACGATCGGAAATCTTGATGATCCGCTCCAGCCGCTGCTGCTGGGCCTTGCTGCGCTCCAACAACTCGGCCAAAGCCAGACGCAGAGGGTGGTCTGCGTAGGAAGGATTGTCCAGCAGTGCCGTGATCCGTTCTTCGAATTGCTGATCCGACTCTGATCTCGGCTGGGCGCGCGTCATGGTCTCAGACCATCCGGATGTCGAAAGGGAAGGTGTAGTCCTCCTTGAACTCTTCGCCCATTTCCAGCGAGCGATGGTTGCCTTCGTCCCAGAGCCAGGTCACGGTGAGTTCCCGCCCCCCGTCGGAGGCCTCCTGAATGGCATCGAAGATTTCAATCATGCCCCGTACGCTGCTGGTGTTGAGGTAAGCCAGCTGCAATTCCACATCCAGGGGCTTGCTGGTTTCATTCAGGTAGGCGCACACCCAGGAGATCACCTGGTCAAACAGTTCATGGGCATTTTCGGGATAGGATTCGCCCGCCATGGACAGACGCCCCATCTGCCAGTCGCCGCGCACATAGGGCGAACTGGAGGTGGGAGCGAGGTTGAGATCCGATGTTGTCGTGCTGCTGGGGCTCACGGATGGGGAATCGGAGAGTCGTTCAGGGGGCTTCATCATGTCGGATCAGATCGTGGCACGGATGGCAAAGAACGCGTTGCCCCCAAGCCAGGCACCCAGACCGCACTGCAGCGGAGCCGTGGACTTCCTCGCGATCTCGATCAGCCCCAGCCCGGCCCCACGGCCTGGCACCTGCACGCGAGGCTGCCTGAGTTGCTGCTTGTAGAGCTGCTTGAGTTGCTGTTTGTCCAAGCCTGCCAGATAGTTGACGCGCTCTTCCAAGGCTACTCCGTGGGCGGATTCCACAATGTTTCCAGCTGACACCTGGTACCTTCCATCGGCGGTTTCCGCAATCACCACGGTGGCGAGTGACTCGGCGTCCTGAAAGCCGTTGGCTTTCACATAGTTGACAATATTCTGACTCATCTCAATATAAACACTGAACACGTCGATTGCTGCCGGGCTTCGATCAGACGTGGATTCAATGTGCTGACGCAGGGCCACACCGATTTCTGAGATGAGAGTGCGGGTAACGGGCGCATTGAAACTGATCAGAATCCGCTCTGCGAGAAAAAAATCCCTCAACGACGCCAGACCGGTCTGGAGCTCGGTACCCGAAGCGGTCGCGGAAAGATTGAGCATCACCTGGGCGACCACAGGAGCCAAGTTTTGCAAATGGTAACGAGCTCAGGCACGGGCGCCAGTGGGCGGTGTGGGCCCGATCACACCAACCGGAAGGCCAGCATGGTGATGTCATCCCGCTGGGGGTGATCGCCCATGTGGTGGAGGATTGCCCTGTGAATCGCCTCTGCCTGCTTCGGCAAGGGTTCGGCACTGGTCTGCTGGATCAACCGTTGAAAACCTTCCCGGCCAAGACCAAAGCCGCGGTGACCGCCCGCCTGATCCAGAAGTCCATCGGTGGTGAGGTAGTAGGTGCCACCCTCCACCATCGGAATGGCATGGTCGTGGAACGAGCCGATCCGCCGGGACCACAGGGAGCAGGAATCCCCGTTCACGACCTGCATGGACTGAGCATCACTCCAGTAGAGGGAGATGCGGGCTCCGGAAAAGCGCAGGAGCCGGGCCTCGAAGTCGAGGTACACCATGCCGGCGTCCATGGAGGTGGCGATCACCCGCGACCGTTGCGCCTCGCTGAGCACATCCCCCATGTCCGCGTTCATGGTCTGCAGCACCCGGGCCGGCGAACGGATCCCCACCTGCTGGATGGAGCGATCGAGGCCAGCGCGGGCGAGCATGGTCATCATCGCCCCGGGCACACCGTGGCCAGCACAATCAGCGATCCCAATCAGGCAGTGGTCACCATCTTCGTGGAAGAGGTAATAATCGCCACCGACGATGTCTCGGGGCTTCCAGATCACGAAGTGATCATCACCGAAGCGCTCGGAAATCTGGCGATCCGGCAGGATCGAGCGCTGCAGCAGCGCGGCATAGCGAATGGAATCATCCACCTGCTTGTTCGCCGCCCTGAGCTCGCGATTGGTGTCATCGAGCTGCGCCATCGCTTGACGCTGCCTCTGCAGAAGCGTATTGAAGGCTTCAACGAGTTTGCCCACTTCATCCCCTCCGTCGACCGTCAGCAACTCGGTGGCCTTGTCCGGTGAAAAGGCGATGGCGTACGTGGCCCGCACGAGGCGGCGCAGTGGATTGACCACGCGCCGGGAGATGATCTGATAGGAGATGGCCACACCGATGACCAGCAGCAAGGCCAGGTAGAAGGTGGTGTAGGCGTTGACCTCTGTGGAGCCCGGGGTGCGAATCACCTCCCAGGCTGAAAGGATCAAGTAACCAAGAACAAAGCCGTTGAGGACGGCCAGCAGAAGGAAAACTTGCTGAATGGAAAGGTTCTGCCCACCTCCGTATTGCCTCGCCATGGCGCAGCACCTCAAGCCCACACCCTAGCCAGTCACCCCCTGGCCTCGTATCCGGATCCGGAAGCCTGCTCCGCTCCAGCCGGCGGCCCGGGCCAGGCATGAGAGAATGCCCGAACCGTTAGGGGATCCCCGTGGAGCTTCCTGCGGAGCCCCATCGAGCTCAACCGAGCGGTGGCGCGTGAGGAGAGGTGGTCGAGTGGTTGATGGCTCCGGTCTTGAAAACCGGCGACCCGCAAGGGTCCGTGGGTTCGAATCCCACCCTCTCCGTTTCCACTCCAGGCGCTGGAGCCTCTCGGAAGCCCTGAGGGCTGGCTGGTCTGGCTGACTGACTCGGCTGGCTCTGAAGTTCTGGCCTGGGCCGTCACAACAGCAGGCAGGGGGCAATCAGCCCTGGCGGCGGCTGGAGCGGGCCGGTGGCTGGGGCACGGCTCTGCTCTCCTCCCCGGAGCCGTTCCGTCCGTCCTGGGTGCCAGCCTGCAGGGGCGGGTGCTCGGCACTCTGGCGGAACAGCTCGCGCTCCAGCATCTGGATCCGCATGTCGCGCAGACAGAATTTGCATCCTCCCGTGGTCTGAAGATGCTTCTCCGGGGTGATGCTGATCTGCTTCACCGGATGGATACGGCAGCGAATCTTGATCGGTGTCTTGTAGCTTTTGTAGACGATATCTCCGTAGTCATAACGATCACCGAAGCGGGAGAGGGCCCGCTCGAGGAAGAGTTCGCGGCTGATCGGGTTGCCCATGCTGGTGAGCGTAGGCAAACCCTGACACCTTGCAAGCAAGAGACAAGGAACGTCATGGCGCCTGCGGCAGGGGTGGGTGGCAGGCTGGGGGGCGACGAGCACTCCCTCTCCCATGGCACCTGAGCAGCCACAGCGTCCGGCCTGGCTGAACTGGCTGTTCCTGGCGGCCTTCCTCTGGTCCAGCTGGCAGCTGGCGGGTCTGTGGTTCGCTCGGTTACACGGCTGAAGGCCGGCCGCACCTAGGGATAGCGATTGGGCACGAAGAACTGCTCCCAGCGGGGCGGCCGCTCCACGGGCTTGTGTTTCGGCCGCGGCGGCAGCTCGATGGCCGGTGGTGTCATGTCGGTATAGGGCACCTTGCTGAGCAGGTGGGCCATGCAGTTCAGCCGGGCCCGCCGCTTGTCGTCGGCCTCCACGGTGAACCATGGGGCCTCGGGAATGTTGGTGTGGGAGAACATCTCATCCTTCGCCATGGAGAAGTCTGCCCAGCGCTCGCGGGCCTCCAGATCCATCGGACTGAGCTTCCAGCGGCGGGTGGGATCGTCGATCCGGGCCTGGAAGCGGGCCTCCTGCTCCTCGTCACTCACCGAGAACCAGTACTTCAGCAGCACGATGCCGGAGCGCACCAGCATCCGCTCGAACTCCGGACAGCTGGTGAGGAACTCCTCCACCTGCTCCGGGGTGCAGAACCCCATCACCCGCTCCACACCGGCGCGGTTGTACCAGCTGCGGTCGAAGATCACGATCTCCCCTGCGCTCGGGAAGTGCTCCACATAGCGCTGGAAGTACCACTGGGTCTTCTGCTGATCGCTGGGGGTTCCCAGGGCCACCACCCGGCAGCCGCGCGGATTGAGCGGTTCGGTGATGCGCTTGATCGTGCCCCCCTTGCCGGCGGCGTCCCGCCCTTCGAACAGCACGATCAGGCGAAAGCCGGTGGCCTTGATCCAGTACTGCATCTTCACCAGCTCCACCTGCAGCCGGGTCAGCTCCTTCTCGTAGAGCTTGCGATCGAGCTTGCCCAGCCCTGCCGTCTGGGGAGGCAGCGGCACGCCTTCACCGTTGCGCAGGTCATCCAGCAGGCCCGAGGGGTAGTAGCGGTCGGAGAACGGCCCGAAGTGGGGCTGAAGCGGCTCCTGATCGTCGGTCTGATGCCTGGCCTTCTTCTTCTTTTTGCCCATGGCGGTCGCGGCGATGGAGGGTGAACGGCTTCAGGACTTGGCCGAGCTGCGGGGGCGGGGCAGGCAGGCGCGCACCAGTCGCACCACCCCTGCCACGATCAACACCAGCGCCGCCAGCGCCACGGCCACCAGCAGCACCACGGCAAGCAACTGCACCAGGCCAAGCAGAAACTCCTGCAGGCCGCCGATGAGATTGGCGATGGCATCGCTGAGCAGCAGGAAGGTGTTGAAGCGCTCCGGGATCTGCATCAGGGCCACCAGCACCCCGGTTCCGAGGCTGCCCAGCAGCACCCCGGTGGCGAACTGCCGCAGGCGGGAGGGGGGGCGCTTGCGGCGGAACACCTTGCGGCTCTGCGACGCGTTGGCCGGCAGCTGCAGCAGGGGCCTGCGGGAGGATGTCATGCCTGCAGGGTGTGACCGGCGCCACGCATCCAGCGCTCGAACTCCATCAGCACCAGTTCATTGGGGCAGTCGATCAGACTCAGGTTGCCGACGGAGCAGTCCCCCTGGCCGCCGTGGTGGAGGGAGAGGCGGAAGTCGTCGCCGCTGAGGCCGCACACCTCGGGGTCACTGCGCACCACCACATCCAGAGCGGCCCCGAGCCGGGCCACCCGGATGCGCAGCTCTGACCAGGTCATCGACGTCATGGTCACAGTGTGACCAGCCAGGCGGTGGCGTCAACCTCACAACCTCAGGGCCCGCTTGGGCTCAGGGCCGATCCTGACCAGCCGCTGGGCTTGAAGGTGAGGGGGCGGGCAGCGGGCGGGGTTCCGGGAGCAGCAGGCCGAGGCCGGCCGCCAGCACCAGCACGAGGGCACCGCCCACCGGGGCCGCCAGCCTCTGGCGCCGCGGCACCCGCTCCTGCATCTCCCGCGGCCGCAGCGGCCGGGGCTGGGGCAGGTCGAGCGGCAGCTGCAGGCGCGCATCCAGCCGCAGCTGATCGAGCACCCGCACCAGATCGGCCAGCTCGGCGTCGTCCAGCACCACCTCGAGCGGCGGGGTGCCGGGTTGGCTGCTGCGCAGCAGCAGGCTGTGGCCACCGGCGGGGCGAGGGCCGATCTCCACCGGGGAATCCTCCTGGCCGAAACGGCGCTCCACCCCACTGAGCAGGTGGCGGGCATAGGGGAGCACCACCTCCATCAGGGCGATCAGATGCTCCTTGCGCCCCTCCAGCTCCGGCCTGCCCATCCAGCGCAGACTCCAGCCGGTGATGATGCCGAGGGCATCGCCGGACTGACCCGCCGAGACGTCGGGCAGGCCATCGACCTGAAGGCGGCAGCTCAGTTGCTCGTAGCGCAGCGTCTGCTTCATGGCTGAGTCGGGGTGATCACCATGGCCAACGCCTGGCGGGAGGGAAGGGACGGGTAGAACGAAGCGCCGGCGGCGCCGGCCGGGGTGTCACACCGCCGGATCGAGCAGGCTGGCGCGCAGCCGCTCGAAGCCCCCCACGCCACCACCGAGGGCCAGGGTCTGCACCAGCTGACGCCGCTGGCCGGCGCCGAGCTCGGGATCGAGCAGGCGCTGCACCCCCACCCGGCGGGGATTCATGCGCTCCCGCAGCAGGGCGGCCAGCCGCCCCTGGAACAGCTCCCAGCGCTGGGCCACCACCTGCGGCGGGTCGGTGCTGGAGAGAAGGGCCCGCAGCAGCGGATAGAGCCGATCGGCGAGAGCGCAGAGGATGCGGATCAGGGCATCGGTCTCGGCCGGGTCGAGCTCGCCCCGGCGCGTGGTGCGGCGCAGGGGGTTGTAGCAGCGGCGTTTCCACAGCTCCACCCGGTTCGGGAAGAGGCCGGTGAAGCCCATCTGCTCACTCATCCACACCATCGCCTCACCGCCGTTGAGGTCGAGGGCCTCCACCGCCAGGAGCAGCAGATCGAGCCGCTCCAGTCCCCGGCGGGGAAGCCGGGCCGGGGCGACGCTGCGGGGGGACGCTGGTGGCGCGGCGGCGGGTTGGCTCATGGCTGCGATGATGCCAGCTCCCGCACCCCACCGTCACGCCGATGGCTCTCGATCTGCGGCAGTACGTGCGCGACGTGCCGGACTTCCCCAAGCCCGGGATCCTGTTCCGCGACCTCACGCCGCTGATGCGCGACCCCCGCGGCTGGCAGGAGGCCATGCGCCAGCTGGAGCAGGTGTGCGAGCGGCTCCAGCCCGACCTGATCGTGGGGATCGAGTCCCGCGGCTTCATCGTGGGCATGGCGGTGGCCACCAGGGTGGGGCTGGGCTTCGTGCCGGTGCGCAAACCTGGCAAGCTTCCCGGGGCCGTGACCGGAGTGGATTACGCCCTCGAATACGGCAGCGACCGGCTGGAGATCCACAGCGATGCGCTGGTGGGCGGGCCGAAGGTGCTGGTGATCGACGATCTCCTGGCCACGGGGGGCACGGCCGCCGCCTGCGCCCAGCTGGTGGAGGCGGCGGGCGGATCGCTCTGCGGCTTCGGGTTCGTGGCCGAGCTGGCCGCCCTGGAGGGGCGACGGCGGCTGCCGGCCTCCCAGCCGGTGGAGTCGCTGATCATCTACGACTGACGGCTTCAGAGATTGGCGTCCTGCCAGCTCAGCACCTGCTCCAGCTGCTCCAGGCTGATCAGCCCGTAACGCCACAGCACCACCGGCAGGGGTGCCTGCTCCTGCTGGGCCTGCTTGATGCCGAGCGCCAGGGCACTCTCCCCCAGGCCGAGCTGATGGCGCAGGTAGCGCAGCAGGGCCTGGGGCGGCGGTGACTGGGGGCTGGAGCTGTTCACCATGGCGTCATCTCACCACGGCCGGCAGGGGCCGTTGGTCATGGCGCCGAGGCTGAGGCGGCGCAGCGGGGCCAGGTTGGCCAGGGCCGCCAGGCCGAGCCGCCGCAGCGGCAGCAGCAGGCGGGAGCGGTTGGAGAACACGCGCATCAGCAGATCCGTGGCCAGCAGGGTGAGCAGCAGATCGGGCCAGCGCCGCCGCGCATAGGCCCGGGGCAGACGGCTCGGGGCGAGGGCACCGGCCGAGGCCTTGCGGGCGAGGCGGTGCAGCACCGCCACATCACGCCAGCAGAGGTTGAGCCCCTGGCCTCCCACCGGGTGGCAGCGGTGGGCGCTCTCCCCCACCAGCACCGTGCAGCCACGCTGCAGGCGGCGGGCCAGCAGCAGCCCCACCGGGAAGCTGCGCGGCTGATCCAGCAGCCCGTCCGGCTGGAAGCGATCGGGGAGCGCCCCGGCCAGCGCGTCGAGGAAGCCATCGGCACCGAGGCTCTCCAGCCGGCGGCAGCGGCTGCTAGGGGCGCTCCACACCAGCTGGGCCCGGCCGGGCTCCAGGGGCAGCACGGCGAAGGGGCCTTCCGGCCGGAAGAGTTCCCAGGCCTGGTCGGCGTCGGTGCCCCGCAGGGCCACCTGGGCCGTCAGACAGCTCTGGGAGTAGGTGTGCTGCCACACGCGGATGCCGAGGCCCTCGCGGTGGGGGGAATGGGGGCCATCCGCCGCCACCACCAGATCGGGGGCCGTCTCCGGCCACGGTTCCGCCTCGGAGCCCACCCCCATGGCCTGGCTGACCCGGGGCTCGGCGGCCAGCCGCCGCTGCAGCAGCTCCATCAGCGGTCCATGCAGGCCGATCCAGCCCACGGCAGCGGCGCTGCCATCGGCGCCGCTCGCCACTCGTCGCCCCAGGTCCGCCGTCGTGAACGGCACCTCCGCCCCCGTTCCCAGATCGCAGAGCTGCAGGCGCCGGAACGGCATCAGGCTGGGTCGCACCAGCTCCCAGAGACCCAGCCGCTCCAGCAGGCGCCGGCTGGAGTGGTTGAAGGCGTAGGCACGGTTGCGGGCCCGGAGCTGGGCCGCGTCGAGGGGATCGCTCAGGTGCACCGTCCATCCCGCCTCCGCCAGGGCCAGGGCCGTGAGCGCCCCCGTGGGACCGGCGCCGTGCACCAGGGCCCGGAGGTCGGCAGTGGCCATGGAGGAGCTGGGCATGAAAAAAGCCGCAGACAGTCTGCGGCTTTGGAGCTCAATGGATTGGGTGTTGCTGGCTGGCGTGATCAGCCGATGCCGAGCAGACCGCGGGTGAAGGCTTCGCCGCCCATGGCGAGCTCGGTGGCGAGCAGGGCGATGAAGCCGAGCATGGCCATGCGGCCGTTGAGCTTCTCGGCGCGCTCGTGGAAGCCCCAGCCCCGCTCGGCGCTCACCACCTCCATGCGGGGCTCACTGGCGAAGGCGTTGAGACGGCCGCCGTCTTCGGTGGTGACGGTGGCGCCGCGGATGGCGGTGGTAGTGGCTTGGGTCATGCGGTTGCTTGTCTTGCTGGATGCAATGTAACACATTGTTGCGCAGTGTGTCCAACTGTCACCAATGGTTCAGCGCAAGCGGCGCAGGCAGAGCTCCTCGAACGCCGGCTTCAGCAGGAACGGGTACTCCCCCACCCACAGCTTCAGCTGGGGCAGCCAGGCATCGGTCAGAGCCCCGATCCGGGAGAAGTCGCGCCGCTCACTGAGCACCACCGTGCGGATCACCATGCCGCGCCGGATCAGCTGGTTCTTCTTGTCCATGGGAAAGCGCAGCTTGCCCAGGTAGCCCTCCTCGTCCTCCAGCTCCAGCGTCAGCCAGGTGCGGCGGTTCTCCACCAGCTCCAGCCGGCCGCTGGGATCGGCCTGCTCGCGGCGGTCCTCCACCACCTCGCGGGTGTAGAGATCGGCCACCTGGCCCTCGAAGATCGCCGCCGCCGGGTAGCGCCGCAGGGTGGCGTTGCGGCGGCCCGCCTCCACGATCGGCCCCCAGAGCACGTAGAGGAAGAACACGAAACCACCCACCAGGAAGAACGGCTGTGCCTGGCTGGAGAAGAGCAGGGTCTGGCTGATCAGCACGCTGATCACCCCGCCGATCACGGAGATGAACACCCGCTGCAGCAGCTTGCGCGGCGAGCCGCTGCAGGCGTTGAACTGGGGGCCGGTGGCCACCGCCGGAATGAGCCGGTTGAGCTCGCCGGGCTTGAGCGGGATCAGCATCAGAGCAGCCTCTCCAAGCCATACACCAGTCCCGGCAGCTGCCGCACCTTGCGCACGCTCAGCAGCACCCCGGGCATGTAGGCGGCCCGGTCGATCGTGTCGTGGCGCAGGGTGTAGGTCTCGCCGGCGGCGCCGAACATCACCTCCTGGTGGGCCACCAGCCCCGGCAGGCGCACCGAATGGAGCCGCAGGCCACTGTCCCGCTGGCCGCCCCGGCAGCCCGGCAGGGTTTCGTGCTCCTCCACCTGGGGGGCGTTGAAGGCCTTGCCCAGCTCCTCCATCAGCTCGGCGGTCTTGATGCAGGTGCCGCTGGGGGCGTCGGCCTTGCGGTTGTGGTGCAGTTCGGTGAGCTCGGCGTAGTCGTAGAAGCGGGCGGCGGCGGCGGCGGCCTGCTGCAGCAGCACCATGCCCACCGAGAAGTTGGGGATCACGGCGCCGCCGATCGAGGCCTTGTCCGCGAAGGCGGCCAGATCGGCCAGCTGCCCGGGGCTGAGGCCCGTGGTGCCGATCACCGGGTGCACGCCGTAGGCGATGGCGCCGCGGGTGTGCTCGTACACCACCTTGGGATGGGTGAAATCCACCAGCACCGCCCCCTGGCCGGGGCCGTCGTTGCGCACCAGCTGGCTGGCCTGGCAGAGGCAGCCCTCGAAGTCGGCCGTCACGGCCACCTCCAGCTCGCCCAGGCCGAGTTCGACGCCCACGTCGGCGCCCTCCTTGCCGGGGGTGGTGTCGATCGCCCCCACCAGCCGGCAGTCGGGGGCGGCGCTCACGGCCCGGACCACCTCGGCGCCCATGCGGCCGAGGGCGCCGGCCACCACCACGGCGATCGGTCTGGCGCCACTGCTGCTCGTCATCGGGTCGTCACCCTGTACGTAAACCGTTGCAGCAGAGCCTATGGGGCGGCTCACGTGCAAGGACGGAGTTCGTAAGCTCAGGCCACCAGCTCCCGCGCCCACATGTTCACGCAGGTCCGTTCCGCCAGCCGTCGGGTCAGCCCTGCCGCCTCCCACACCGGTGCGGTGATGAAGGCCGTGTATGTGGTGCTGGAGCCCCAGTACCAGAATGCCCTCACCCAGGCGGCCACCTCCCTCAACGACCAGAACGGGCCCCTGGCGATCGAGCTGAGCGGTTACCTGATCGAGGAACTGCGCGATCCGCAGAACTACGCCGATTTCTGCGCCGATGTGGCGGCGGCGGATGTGTTCATCGCCTCGCTGATCTTCATCGAGGACCTGGCCCAGAAGGTGGTGGAGGCCGTGGCGCCCCACCGCGACCGGCTCAAGGCCGCCGTGGTGTTCCCCTCCATGCCGGAGGTGATGCGCCTCAACAAGCTCGGCACCTTCTCGATGGCCCAGCTGGGCCAGAGCAAGAGCGCCATTGCCGGCTTCATGAAGAAGCGGAAGGAGGCCGGCGGCGCCGGCTTCCAGGACGCGATGTTGAAGCTGCTCAACACGCTGCCCACCGTTCTGAAGTATCTCCCCGTGGAGAAGGCGCAGGACGCCCGCTCCTTCATGCTCAGCTTCCAGTACTGGCTGGGGGGAACGCCGGACAACCTGCGCAACTTCCTGCTGATGCTGGCGGACAAGTACGTGTTCCCCCGCAGCAGCGAAGGCCGCCCCGCCGTCCAGGTGGCGGACCCGGTGGTGTTCCCGGATCTGGGCATCTGGCACCCCCTGGCGCCGGGGATGTTCGAGGACCTCAAGGAATACCTCAACTGGAGCGCCAGCCGCCGCGATCTCTCCGACAAGGCGCGCCAGGGCCCGGTGATCGGCCTGGTGCTGCAGCGCAGCCACATCGTGACCGGCGATGAGGCCCACTACGTGGCCGTGATCCAGGAGCTGGAATACCGCGGCGCCACCGTGATCCCGGTGTTCTGCGGTGGGCTCGACTTCACCCGGCCGGTGAACGCCTTCTTCTACGACCCGCTCAACCCGGAGCTGCCCCTGGTGGATGGGGTGGTGTCGCTCACGGGCTTCGCCCTGGTGGGCGGCCCGGCCCGCCAGGACCACCCCAGGGCGATCGAGGTGCTCAAGAAGCTCAACCGCCCCTACATGGTGGCCCTGCCGCTGGTGTTCCAGACCACCCAGGAATGGGAGGAGAGCGACCTGGGGCTGCACCCGGTGCAGGTGGCGCTGCAGATCGCCATCCCCGAACTCGACGGGGCGATCGAGCCGATCGTGCTCAGCGGCCGGGATGATGCCACCGGCAAGGCCCACACCCTGCAGGACCGGGTGGAGGCGATCGCCGAGCGCTCGATCCGCTGGGCCTCGCTGCGGATCAAGCCCCGCGCCACCAAGAAGCTGGCGATCACGGTGTTCAGCTTCCCGCCGGACAAGGGCAACGTGGGCACCGCCGCCTACCTCGATGTGTTCGGCTCCATCCACCGGGTGATGGAGGAGATGGCGGCCCGGGGCTACGACGTGAGCGGCCTGCCCAGGACCCCCAAGGCGCTGATGGAGTCGGTGCTGCAGGACCCGGAGGCCATGGAGGGAGCCCCCGAGCTCGCCATCGCCCACCGCATGAGCGTGGCCGAGTACGAACAGCTCACCCCCTACTCCGAGCGGCTGGAGGAGAACTGGGGCAAGCCCCCCGGCAGCCTCAACACCGACGGCACCAACCTGCTGATCTACGGCCGCCACTTCGGCAACGTGTTCGTGGGGGTGCAGCCCACCTTCGGCTACGAGGGCGACCCGATGCGGCTGCTCTATTCCCGCAGCGCCAGCCCGCACCATGGCTTCGCCGCCTTTTACACCTACCTCGAGAAGGTGTGGGGCGCCGATGCGGTGCTGCACTTCGGCACCCACGGCTCGCTGGAGTTCATGCCCGGCAAGCAGATGGGCATGAGCGACACCTGCTACCCCGATTCCCTGATCGGCGCCCTGCCGAATCTCTACTACTACGCCGCCAACAATCCGAGCGAGGCCACGATCGCGAAGAGACGGGGGTATGCGGAAACCATCAGCTATCTCACTCCGCCGGCGGAGAACGCCGGGCTCTACAAGGGGCTCAAGGAGCTGGGGGAGCTGGTGGGCTCCTACCAGCAGCTGCGCGAGAGCAGCCGCGGCGTGCAGATCGTGAACGCCGTGGTGGAAACGGCGCGCCAGTGCAACCTCGACAAGGACGTGCAATTGCCGGAGGCGGATGCCGCCGAGCTGGATCTGGCCCAGCGCGATGCGGTGATCGGCGCGGTCTACCGCCAGCTGATGGAGATCGAGAGCCGGCTGCTGCCCTGCGGGCTGCACACGATCGGCAAGCCCCCCACGGCCGAGGAGGCCATCGCCACCCTGGTGAATATCGCGGCGCTGGAACGGGAGGAGGAGGGCATCCGCTCCCTGCCGGCCCTGCTGGCCGAGTGCCGGGGCCGCACGATCGCCGAGGTGTACAAGGGCAACGACGCCGGCGTGCTGGCCGATGTGGAGCTCAACCGGGTGATCACCGAGACCTCCCGGGCCGCCGTGGGGGCGATGGTGAAGGCGGTGACCGGCAGCGACGGGCGGGTGACGCTGCGGCGCAACGTCGGCTGGTTCTTCAACCTGCTGGAGCGCTTCGGCTTCAAGCTGCCGAGCCCCTGGCTGGGGGCCTGCTGCGCCGCCGGCTTCGCCCAGGTGGATCAGGCCGAGCTCGACAAGCTGTTCGGCTATCTGCAGTTCTGCCTGCAGCAGATCTGCGCCGACATGGAGATGGAGAGCCTGCTGCGGGCCCTCGATGGCGAATACGTGCTGCCGGGGCCGGGTGGTGATCCGATCCGCAATCCGGGTGTGCTGCCCAGCGGCAAGAACCTGCACGCCCTCGATCCCCAGGCGATCCCCACCAAGGCGGCGATCGCGGCCGCCAAGGTGGTGGTGGACCGGCTGATCGAGCGCCAGAAGGCCGAGCAGGGCACCTGGCCGGAAACGATCGCCTGCGTGCTCTGGGGCACGGACAACATCAAGACCTACGGCGAATCCCTGGCCCAGATCCTCTGGTTCATCGGCGTAAGGCCCGTGCCCGATTCCCTGGGGCGGGTGAACAAGCTGGAGCTGATCCCCCTCGAGGAGCTGGGCCGGCCCCGCATCGACGTGGTGGTGAACTGCAGCGGCGTGTTCCGCGACCTGTTCATCAACCAGATGGGCCTGATCGACCAGGGCGTGAAGATGGCCGCCGAGGCCGATGAGCCGGTGGCGATGAACTTCGTGCGCAAGCACGCACGCGAGCAGGCCGCCCAGGAGGGCATCAGCCTGCGGGATGCCGCCACGCGGGTGTTCTCCAACGCCAGCGGCAGCTACAGCTCGAATGTGAACCTGGCGGTGGAGAACAGCACCTGGGAGGAGGAGGGCGAGCTGCAGGAGATGTACCTCTCCCGCAAGACCTTCGCCTTCAACGCTGACAACCCCGGCGAGATGAACCAGAAGCGGGAGGTGTTCGAATCGGTGATGAAGACTGCCGACGTGACCTTCCAGAACCTGGATTCAGCGGAGATCTCGCTCACCGATGTGAGCCACTACTTCGATTCCGATCCCACCAAGCTGATCCAGGGCCTCAGGGAGGATGGCAAGGCGCCGGCCAGCTACATCGCCGACACCACCACCGCCAACGCCCAGGTGCGCTCCCTGAGCGAAACGATCCGGCTCGATTCCCGCACCAAGCTGCTCAACCCCAAGTGGTACGAGGGGATGCTCAATTCCGGCTACGAGGGGGTGCGGGAGGTGGCCAAACGGCTCAATTTCACCCTGGGCTGGAGCGCCACCAGCGGCGCGGTGGACAACTTCGTGTACGAGGAGGCCAACGACACCTTCATCAACGACCCCGAGATGCGCCAGCGGCTGATGGAGCTCAACCCCCACAGCTTCCGCCGCATCGTGGGCACCCTGCTGGAGGTGAACGGCCGCGGCTACTGGGAGACGAGCGATGAGAACATCCAGCAGCTGCAGGAGCTCTACCAGGAGATCGAAGACCGGATCGAGGGGGTCACCACCGACTGATGGCCGACGGATCACAGCGCGGCTGCCTGGGCCGAGCGAATCACCTCCACCTGGTTCAGGGCGGCTGAGGCCAGCACGCCAGGGGCCTCGCCGCGCACCGATGTGCGGGCGCACAGCCCCGCGACAGCCTCCAGCAGGGCCACGTTGCGGGCCGCCACCGCCTCGATCAAGGCCGAGGCCAGCCGGGCGACCTGCTCGAGGGTGAAGCCCAGGCCGCGGTTGTCGCCATAGCGGCCGAGCTCCCGGCGCAGGGAGTCCCGAAGGCCGGCGGCATGGGCGGGCGCGAAGCAGACATGCGACACCACCGTGCCCTCCAGCTCCTCACCCACCGGCCCGTGGCTGAGCAGGGGGGGATCGCCCAGGCGGCTGGACTCGAGGGGACGGCCCTGGATCAGCACGGGGCCGAGCCCGGGGAGCTCGAAGCGGAGTGGAGCGCTGAACGCCCAGCGGACGTCCGGATCCACGTAGGCGTAGTGCAGGGCGATGTCGAGGCCGTCGCGGCTGCCGCCGTAGTCCACGCACAGCTGGGCGGATGGCACGGCGGGGCTGGGCAGGAGCCGCAGATGGCCGGCGGAGAGATTGAAGGGAGGCGCCAGGGGATGGTGGTTGGCGAGATCCACCAGGGGGAGGAGGTAGCGTTCGGAGCCGGCCCCATCAACGGCCACGATGCGCAGGCGGCGGGTGGAGAGGAAGGCCTCCGGGATCGCCGCTGAGCCGGAGCGCCACAGCCGGGGGCGCAGCTGACGCAGCGCTTCGAGGATGGGGGGATCGCGGAAGGCGAGCACCCGGGGGCTGGAGGTGAACCAGGCGGGCAGCTTGCCGGTGGCGTTGAGCAGCTCCAGCATCAGGCTGAGCAGATCCCGCTGGATCGGCGAGAGGGCGTCCGGGGTCGCCCGCAGCTGAGCATCACAGGGGTGTTGTGCCAGCTGAGCCCAGAGAGGGGGATCAGCAGGGGGCGGGGCACCGAGAGCACCGCCCCCTCACCTGTGGCATCGGGGCAGTGGAGCGACAACTGCTCACCGCGCTCGCGCAGTTCCAGGGCGGGGTGCCACGTGGCCCCCTCGCAGCGCAGCAACAGGGCGGTCTCGGCGAGGACCTCGAACACCCGTGCGGAATCCGCCGCGATCCGGATGGGTGAATAGTGGCGGGGCAACCGGGCTGCCGGCAGAAGGATGCCCCGATGCTAGAAATCGCCGCTGGTCGCCACCTGTCCCGTCAAGGGCTTGGCGGGCTATTCGAGGCAGAACCCCACGCCGCGCACGGTATGGATCAGCGGCTCGAGGCCGGGGGGGTCGATCTTGCGCCGCAGATAGCGGATGTACACGTCCAGCAGGTTGTCATTGCCCACCCAGGAATCGCCCCACACCGCATAGAGGATCTGCTGGCGCGGCAGCACGGTCTGCTTGTGGCGCAGCAGGTAGAGCAGCAGGTCATACTCCCGCACGGTGAGCTTCACCGGTTCGCCGGCGCGGGTCACCAGGCGCAGGTTGGTGTTGACGAGGAGGTCCTTGTGGGCCAGTTCCACCCCATCCGCCAGCAGAGCACCCATGCCGCTGCGGCGGATGAGGGCCCGCACCCGGGCGGTGAGCTCCTCCATCGCATAGGGACGGGAGAGCACGTCATCGGCACCGGCATCGAGCAGCCGCACCCGCTCCACGTAGTCGTCCGAGGGCAGCAGAACCAGCACCGGGGTGGTGTTGCCGCGCTCGCGCAGTTCCTCCAGCAGGGGCAAGGCCGCCAGACGCTGGGGATCGGGGCAGAGCAGGGCCAGATCAGGGCAGGCATCGAGAATCCGCCGCTGAGCACGTTCCCGATCCGGCAGGCGGATCACGCCGAATCCCTGCGCCTCGAGGTGCTTCTGCAACAGGGAACCCTGGGCTGGGTTGGGCTCGGCCAGCAGGAGTCGGGCAGCCAAGCAGCTCAGGCCTTCAGGGTCTGGCTGGACACCGGAAGGCGTGGGCGCGCCTCAAACCAGGCTGTCGGCGCCGGCGAAGTCAGAGCCACCGTCCGCACTGAACTCAGCACTGAAATCGGTGGAATCCAGGGGGAGGTCAAGGTCGGGGACCGTCGCGGTGTCGTGGCTGAGGAGGTCGTCGAAATGGTCATCCAGGGCCGAGAGAACAGCCAGGGGGTCGGCGTTGCCGTCGGCGTCATAGCCGAACTCAGGCAATGGGTGCTCCAGTTCGCGAGCGTGCAGGTCTGAGGCGATGGTATTGAGCACATCCTGCTCGATCTGGTGGTAAGCCTCGGCCGAGAGTTCATGCTCGTCCAGATAGGCGCTCACCACCTGATCGAGCTCATAGGCGATCTCGGCAGGCCGTTCGGCCGGGCTGATCGGATCGGGGGAATCCTTGAGGGCAGCGAAGAAGCTGTCGATCAGGGCCCCGATCAGCTCAGCAGGGGAGTCAGGGGTGGAGGCGTCCGTCATGGCGTCAATGGCGGCAACTGGACTGGACGATCAAACGGGCACGTCGTCTTGCGGCTCTACCCCAACGTAGGCGAAATCCCCCGCATCATCCAGGGATGGAGGATCAATGGACGCGGCATCGGCAGCCACAAGGTCGTCCACGCTGGCTACCGGTTCAGGATCAGCCTCATCCAGGCCGCTCTCAACCATCGGTTCGTCAGTCAGCGAGATGGTCACTTCATGCTGCAGTTCAGCCAGCTGGGCATCCGAGACTGCTTCGCTCTCAGAGAACATCTGAATCAGCTCAAGGGTGTTCATTGCCGTCAGCACATCAGATTCAGCTGCCATAGAACCCTCACCCTCTGGGGCCTCGGCAGATGCGGGCAGATCAGAGAGGAGGCTGGGGTCGTCGATCACGGAGTCAACCATCTCGGCAACACTTGCCTGCTCAGATACATCCTCAGGCGCCTCCTCAGAGGACTCAACCGCCACGGGCTGATCCTGGAAAACAGATGCAACAGTTCCAGGATCCTCAGCACTGTCCGTGGGGAGATCATCGGCCACGGCTGCGGAAACGAGGTCAAGCTCCTGGGACTCCACCGCAACGGAGGCCGGAAGATCGGGAAGCGCTTCCAAGGCGGTCGTGACTTCTTCCTGGGTGATCACAGCATCAGCGCTGGCGAGGGTGAGAGCGTCGTCGACGGCAGCCAGTGCTTCGACGCCAAGGGATCCATCAGCCACGGCTTCGAGAGCCTGGGTGAGACCGCTCAAGCTGGAAGCGTCCAGATCACCCTGCGCAACAGCTCCGAGAACGTTCGCGAAGGAACCCTGGGTGAGTTGCTGAACGGCACTGACTGCAGGAACAGCTTGATCCGCGCTGCCGAGATTGACCACGGAGTTCTGCAGCGCACTTTGGCTCGCCGCCATGAAGGCATAGATGGAGGGGTCCAATGTCGGGATCCCAAGGCTGGATACAGCGCCGGCCAGGAAGGCGTGATCCGTGAAATCGACACCACCACCAGCAGAAGCACTCAGCAGACCGTCGGCGAGAGCCGAGAACACGTCAAATGAAACCGCCGCCTGGCTGACGCCCTGGTGGGCGGAGGCCAACTCTGCCAACTGGATGGCCGCTGTCATCACGGCAGCAGTCTGAACAACCGCTTCCACACTGCCGGCAAGGGGGTTGAAGATGGTCACTGAAGTGCCCGTGGGAAGGGATAGAGCCCTGACCAAGGCTGCATTGGCCTCAGAAAGAGTGTCACCCTGCTCCAGGCGTGCCTGCAACAGACTGGTCAGCGGAGTGATCGTGAGAGAGCCAGCCGGTCCGAAAAGGTTGATGGCATAGGTGAGGCCAGTCTGGATGTCTGTCCCTCCGGTCTGAACCGCACGAGCCTCGCCAAGGGAGAAAGCACCATCACCATTCACATCAAGCTGAGCCAGGGAGATCTGCCACTGGGCATTACCTTGGGCATCTGTAAACCCGAACTGCTCACCGGGATCAACTCTGTAGTTTCCGTTGTCGTCGAGATAGAGAGTGGCACCAGCGATTTCGCCATCGATCGTTGCGGTCGTACCCGTGATGACGATGTTGGAAGAGTTCAGCACAGATGTTGCCGTTTCTCCATTGGTGGCAGAGAGCGGAACATTATTTTGGATCCGATAGACATCGGTAGAACCGGTACCATTGAGGTCGAAGTTAACCGAGATGGTGGTCACGCCACCGGATGGTCCCGTGACTTGAACCTGGGTGACATTGGCACCCAGGCCATTGATGAGAACAACATCCTGGGTGTTGTTGAAGTCTGTGATCGTATCCGTATCAGTGGCAGAGCCTTCACCACGCAGGTACATGAAGGTATCCCGACCCGATCCTCCGGTCAGGGTATCGGAGCCTGTGCCGCCAACCAGCACATCGTCGCCTCCATCACCGCGAAGCACGTCATTCCCCCCGAGGCCAACCAGCACATCATTACCAGCACCGGCATTCATGGTGTCGCCATTGCCATCCCGCCCAAGCAGCACTTCATTGCGATACGTGCCATCGATCGTGTTGTCGCCTGGGAACACGGAGGGATCCACAGGTCCGGGCACATCAGAGTCAGCACTGGTGCGAATGATCGTGACCTTGCCTGTTGCAGACGTCGTTCCGGTTGTATTGGTGTAGAGGAAAGATCCACCATCTGTGGCACCTGAACTTTCCTCGGTAAAGGTCACAGTTCCTGCCGCGAGCGATACGGAGCCATCAGAGGCGGCAGACACTGCACTCACGGAAGGCACACCGGAGCCTCCCGAGTCGTTCGCCAACAGAGCCCAGGCAGGAATCGTGATGGGATCAGCACCTCCCACTGTGGGTTGATTGGTGAGCACTAGATCATCACGCACCACCAAAGGACTGGCACCGTTGACGGAATAGTTGATCGTGAGTGTTGAGCCGACCTGATCACCATCAGCATCAGAGAGCACAAAAGGAATGTTCTGGATGATATCCTGAGTCAAGTTCTCAGGGGGAGTGTAGGTATATGCACCCGTATCCATGTTGATTTCAATGCTGCCGGCATTCGCACTGGCAACGTTCACGATGCTTCCTGGCCCACCCGGCGTGTAGGTGTACTCAGTGCCGTTGATGGTGACCGAAGAAATCCAGCCATCCTCATCAGCGCCAAAGCTTGCACCCGGCGCCAACAAGCTGCCATTCACCGGCAGACTGCTAATCGTGGATCGCAAGGTGGCATCAAGCTGACTGAGATCAGTCACGACAATGGCATTCGCTTCTGTACCACTACCAAAGCCGTTGTAGGCAATTGGATTCAGGTTGGACGCGTTGACACCGTTGCCAAGTCCAATAGCAAAACTGGCGATGTTATTGGTATTGAGGAAGTTTTCCCAGGTAGTTTCCTCGGAAGAGTCAATGCCGTCCCCGCCTCCGAGGGAACCGTTGCCGGGGCCAGTGCCACTGATATCATTCTCGTTCGGCACACCATCAGAGAAGAAGTAGAGCACATTTGTAGCGCCGTCAATGTCACTGGCGGTGCCACCGTTAAACGTATTAATTGTTAGGTTAAGTGCTGCATCGTAGTTCGTACGGCTGGTAGGCACAAGAGTCTGAATAAATGTTTTAACAGCATCAGCATCCTGCCAAGTGGTCGAAAAGGGAGCGCTTGCATCGGTAGCAAAAGTGACCACATTCACTTTCAGTGGTCCCAGCGCTTCATACTGATCAATCAGCTCAAGGGCTGAATTGATCTGAAGCTGCATCCGGGTCATGCCATCCACGCCAGAAGCGTTCGCCATACTTCCGGATACATCAATCACCAGGAACAGATTGGTACCGGTTGGGAACGACTCGCCGCTTTCTGTGATGGGAACAGCCGTCGGAATGTCATCTTTCACCAGCAGGCTCAGCGCAATCCCCGTCGTTCCGTTCGCCGCATCTCCGTCTCCGTCTTCAACAAGAATGTTGATGCCACCGACAAGACTCGAAATTGACTCCGTCTGCTCGGTCGTATCACCAGGATCGCTCAGCAGGAAGTTATCGATCAGCGTGAACGTATACGTCCCGTCCGCGTTCACCTGCAACGTGGCACGGTCATTCGCTCCACTGGCAAGGCTCGCCGTCACGGCATTATCCACCGCCGAGTGATCTTGCGCCAGGTAGATCACTTGACCCACAGCACCAGCAAGAATCGTTCCGCCGATGCTGATGTCGCTCACCTTCCCAAATCCATCCGCGCCGTAGTCGATGCTGCCACTCGTGAGGGTGCTCAGATCACCGTTCACCGTCAGCGCACCGGCATTCGGATTGGTTCCGTCCGACAGATTCTCCTCATCCAGCGCCGCTGCTCCTTCCGTTGGCGTGCCTTCCACCGTCGGCACGTCATCCACCACATCCAGGCTCAGCGCAATCCCCGTCGTTCCGTTCGCCGCATCTCCGTCTCCGTCTTCAACAAGAATGTTGATGCCACCGACAAGACTCGAAATTGACTCCGTCTGCTCGGTCGTATCACCAGGATCGCTCAGCAGGAAGTTATCGATCAGCGTGAACGTATACGTCCCGTCCGCGTTCACCTGCAACGTGGCACGGTCATTCGCTCCACTGGCAAGGCTCGCCGTCACGGCATTATCCACCGCCGAGTGATCTTGCGCCAGGTAGATCACTTGACCCACAGCACCAGCAAGAATCGTTCCGCCGATGCTGATGTCGCTCACCTTCCCAAATCCATCCGCGCCGTAGTCGATGCTGCCACTCGTGAGGGTGCTCAGATCACCGTTCACCGTCAGCGCACCGGCATTCGGATTGGTTCCGTCCGACAGATTCTCCTCATCCAGCGCCGCTGCTCCTTCCGTTGGCGTGCCTTCCACCTGCGGACCATCATCCTCAATCGTGAACACCCCAGCCCCGAGGTTCACGCCGGCGCTGGCCACATCACCGTCGAAGTCGGTGACGGTCTGCACGATCTGAAGGGCTGCAGGATTTGCCAGGGTGAGGGTCGTCGGCTCATCGAAGCTGCTGCCGGGCACCGGATGCCAGATGGCCGCCAGCTGGGTGAAGGTCGCCACACCGGTGGCTGGATCGAGGCTGATGGTGAAGTAAACGGTGCCATCGGCGGAGCCGGTGACCACATTGCCGCTCTGGCTCAGCAGGATCGGGCTGCCGGCTGTGGTGCCGGATGGATTGAGGGCGAACAGGCCGGAGGGCACCGCCGTGCCGCTCAGCACCAGGCTGTAGGACGCGGTGCCGGCCAGATCAGGGCCGAAATTCGTCTGCACACCGGCTGCCACGCTGTCGCTGTCGAACAGCGGCGCGAAGCTGAGACTCACCGTGTCGAAACCGGCGGCGTTCTCGCTGGCCCCGGCGGTGCCGAGTTCGCCCAGGGATTCGTCAACGATCAGCTCCGGCAACAGGTCGTTGTTGACAACAACGCTGGGCTCCCCATCGATGATCAGGATGGTGCCGGTGTCCGTGGCCGTCGCTCCGGCGAAATCCGTCACCGTGACGCCGAAGGGAACCGTGGCGTACTCGGGCGTGATGACGCCCCCGGGAACCGTGCTGGCGCCGGCCGCGTTGTTCACCGGTTCGCTGAGCACGAACACGAAGCTGAGCTGAACCGTGGTGTCCGAGGTCTGGGTCAGCCCGGTGATCGTGAGGGTGCCCTCCGGGGTGGCATCGCCATCGCCGGCCTCCAGCAGGAAGGACAGCTGGCCGCTGGGATCGCCATTGCTGATCAGATCCAGCAGCGACGGCAGGCTGGGATTGTTGCCATTGAAGTTGAACTGACGCCCGGCGATGGTGACGAAGGCGATGTCGGCAACCCCGTCGGGGTCCGCCAGGTTGATCACCCCATTGGTGACCGCAAAGCGCGTGAAGTTGGGGTTGCCCGCCAGTGCCGGATCGATGCCGAGTTCGGCCACCTGGCCGGGGCCGAGGTCCACCCCGACGCCGTTGGAACCCACCAGCTGCCCATTGGTGACCGGATTGCCCAGGCCATCGGTGGGCACGGTGGGATCCGGCGTGACGGACACCGACGGCACCAGGTTGGCCGGGGGTTCCACCGTGGGGGTCACCTGCGGCGGAATGGGAACCACCGTGGGCGGCTGCACCGGGGTGGGCTCCTGCGGCGGGATCGGAGGCTGCTCCTCGGTGCCGCTCAGGGGCTCCGGATTGGGCAGGGCCGCGATCAGCGCCGCAGCCGCGAGGGGGGCCGTGGGCACGTCGCCGCTGGACAGGGGCTGCAGCGGCGCCGGGTTGATCCCCGGGCCACCACCACTGCCCCCCGCCTCATCCACGCTGGGGCCAGGCGGCTGGGGCATCGGGCTGGATACCCCCAGAGCGCCCACGTCGTGGGGGCTGTAGGTCTCCACCGGGGTGTGATCGACCGCATCCCCGAATCCGGTGTGGCCGCCGGGGTTGTCGCGCACGCCGCTGGGATCGTGCAGGGCTGCGTCGCTGATGTTGCCGGTGGCGTCCTTCTCCCGTTCGCTGGACGAGGCACCGAGATCGACAGCCGCAGCGCCGTCCGTGATCTCACCCGCCGACGGCGGAGCGATGAAGATGCTGTCAGCCATGGTCCGTCCTCTTGGGCAACCCGGTCCGGCGCTGCGATGGAGGGCGGCGCCGATCCCTTTGTCTTCAACCTATGGGCCCGGTTCACCGCGGCGATGACGTCAAGGGACGCTGTGACCGAAGAAGGGGAGTCCAGCCGCGACAGACAGGGACTTGACAGGCCAGAACCCAGTTGCCGCAAGGGCGCCCGGCATTCTTAAACCTCACTGAGAGTTTCTCCGGGCCCTAGACCAGGCCCCGAAAAAACCAGCTTCAGGGGAGACGCGTCAGCCTCACGCCTGGGTGGTGGCCCCCGTGCGCAAGGCCTGGCCGAGCAGTTCTCCCAGGCGCGAGTGGCGGGAGAACTTCAGCACCAGCCAGTCGTCCGGCTGAAGATCCGCCATCAGGACCTGCGTGAGTTCCCGCGCCTCGGTGGTGTGCAGCGCCACCAGGTGATCCGGCAGGGCGGCGCAGGTGTGGCGTGTGTGGGAGCCATAGGCATACACCCGATCGATGCGATGCAGGAGGATCAGATCGGCCAGGGAGGCATGCAGCGCATCGGAGCGCTCGCCCAGTTCGTCGATGGCCCCCAGCACCAGCAGCCGCCTGCCGGGTGAGCCCTCCGCCTGCAGGGCCAGGGTTTCCAGTGCTGCACGCAGGGAGGCCGGATTGGAACTGAAGGAATCGTCGATCAGCCGCACCTCGCCACCCTGCACCGCCAGATGCTCCAGGGCGCAGTGGCGGGGCAGGGGCTGCAGGGCCGAGAACGCCGCGAGGCATCGGTTGGGATCCTGCCCCAAGGCCACCACACCGGCGAGCATCGCCAGGCTGTTGCGCACATCATGCCGGCCGGGCAGGGGCAGGGTGTAGGTGAGGCTCTGGTCGAGGCAGCGGGCCCGCACCTGCCAGCCACTGCGCTGGCGGGAGCAATCCTGCAGCGCCACATCCGCCAGGGGGCTGCACCCGAAGGTGAGCACCCGGGCGGCGCCATAGGAGCGGGCCGCCGCATGCATGCGCGCGAAGTAGGGGGAATCGCGATTGAGCACGGCCGTGCCCTCGGGCTTCAGCCCACGGAAGAGCAGCGACTTCTGATCCGCGATGGCTTCCAGGGTGGGGTAGCAATCGGTGTGGTCATACTGAATCTCCGTGATCACGGCCACATCGGGAGCGGCGATCAGGGCCTTGGGCAGGGTGTAGCGGGGCAGATCCGAACTGAACTCCAGCACCGAGAATTCCGTGTCTTTGGGTGTATCGGCCAGGGTCAGCGTCACACCGTGATAGTGGTTGAAATTGCGCTGGCTTTCGTGGGTCCTGCCGCACCGGGCCAGCAGGATGGCCAGCCCCCGTTTCGTGGTGGATTTGCCAACGGTGCCGGTGACGCATACCAGCGGGTGCGAAGCCAGAGCACGGGCCGCCTGGCCCAGCTGGGCCAGGGCCAGGGAGGTGTCCGGGGCGAGATAGACGCTCAGGCCCTCCGGCACCTCGGCTGGAATGGCATCGAGAACCACCGCCCGGGCGCCGCGCTGCTTCACACGCTGCAGCGATTCCCGATCCTTGTCATAGCCCCGCCCCCAGGAGAGCGCTGAAGGCTGCACATAGAGATGGCCGGGCTGGATGTCGCCCGGCAGGTAGGACACACCGGTGTAGCTCTGCCGCTGCTGGGGCCGCAGCCACCAGCCACCACTGACCGACGGCGTGTCGAGCAGGCTGGAGTCGAACAGGAGCTCGCGACGCTCAGGCTGGCCCATCACACCCCCGCTCCGGTCATGCCGCTGCCTCCCACCAGGCGCTCTGCCAGGCCAGCAGGCCGATCAGCAGGGGAAGCTGGCTGGCCAGCCGCACCCGGGGCATGGGCTCAAGGAGCCCGCTCCCCATCGCCAGTGAGCCGCCCAGCACCACCTGGGGCTGCTCACTCTCCAGCGCCTGTTCGGGCCCGCACTGGCGCGCCAGCAAGGCAGCCAGCACCCGCTCGCCCAGCTTCCGATCCGGCGGCGGCCCGCCCGGCCCATCCAGCTGCGCCGCCACACTGCTGAACAGCGCCAGGCGCAGGGCTGAACCCAGGGTCAGGGGAGTCTGCGGTGGCGGCCTGAGCGAGGAGGGCACCAGCCCCGCGGCATGGGTGCGCACCAGGCCGTGCACCTGCTCGCCCTCCTCGCCCTGCAGAGCCATGGCCTGCTGCAGGGCCGCCAGACACCAGGTGCGGGCAGCCACGCGTGGCGCCCCATCCCCCGCCAGCTGCGTCACCAGGCTGCTCAAGGAAGCCAGCCAGCCGGCCGGAGCGGCTCCGTGGCGGGCCAGCCCCACCAGGGCACAGAGGGCCTGGGCCCGGGGACCCGGGGGCAGCGCGGGCAGACGGTGGCCGATCCTGCGCCCCAGCGTCTCGGCCAGGTTGGCGTGGATTCCCAGCTCCACCAGCGCCAGCAGCAGGGGCAGGGAGGGCAACACGGCTGGACTGCCATGGGCCTGGAGTGCCGGCAGCAGCGAGCGCGTGACCGCCAGCACCGCCAGCTCCATGGCTGGGGAGGGCATGGCCCGTTGCAGCAGCAGCAGACTCCACAGCACGCGGGCGCGGCCGCAGACGCCAAGGCTGGTGCCGGCCGGCACGGCGGCAGGCAGTGATCCATCGATGCCGACCAGACGGAGCAGGAAGGCCTGCAGGGCCGCCAGGGCTTCGGCGGCGGCGGAGCCGGAGCCGAGGCTGGTGCGATCCAGCCAGAGCCTGTGGGCCGGATCCCCCAGCACCGGGGCACGCCACTGCAGCGGCAGGGCCGGATCGAGGTCCAGCTGCTGCAGCAGCTGCCGGTGCAGGGGATCCCTCCACGTGGCAACCGCGGCGCCGGGCTGATCCGGAGGCACCACCCGCAGCCGCAGCCACACCGGCTGACACGACGGCCTCGGCAGCGGTGCGAGAGCCGCCACCAGCGGGGGCACCAGATCCGCGCTCGACCTCCCGTCCTCCAGGGCGAGGGCCAACCGGCTCCGGCTCGGCCCGTGGCGTCCATCCGAGAGGGTGAGGGAGAGATCCCAGCACGCGGCTGTCATGGGGCCAGGCCCTCCAGATGGCGCTCGGCCAGCATCAGGGCATGCATCTGGTGCTGGGTGGTGTCGATGCGCAGCAGGGTTTCGTCCGGCTCTCCCAGCACGCCCCCGATCGCCAGGGGATTGCGGGGCAGCACGGCCTGGAGCTGGGACAGCTGCAGGGACCCCCCCACCTGCCAGCGGCACAGCTTCAGCAGGCCGGCCTCGATCGACTCCCGCAACCGGTCAGCCGTGGGCCCGGCATCGCTCAACCGGGCGAGACGGTAGGCCGACACCAACCCCTCGAAGGCATAGCCGGTGTTGCGGCGCCGCCCGAGCACCCGGTGCACCGTGAGGATCCAGTCGGCCATGGCCAGGGTGCGCTGCCGCCAGCGGTCCTCCCCCGGATCGAGCAGGTAGAGCTCGGTGAAGGCCATCGAACCCCACTGGTAGAAGCCCTTGCAGAGATCGCTGAGTTCGCGGGCCTGAAGGGCCTGCTCGGCATAGGCCTCGAACATGGCGTCGCCGGCGCTGCGGGCCAGAACGGTGTAGGTGGAGAGGCCCAGGAGGCGACTGGCACGGCTCAGCAGCAGCAGGCTCTCGCCGTCGAAATAGGGACTGGGATCGCGGAAGGGCTCACCGCTGTCCAGGCGGTAGCGGGCATGGAAGCGGTCCCGCTCGCTGCGGCAGCTGAGCAGAAAGGCCAGCAGCTCCTCCAGCAAGGCCTGGTGCTGGGCCGGATCGGGGCAGTCGGGCTGGGCCAGCATCTCGACCAGGGCAAGCCCGTAGAGGGCGGTGGTGCCGAGGAATCCCGAGCTGGCATCGGGCGGAATGACCCGACGCTGACCGCGCTCCAGCACACTGTGGCGGAGCACGAACTCGAACGCCCGCTTAAGGGCCTTCCAGATCGCTTTCCGCTCGGGCTGATCGAGCCGAGACCGGTGCAGGTAAAGAGCCAGCCCCCACACCCCGCCGGCCTCGCGCACCTGGTGTCGGCCCTGCGGCAGTGGGGCCGGCCGGAGCGGCACCTCGTAGGCCATGCCCCCGTCGTCCTGCTGGCAGGCCAGCAGGAAGCGCAGCCCGAGGGCCAGGGATTCATGGCAGAGGGAGGCGGACAGCAGTCCCGCTCCGTTCGGGTCAGTTCCAATAGGGTCAGCGCCGATTGGGCCAGCCACTGCCACACCCACGGCCGCAGCGGGGAGTGGCGTGGCGGCCGGCGCGGTCGCCTGGGGTGGAGCAGCACGACGGGGGCGGGCCTCCATCTCTCCCAGAAACGCGGACAGGGCGTGCTGCACATCGTCGATGCGCACCTCCGCCGGGGAAGGCTGCCGCATCCCCGGGATGGCGCCGGTCCAGAGGCCAGAGCGCAGTTGGCAGCGCATGAGATAGTCCACCCCCCGTTCGCAGGCCTCGGCGATCGCGAGCGCCATCGGCAGGTCGTCCTGGAACAGGTGCCGCACGGCCAGGAGGCCCTCCAGACAGGTGGCGGTGGTGGCCGTGCCGCCACTGCTGGAGAAGGCCCCGTGCAGGCGGGGATCGCTGTAACCGAGCTGCTGGCGCGACAGCATGGCTTCAGCCACCTGGCGGGCATGGTGCAGCAGCAGAGCAGAACGGGCCTGGTCGGCACGGGGATCCTTCAGCCAGGCCCCGGTGGCGATCAGCGCCCAGTGATCGAGCGGCACCTGTGCAGGCTGTAGGGCCTGGCGCGTGATGGCCAGGTGTTCGAGGGCCAGACCCGCGGCGGCGTACCACTGATCCGTGGCCGGCTCTCTGCCGGCTGGCGCCAGAGCCCCCAGCCGGCAGAGAGCCAGGGCAGCCTCACCCGGATAGAAGAGGGACACCCAGTCGGTCTGGGGCCCGCCTTCCGATGGCACCCACTTGCTCACGAAGGAGCCATCGGAGCGCTGCATCGCCAGAATCCCCGCTCCCAGCCGCGGCAGAACCGAGGGATCGACGGCAGCTTCATCGAAAACTGAGAGATCGGCGAGAGCCAGGAGAGTGAGGCCCACACCACCGAGCTTCACCTGCTCGACCCGAACGCCATCATTCTTCCCAGGCACACTCCAGGCCACAAGGGTATCGGGATGGCCCGGCAAAGGCCTCAGAAACGACTGAAGAAAACGCCCGCAGAGCCGCAGTCTGGCGACGAGAGCTGGATGGGTGAGACCGGTGAATCGATCAAGGTCTTCACCCAGCTGCGTAGAGGCCTGACAGAGGGAATACAAACTTCCCGCATGACGCAGAAGATTATAGCTTGGCGTCGTATTTTCAGGCTGAGAAGGATCGATGCGATAGAGAAATCGACCTGATGGCAGGATCTGCCGGACGAGATAACAGGCAGCAAGAATGGCGGCGACCTCAAGGTCGCCGCCGTGGTGAGGCTGTCCGTTCAGATCACCCGAAGCAGGGTGACAAGGAACAGATTCCTGGACTGCACCAGGTTGATCTGCAGGTTTCAAACCACCCTCTTCCGTGACCGGAAACTCCAGGCATGATGCCTTGGATCAGGGGGGGATCAACCCCCCGGATCAACATAGGAGTCGTACTCATCGGCTGAGGGCTGCACGACGGAGACATCGTCCACCGGCGCCAGCAGATCCTGCTCAGACAACTGGTCTGTCAGATCAGAATCGTCGGCCGTGCCGGAGTCATCGCCCACTCCGATCACACTCTCACTGCTCAGGGCAGGATCAAGCTCCAGGTGGGAACCTGGATCGTCATCCGTGGAATCCTGAACATCGAGGGCGAGCTCAGCCAGTGACTCATCCGAAACAGGATGTTCCTCGATGAACTGGTTAACCAGATCATCAACACTGGCCGTGGAGACGTCAGCAGGATCGGGCTGCTGATCAGCGCTGGAGGAAGCGGGATCGGCCTCTGGGTGGAGATAGGCATCAACTAGGTCAGCCACTGAGGCATCCTCTTCGGCTGCTGGCTCGCCCTGCGGCGCCGCGGGAGGCTGGTCAAGCGAGGCCGCCTCCTGTTGCTCAGGGGCTTCCTGCGACTGGGCGGCTGGTTCGTCAGCCGTCTGCTGGGGATCAACCGCAAACTCAGCATCCGCCAGCAGGCCCTGAGACCCATCGGTGTAGTCCACCGCAGCCTCCCCGTGGACCAGGACATCACCGTCCGCTTGAACGGAGGGCTCGGACTCTGGGACGTAAGTGAGGTCCAGAGCCTCGATTCCACGGTCAGCCAGGGAAGCCAGCTCGCCAGGATCCGTAATGGCGTTGGAGTTGAGATCCTGCCAGACGCCAAGAGCATCAAACAGATCATCCTGACTGTTCAGGGCTCCGTCGGAGTTGCTGTCGAAGTAATTCGACAGCGCCTCAAGGTCGGTCTGAGCCGTGGGATCCCAAAGCGTAAAGACAAGCTCCTTGCCTTCAGTGATCAAACCATCCTGGTTGTAATCGAAGACAAGCAGGCCATCGTTGGAGTCAACCCAGGCCGTGGCGACGTTGCCATCGCCGTAGTCGAAGGCAACTCCCGCATCCCGTGAGAGGAAGCTCAGGCTGCCATCGTGATCCAGGTCGATGGCGATGGGAGCCACACTGGACTCGGCGGCAAACTTGCCTCCGCGTGATCCATGTCCTTCCTCTGCATTTTCTGCGTTGTTATGAGGACCGGAGTGACCTGGGGCATCTTGATCCCCATTGCCGAACCCGTTGTTCTCCTTCGCATCAGAGTCGGATTCAGACTCATCGAAGGGAGGTTTGAAGTCGTCGTCGTCGCCTGAGGCGTCGTCGTCGTCATCATCCCCGGACGCATCGTCATCGTCGTCGCCGTCATCCGACGCATCGTCGTCATCATCCGACGCGTCATCGTCGTCATCATCCGACGCGTCATCGTCGTCATCCGAGGCATCGTCGTCGTCGTCGCCTGAGGCGTCGTCGTCGTCATCATCCCCGGACGCATCGTCATCGTCGTCATCATCCGACGCGTCATCGTCGTCATCCGAGGCATCGTCGTCGTCGTCGCCTGAGGCGTCGTCGTCGTCATCATCCCCGGACGCATCGTCATCATCGTCGCCGTCATCCGACGCATCGTCGTCATCATCCGACGCGTCATCGTCGTCATCCGAGGCATCGTCGTCGTCGTCGCCTGAGGCGTCGTCGTCGTCATCATCCCCGGACGCATCGTCATCGTCGTCGCCGTCATCCGACGCATCATCGTCGTCATCCGAGGCGTCATCGTCGTCGTCGTCGCCTGAGGCGTCGTCGTCGTCGTCATCACCGGACGCGTCGTCATCGTCGTCGCCGTCATCCGACGCATCATCGTCGTCATCCGAGGCGTCATCGTCGTCGTCGCCTGAGGCGTCGTCGTCGTCGTCATCCCCGGACGCGTCGTCATCGTCGTCCGACGCATCGTCGTCGTCATCCGAGGCGTCATCGTCGTCGTCGCCTGAGGCGTCGTCGTCGTCATCCCCGGACGCGTCGTCATCGTCGTCGTCGTCATCCGACGCATCGTCGTCATCATCCGACGCATCATCGTCGTCATCCGAGGCGTCATCGTCGTCGTCGCCCGAGGCGTCGTCGTCGTCATCCCCGGACGCGTCGTCATCGTCGTCGTCGTCATCCGACGCATCGTCGTCATCATCCGACGCGTCATCGTCGTCATCCGAGGCGTCATCGTCGTCGTCGCCTGAGGCGTCGTCGTCGTCATCCCCGGACGCGTCGTCATCGTCGTCGTCGTCATCCGACGCATCGTCGTCATCATCCGACGCGTCATCGTCGTCATCCGAGGCATCGTCGTCGTCGTCGCCTGAGGCGTCGTCGTCGTCATCCCCGGACGCGTCGTCATCGTCGTCGTCGTCATCCGACGCATCGTCGTCATCATCCGACGCGTCATCGTCGTCATCCGAGGCGTCATCGTCGTCGTCGCCTGAGGCGTCGTCGTCGTCATCCCCGGACGCGTCGTCATCGTCGTCGTCGTCATCCGACGCATCGTCGTCATCATCCGACGCGTCATCGTCGTCATCCGAGGCATCGTCGTCGTCGTCGCCTGAGGCGTCGTCGTCGTCATCCCCGGACGCGTCGTCATCGTCGTCGTCGTCATCCGACGCATCGTCGTCATCATCCGACGCGTCATCGTCGTCATCCGAGGCGTCATCGTCGTCGTCGCCTGAGGCGTCGTCGTCGTCATCCCCGGACGCGTCGTCATCGTCGTCGTCGTCATCCGACGCATCGTCGTCATCATCCGACGCGTCATCGTCGTCATCCGAGGCATCGTCGTCGTCATCGTCCGACGCATCGTCGTCGTCGTCGTCATCGTCCGACGCGTCGTCGTCATCGTCGTCCGGCGGGACGTCGTCGTCGTCGTCGTCGGGGGGCACGTCGTCGTCGTCATCCCCAGGCGGGACGTCGTCGTCGTCATCGCCGGGAGGGATGTCATCGTCGTCATCCCCAGGCGGGATGTCGTCGTCGTCATCGCCGGGAGGAATGTCGTCGTCGTCATCCCCAGGCGGGATCTCTTCCTCAGGGGTGGGAGGCGAAGAAGGAGTTGGGGGAGCTGCAGGGGCCGGCGGGGTGCCCGGGCCAGGACCTGGCTCAGGGCTGTCGTCATCAGCCTCAGGGGGCTGAGGACCAGGCTGCTCAGGTTCTCCAGGTCCGGCCGCTGCCGCAGAAAGATCGGGTGCATCGAACGGAGGCGGGGCCCCGATCACGCTGGCGGGGACAGAAGAAGGACTCTGTGGGGGTTGCGACGCCGGGTTCACTCCCGGAACACCACCACTGCCACCGGCCGCATCAAAACTCGGTTCTTCCGGCTGGGGTGACGGCGTCGTGGGCCTCAGCGCCCCGACATCATTGGGGTTGACTTCCTCCGGGGTGGTGTTGTCGACCGCATCGCGAAAGCCAGTGGCACCGCCGGGGTTGTCACCGGAGGCAGGCGAGCGGTAGTCGCGGCGGTCGGTGATATTCCCTGTCGCACGGTTCTCATCCTCCATGGCCTGGGCTTCCTGCCCGGTTACGGCGCTGGAGGCAAGGGATTCATCGCTGGGGGGCCCCGGGATAAAGGAACTAGTCATGGCCAACCCTCATAGAGCTCCACAGACACCCTATGAAGCAATCGCCCCCTGGGCCTTGCACGCACGCTCAGGAACCGGTACAAAGCCTGAAAATCGGCCGGTCATGGGGCCCTGGTGGCCCAGACCACAGCTCCAGCCTGCTTTTCCCAAATCTGAGATCCGCCTGAGAGTTTCTCAGAGGGGACATTTCGTTGCACGGCCGGCGCTGCTGGCGTGGCTGAAGCGCTGCAGCGGACTGTCTTCGATCCAGGCCTGCCGGCCTTGGATCCCGCTTTGTCAGCCAAAGCTTGGCCGAACACAGGATTGGTCGACCAAAAGGGACAACACCCCCAGGAGGGGCCTCCAGGTCCCCGCCTGTGAAAGGGCAGAGACCGGCCTTCGGATCAGCGCTCAGCGGGATTCGCGAAGCGCAGAATCCAGCGTCCGTGTGAAGGGCTGGAAGATGTAGCGGAGAACACTCCGCTGCGGGCCCTTGATGTCGGCCACCAAAGGCATGCCGACCTGGATCGGGTATTTGCGGTTCTGCACATCCACAAACTGACGATCCAGCTGAATGCGCGCCTTGTAGTAATAGCGGCGATCATCGGGATCCTGCACCGTTGAGGCGGCGATCGTCATCACACGGCCAGGCACAGAGCCATAGATGCTGGAATCAAAAGGTTGGAGCTTCACATCCACTGCCTGGCCGGGCCGCACGAAGCCGATGTCAGACGAGGGCACGCGCACCTCAACCAGCCGTTTGGTGCCATTCGGGACCACGGAGAGCACCACGGCACCCGGACCGATGACCGCACCAGGTGCCTTGAAGCGCAGGTCGCTGACAACACCATCGACAGGGGCAACGATTTTGGTGCGATCCAACTGGTTGCGCACCTTCTTGATGTTCTCCGCGACAACGGCTTCTTCATTCACCAACTGCGCGATCTGAGAATTCTGTTCGAGGCGAATTCCAGACTGCAGACTGCGCAGGTTGGCTTCGGCTTCAGCGAGCAACTTGGTGGCTTCATTGCGAGCCCCCACCAACTCGGCAAGTTTGGTGTTGGCCGCCGCGAGCTGCTGCTCGACATTCAGGAGATTAAGCCTGGAGGCTGCGCCCGTGGCTACCAGATCAGCATACATCTGACGCTGCTCGCGGTAGAGCTGAATCTCTCTCTGGAAACGGGAAATCTGATTGTTCAGACCTGTGATCTCAGCACGCTTCTGGTCAACTTGAGCCTGGATACGGTCGATTTCATCGGTGCGGTTATCAATGCGGCTGTTGAGCAGATTGCGCTGGGCATCGGCCACTTTGCCTGGCTCAGCCACAAAGACACGCTCACCACGGATCGCTGCCTGCAGCTGCTTCTGCTGAGCCAAGAGATTGTTGAGCTGCTGCTCGGTCGCTTTGTATTCACTCTCCACCAGGTTCGGCCGCAGCTCCAGCATCACCTCACCCTTGGTGACCTCCTCGCCGTCAGCCACATCCACCTTGGCCACGATGCCACCTTCGAGGTGCTGCACCACGTTCACCTCGCCTTCAGGAATCACTTCCCCGGAGGCCTGAACCACCTGAGTGATGGGCGTCAGCGCCGCCCAGGGGAAAAAGATCAGGGCGGCAGCGCCCAGGATGTAGAGACTGAGACGCAGATAGCGGTTATCGGGCTTCTCCTCCAGCTCCAGCGCCTGGCTGAGACGGTTGCGGCCCACCAGGGTGATGGCATCCGGGCTGTCCATGCCCGGAAGCTTGGAAAGAATGCCCCCCGCCGGTGGCAATGCCAGGGCGTCATCAGGAGTGGGGTTGTCAGGACCTTGGGTGGAGAGGGAAGCCATGGGAGGGAAGCGAAAACCGGTTGGACAGGGATGGAGAGGAAGAACTTGCGAACAACGTGGAACCAACAGGCCAGCCTGCTAGCTGGCCTTCTGCATGCGGGCACGAAGCTCGTCTGCGGTGCCTTGGAAGGTGGTGACACCCTTGTCCAGGATGCAGAGGCGATCAGCCTGTTCAAGCAGCATCTTGTTATCGGTGGCAATGATCACGCTGCGCTGTTGTCCACTGAACGTGCAGGTGCGCAAGCCCGGCAGCGCGTCGATCACGATCTGGAACTGATCGGGTGACAACCCTTGGGTGAAATCATCGATCAGCAGGATCGGAGTGTCCTTGATCACGGCCTGAGCCAGGGCAAGCAGCTTCCGCAAACCGCTGGGCAGCTGGTACACCACTTCATCGGTGAGCTCCGTTTCCAGGCCATCCTTGAGGGTGGAGAGGAATCCGCTCAACCCAAGCTGCTCACACACGCGCTGCACCCCAGGCACCGAGGCATTGGGGTTCATGGCGGTGAGATTCGACCAGATGGTGCCCGGCAACAACGCCGTATCCGGCATGAGGAACGCCACATTGCGCTGGATCACCTCAGTGCTGAACTGACGGTGATCCTGACCATCGAAGAGCAAGGTGCCGCTCACCAGTGGATAGAGCTGGTCGATCACCCGCAGGGTGGTGGACTTGCCACAGCCCGGATTGCCAGTGATGGCCAGGATCTGTCCCGGGGAGACGGACAGGGACACGCGCGTGATGGCCAGCACGCCCTCCGAACCAAGACGACAGGCTCCGGAATCGAGGATCACCGACCCACGCATCCGGGTGGAGGAGAGGGCCATCCCACCTGCCGTGCGGGATGGCGAGCGGAGCTTCAAGAACTGGTTGAGCTGCGCGTACTGGGTGCGCATCGTGGAATAGCGCAGCAGAGCATTCATCAGCTGCTGGAAGGGAGTGAAGACCCGCCAGACAAAGAACATCGAGGCGATCAGGTTGCCCATCGCTGCGGGCCCCTGGTTGCTGGAGAAGGACATCCAGACCCCAACGGCCAGCGTGAGCACACCAGCCAGCTGGGCGGCCGTGCTGGTGATGATCTGAAGGCGCCCCACCTGGCGATTGAGCACCAGGGAGCTGCTGGTGCTCTGAGCGGAGAGGCCCCGCAGCCGCTGCAGCCAGACCCACTCCACATTGGCCAGCTTCACTTCCAGGAAGCGGCTCACCATTTCCTGCTGGGCCTGGCCGATGCCGATGCCCGTGGCCAGGTTGAGCTCGGCCGCCCCGGTGTAGTAACGGGACAGGAGCCACACCAGCAGACCGCTCAGCACCATCAGGATGAGCGGCACGATCACGAGCCAGCCGCTGATGAAAGCAATCGCCCCGAGGTAGATCACCACAAAGGGGAAATCGAGGCAAGCCAGGGCCAGTGGCCCCTGCAGATAGCCGATCAGGCTGTCGAGGTTGCGCAGACGGTTGTTGAGCCCGGCACGGCCGAGGGTCTCGATCTGGCGGTAGTCGAGCCCGAAGAGCTTCTCCATCAGATTCACCCCCACCAGCGCATCCAGCCGCCCGGCCAACTGGGCGAGCTGGGCTGAACGCCACTGCCTCAGCACCCAGTCGAGGGAGAACAGCAGCAGCACCCCAAGAAAGATCCAGAAGGTGGAGATGAGGCTGGTGCTGGGAATGGCGATGTTTTAGATCGCCCGGATGTAGAAGGGCAGGGTGAGGGCCAGAAGGGCCAGCGCGAAGCTGAGGCCATAGAGCACGCCGATCCGGTTGCTGAACCGGTAGACGATCTGCTGGAGAAGGGTGGTGCGGTCCTGGGTGCCCCGCTCCTGCAGAATCACGATCCGCCCGTTCACGGGCAGATCCATCAGGCCGCAGCGTCCGTTGACGTTGCCCGCCACCAGCTCCCCCCTGGAGGTGCGCGAGAGCACGAAGGGGACGTTGTCCGGGGTCACGTAGAGGGCGGGGAGCAGCTGGGGGCTCACCTGCTCCCAGCTCTCCACCACCTCCATGCGGCTGCTGAAACCAAGCCGCAGCAACACGTTGCGGGCATCCACCAGATCCAGGTGGCGGGGATCCCTGCCGAGCAGATCGAACAGCTCTTCGGGGCGACCGGTCCACATCATCTGCTGCAGCAGAAGCCGCAGACAGAAGGCCATCGGCGCTTCGGGGCTGAGGGTGAGATCCCTCAGCAGCATGGAGCTGGATAACGTCGTCATGCGATCACCTCACCGCCGGCGGCGGTCAGTTCCACTTCCTGGTCACTGAGGGAGGAGAGCACACGCCCGGCGCCGTTGATCAGCACCGTGGTCTTGCCCCGGGTGCGGCGCAGGATCCGCTCCAAACCATCAATGAAGTCCTTGCCGTAGGCACAGTCGCTCAGGTCGATCAGCAGCAGCTGGGGTGATCGGGCCAGGGCGGTGATCACGTGGAAGAGCTGGTGCACATCCTTGGAGAGTCCTGTGGGAACCGAGGTCCCCACGGTGGTGCTGTAGCCGTTGGGCAGGGAGCGGACCTGGGCATCGAGGCCGGAGAGATACGACCAGAACAGGGCACGCCGCTGGTAGGTGCGGGGCTGGAAGCTGGTGATGTTCTCCAGGAGCGTTCCCTCGAAGAAGTCCCGGGCGGGGTCAACGAACTGGATCACCTCCCGCAGGGCCTCACGCTGGTAGTCGGCGATGGGCAGACCGTTCAGCATCAGCTGGTCATCCGGCTCGATCTGGATCAGGGAGAAGAACAGGTGCCGCACTTCGGCACCGAAGTTCCTGTCGCGGAGCAGGGTCACACTGCCGCCCTGGATCGCCACCAGGGGCTGGCGCGCGAGGCTGATGGTCACGGCGCTGCCGCTGGATAGCCGCGGCTGCTCCAGCCCCCCCTCCGGCTCGATCGGCATGGCCATCAGGGCGTCGTACTCATCGCGGGCATGGCTGAGGCGGCGGTAGCTGCTCCACAGGGCCATGGCCTGCTGCCAGGGGGAGAGGATCTTGCCGCCCAGCAGCAGGGCGGCGGCCAGGGCGCCCACCAACAGGTGGCCGTGGATCACCAGCACCGCACCCCAGGTGACGATGCCGGCCAGGGTGAACTGGCTCATCAGGCTGCTGAAGGCCTGCTGCTGGCCGCTGAAGCGGGAGTTCACCATCCGCTGCCAGGCCAGCTGCTCCTGCCGCTGTTCATTGCCCACCAGGAACTGACGGCCCAGCCCGTTGGACTTGATCAGGTCGATGGCGCCCATCACCTTGCTCTGGTAGCCGAGGCGGTCCAGCTCCAGGAGGTCGCGCCGCTTGGAGAACACCTCGAACTGGCGGGCGAAGGCCAGGGCCCGCAGCAGGTAGATCACGATCGCCACCACGGCCACCACCCCCACGCTGCCGGCGATCAGGAACAGCACCAGCACGAACAGCAGGGAGAAGACCAGATCGATGGCGGTGGTGACCGCCTGGAGGGAGCTTTCATCCCGCAGCTGGTTGATGCTGTTGAGACGCTCGGCATGGGCGGCCGGAGACAGGCTCAGGTAGTCCGACAGCCGCATGTGGGAGAAGTGGATCAACGCCTCCATCCGGCGCTGGTGCTGGAGGCGGGCACCGTCCGAACCGGTGAGGCCCAGGCGCACGGACTTCAGCCAGCCCCCCAGCGCCATCAGCAGCAGCACCCCCACCGAGAGCACCACCAGGCTGGACATGGAGCCCGTGGGCAGGATGGAGGTGTAGACAATGTTGATGTAGAGGGGCGAGGCCAGTTCCAGCAGATTGATCAGCACCGAGGCGATCAGGATCGGCCCCAGCTGGTAGGCACTCCAGTCCACGTCCCGAAGGGACTGGAAAAAGCGGTGGTGCACGAGCTCGTCGATCAGATCGAGGCTCGTTGCGAAGGCGGAACGGAGCTTGTGGATGAAGCCCTGGACCAACCCGCCCAGGGAAGCCGCCGTGCCGCCACGTTCAGGGTTGGTTGTCACGGTTCGCGACAATGGGGAGGAGGTATTCCTGGAACGTAGGCGGGATCCTGGAACCTGCCACCCACTGATCCGCCCTGCGCACACATTGATAGGAAACGAACCGATAGCAAACGGACCGGGGTCGCGGCGTTCGCAAGCCCGGGGTTCACGGCTAGCTTGCTGTCAGGATCACGTCCGGATTCTCCGGCTGGCTGGATGTTCAGGTTCCGATTGACCTCAGACCAGGTGCGCCTGGAGCTGATCGGCAATGGCCACTCGGCCCGGGTGCCGTTCCAGGTCATCGGCCCCACCACGGAGGTGGCCTTTCTCGAGGAACTGATCGAGGAGTACTTCGGCGGCATGACCGTGCCCCCGCGGGATCTGTTCGCGTTCCTCCAGCAGGACCCCTGGGTGCAGGAGTTCTTCGGCGCGCCTGAGCTGGTGGAAGGGAATCTGGATGGCCACCAGGTCGCCGACGCCACCTTCACCAACCAGAACCTCGGCAACAAACTCGTTCAGGCCGGCGTGATCGAACTCGACGAGCTCGAGGAACTGCTGGAGCAGTACAGGCCCTTCGCCGAAACCCAGCGCTTCGGCGAGTTCCTGCGGCTGAATCTCTCGGTGCCGCCGCAGATGATCGACCTGCTGCTCAACCCCAGCCTGTTCGACGCCTCCGGCTTCAACGACAAGCGGCTGGGCGAGCGCCTGCTGGACATGGGGGCGGTCAGCGAGGCCCAGCTGGAGGAGGCCCTGGCGGCGCAGCGCACAGGCGGAGGGCGGCTTGGCGAGATCCTGGCTGCCAAGGGGTACATCTCGCCCGGGATGGCCCGGTTCTTCTCCCAGGCCAAGGTGAACGCCAGGGGAGAGATCGACTACGCGATCTCCTGAGGGTCTGAGCCGATGGCCGCCAGCATGCGGGCGATCTGGCTGATCGGAGCCACATCGTGCACCCGCAGCACGGCAGCCCCCTGGCCGATGGCATGGGCGCACACCGCCGCCGTTCCCCAGATCCGCGCCCGCGGCCGGGGCTGATCCAGCACCGCTCCGATGAAGCGCTTGCGCGACGGGCCCACCAGCAGCGGGAAGCCCTCGGCGCCCAGACGGTCCAGGTGGCGCAGCAGCGCCAGGTTCTGCTCGGTGGTCTTGGCGAAGCCGAGGCCCGGATCCCACACGATCCGCTCGGCGGCCACTCCGGCCGCCGCGGCGGCCTCGGTGGCCTGCAGCAACTCCCCGCGCACCTCCTCCACCACATCGCCATACACGGCGCGGGCATCCATGCCGGCGCTGTCGCCTCGGCTGTGCATCAGCACGTAGGGGCAGCCGGAGGCCGCCACCAGGCGTGCCATGGCCGGATCGCGGCGGTCGGGGTTGGCGCCGCGCACGTCGTTGATCCAGCTGGCTCCCGCGGCCAGGGCCGCCTCCGCCACCGCCGGCTGGAAGGTGTCCACCGAGAGGGGCAGCTGGGGCTGGGAGGCCCGCACCGCGGAGAGCACGGGCTGCAGGCGCCGCCACTCCTGCTCGGGCCCCACCTCCTCGGCCCCGGGGCGGGTGCTCTGGGCGCCCAGGTCGAGCAGGTCGGCACCGGCGGCCACCATGGCGGCGGCATGGCGCAGGGCCCGGCGGGGTATGTCGTAGCGGCCGCCGTCGCTGAAGGAATCGGGGGTGAGGTTGAGCACCCCCATCACCAGGGGGCGCCGGCGCCAGCCCTGCGGCCAGGCCGCTCCGCAGGTGTCAGCACAGGCGTCAGCCCTCACACCGCCGCCGACACCCGGAAGTTGGCGATGCGGGCGAAGCTGTCGGGATCGAGGGAAGCGCCGCCCACCAGCACGCCGTCGATGTCGCTCTGGGTCATCAGCTCATCGATGGTGGCGGGATTCACCGACCCGCCGTACTGCACCGTCACGTCGTTGTGGCCCACCCAGCCGCGGATCAGGCCGCAGATGCGGTTGGCTTCGGTGGCGGCGCAGGTCTTGCCGGTGCCGATGGCCCAGATCGGCTCGTAGGCCACGATCAGCCGGGTGGGATCCACCGATTCCAGCCCCTGCTCGATCTGGCGGAAGATCACGCGCTCGGTCTCGCCGGTCTCGCGCTGATCGAGGCTCTCCCCCACGCAGAGGATCGGGATCAGGCCATGCTTCTGGGCGGTGCGGGCCCGCAGGTTGATCTGCTCGTCGGACTCGCTGAAGTACTTGCGCGGCTCGCTGTGGCCCACGATCGCGTGGGTCACGCCGTGCTCCACCAGCATCGGTGCCGACACCATGCCGGTGTAGGCCCCCTGTTCATCCCAGTGCACGTTCTGGGCGGCGATGGCCACGCCCGTGCCCTCCAGGTGGCGGCTGAGGGTGGGGATGGCGGTGAAGGGCGGGGCGATCAGCACCTGCCGGTCAGACGGCAGGGCGGCGATCAGGGGGCGGAAGGCGGCGGCATAGGCCCGCGCTTCGGCGCAGGTCATGTGCATCTTCCAGTTGCCTGCGATGACGGCCTTGGCCAACGGTCCACTCCCAGCGACGTGCTGCAAACGCTAACGGGCCGTCCGTCAGCGGCTGGGCGGCCCGGGCATCACCAGCAGCTCACGGCCATCGATGCCCACCGCATCACCGGGAGCCAGCTGGCGGCCGCGGCGGGTTTCGATCACGCCGTTGACGCGCACGTCGCCCCGCTGGATGCGCAGCTTCGCCTCACCGCCCGTGGCCGCCAGGCCCTGGAATTTGAGGAACTGATCGAGCTTCACGAACCCAGGCGGCACCGGCCCATCCTGGAACGGGATGCCGCCGCCACGGGCGATAGCGTGCCGGGATGCTCGCACCGCCCAAGGCCAGCCTCGCCAGCACGGTCCGTCGGCTCTGGCCCCTGCTGCGGCCCTACCGCCGGCGGCTCCTGGCCGGGGGTGCCTGCATCCTCGTGTTCGTGCTCTGCTGGCCGCTGCTGGCCTGGCTGGCGGGCCGGCTGATCCCCGCCATCGGCGCCGGCGACGTGGGCCTCACCCTGCAGACGATCCTGGCGGCGCTGGGGGTGTTCATGGTGCAGAAGGCGGCCCAGTTCGGCCAGGACACGCTGCTGGCCAGCCCGGCCCTGCACGTGAGCCAGACCCTGCGCCACCAGCTCTTCGCCCGCCTGCAGCGGCTCGACTTCAACGCCCTCGAGAAGCTCTCCGCCGGGGATCTCACCTACCGGCTCACCGAAGACGCCGACCGGGTGGGAGAAGTGATCTACAAGACGATCCAGGACACCACGCCCAGCGCCCTGCAGCTGCTGGCGGTGCTCACCTACATGCTCTGGCTCGACTGGCCCCTGGCCCTGGCCACCCTGCTGCTGGCGCCGGTGGTGGCCCTGCTGGTGAGTGGCTTCGGCGCCCGGGTGATGGGGGCGGCGGAGCGCAGCCAGCAACAGGTGAGCGAACTGGCCAGCCTGCTGGGGGAGGCCATCGCCGGGCTGCCCCTGGTGCGGGCCTTCGCGGCCGAACCCTGGCTGCAGCAACGCTTCGACCAGGAGATCGACCTGCACCGCCAGGCCCGTTACCGCACCCTGCGGCTGCTCGCTCTGCAGCATCCGGTGGTGGGGCTGCTGGAGGCGGCAGGCATCCTGGCCGTGCTGTGGATCGGCGCCTGGCGCATCCAGTCGGGCGACCTGGACAGCCAGGGGTTCAGCAGCTACGTGGCGGCGCTGTTGATGCTGATCGATCCGATCGCCCACCTCACCACCAACTACAACGAGTTCCAGCAGGGGCAGGCCTCGCTGCAGCGGCTGCGGGCGATCGAGGGGGAGCCGGTGGAGGTGCGTGACCGGCCCGGCGCCCGGCCCCTGGGGGAGGTGCGCGGCGAGCTGGTGCTGGAGGAGGCGAGCTTCGCCTACTGCCCGGGTCAGCCGGTGCTCAAGGCCGTGAGCCTGCGGGTGAATCCGGGCGAGGTGGTGGCGCTGGTGGGCCCCTCCGGCGCGGGCAAGAGCACCCTGTTCTCCCTGCTGCTGCGCTTCAACACCTGCCAGCAGGGCCGGGTGCTGCTCGATGGGCACGACCTGGCCGACCTGCGGGCCCGGGAGCTGCGCCAGGCCGTGGCGCTGGTGCCGCAGCAGAGCAGTGTGTTCTCCGGCACGGTGGCCGAGGCGATCGCCTTCGGCCGCAGCACCACGGCGGCGGCGATCGAGGAGGCGGCGCGGATCGCCAACGCGGATGGCTTCATCCGCCGCCTGCCCCAGGGCTACGGCAGCCGGATCGAGGAACGGGGCAGCAACCTTTCGGGCGGCCAGTTGCAGCGCCTGGCGATCGCCCGGGCGGTGCTGGGCAACCCGGCCGTGCTGCTGCTGGATGAGGCCACCAGCGCCCTCGACGCCGAGGCCGAGGCCGCCGTGCAGACGGGCCTGGAGGCCGCCATGGCCGGCCGCACGGTGCTGGTGATCGCCCACCGTCTGGCCACGGTGCAGAACGCCGATCGCATCGTGGTGCTGTGCGAGGGGGCGGTGGTGCAGCAGGGCAGCCACCAGCAGCTGATGGCCGAGGGCGGTGCCTACCGCCGGCTGTGCGAGCGCCAGTTCATCCAGCTCGAGAGCTGACGCCTCCCCCCCGCAGGCGACATGCTGGCCTGAAGAATCACGCGCTGAGGGTCATGGGCTGGGAGTACCGGGTGATCCACATCAACGTGGAGAGCGGCGCCCCGCCGGAGCCGCCCACCCCCCGCAGCGACAGCGAGCGGCTGGGGGGTGCGCTGAGCCCCGAATTCCTGCGACGCGAGTTCCCGCAGCAGTACGCCGCAGCCAATGCCCGGCCCCGCCACCCGGCCGAGCAGCTTCAGTTCTTTCTCAACGCCCTGGGCCGCGAGAACTGGGAGATGGTGGAAGCCGCCCAGGTGGGCCCGCTGCTGATGTTCGTGTTCAAGCGGCCGCAGACCTGAGGCCTCCATGAAAAAGCCCCCCGGCAAAGCCGGGGGGCTGGCGAAGCGGTCGAAGCCGGTAGAGCTCAGACCAGCGAGGTGCCGGCAGCCACGCCGGACAGCACCGGATCCACGATCGGCGTGGTGGGGCTGGGAGGCGGGGTGATCACCGAGGTGATGGGAGCGCCGATCTCGGAATTGAGCGAGGGCGCTGCGCTGCTGAGCAAAGCATCCTTGCGCATCTGCTTGGAGAGCTTGCCGATCACACCGTCACCGTTGAAGTCCTGGCCGAACTTGTTCTCCCACTTGCCCATCCGCTTGTGGTTTCCGGTGATCTTGTCCATCTCACCTTTGAGGCGCTTGCCGTTCTTGTTGAGATGGGCCAGGCCGTACTTGGTTTTCTTGCCGCCCTTCACGAACACGGTGTCGAACTTGCCCTTCTTCACCTGCTCAATGCCGAGGGCCGTACCCCTCTTCATGAACTTGTTGAGCTTTTTGATCGTGCGCACCTTGTTCGGCTTGCTGTTGGCGACGAACTGGTTGTTCGGCAGCAGCGTGGCGTTCCCCGCCGTTTCGACTGGAACCGGTCCCGGAGGTGTGCTGGGTGGCAGGGGCGCAGCGGGAGGCGCCATTGGAGGAGCCATTGGAGGAGCCACAGGCAGCGAGCCCACCACGGAGCGGGTGGTCGACACGTTCCCCGCCAGGTCGGTCTGACGGACGAAGTAGTTGGTGCCGGTGGGGAAGGGGGTGGTGCCCCAGTTCGCCACGCCATCCACCGAATACTGGAGCACGGCGCCGGGCTCGATGCCCGTAAAGATGTCGTTGCCACCAGCTGATCCCACCACCTGAAGCGGCGCATCCGGGTTCACCTCATCCAGGTTGAAGGTGAAGCTGGTGGGAGCCCCCAGCTGGGAGGGATCGCGGGGTGCGAGGGGGTCCGTGGAGGGGATGGTGGCCACCCGGACGTGCACCGTGTTGGCACCTTGCACCAGAGGCAGGCGCGTGCGCAGGTCCGATTCGAGGATGACCTCACCGATACCGGGGATACCGGTGGGAATGAGCTCCTCCCAGTCGTTGCTGATGGGATTGCCCGTGGGCGAGATCTCATAGCGCTGTCCAGTGGCGCGCCCGTTCAGCAGGACGGTGGCATCACTGGTGAGCAGGTCGCTGCCGGATCCACCGGTGTCGTTGGCCAGGGTGAGCACCGCGTTGGGGATGCCCGCACCCGGTGCCTGGGGACCGGTGGCCGCGAAGCCGGCATTGAAGTTCCGGCTTGACAGCAATTGAGCCAGGTTGGCGGCGCCACTGTCTCCAACCGCGACACCAGGGGTCTGGAATTGCGTCAGGAGGGCAATGGTGTCGATGTCGAAGAAACTGCCTCCGTCCTGAACGAACAGCGGATCAGCATTGCCAGCCGCATCAACCAGGCTCGGATCGAGAACATTCGGTGTGAAGAAGCGAAGCAGTTCAATGTTGCGCACGAAGTCCATGCCCTGCTCCGGCGCCACCCCACCGACAAGGGCCACGCGGGAGGGATCCGCTGCCTGAGCCACGGTTGGGTGATGGAGAACGGAGAAGAATCCATCGCCAGCACCGCGGGTGTCCCCGGTGAGATCATCGCCTTCCGGGAAGGGGAAACCCACGTCAGTAAAGCTGGTCGTGGTGAGACCGCTCACGCCAGTGAACAGAAGCGTGGTGGGATCAAAGTTGTACTCGATCTGAACACCATCGGCACCGAACAGCGCGGTACGCGGGAAGGCACGGGCCAGGCCATCGGCACCGATGAAGGTCGTACCCACCGGGACGTCATCAGCCAGGCTCACCGGATCAAGGCCGGGGTCGAAGAAGATGTCGTCTGCGGTCCCGGCGATCCCATCAGCCCCGAGGTCAAAAAGGCTCAGGGAGACGCCGTCCAGCCCCCTCTCCAGGAACAAAGGCTGCCCAGGACGATTCGGATCCTCAGGGAAGCCGATCGGCACCCCCAGGAAGGGATCGGTGATGTAGTCAATCTCGCCAGCGAAGCCAACGTCTGCAGCAGTCAAGCCGTCAGCGTCAATCGGCACACCAGCATCGTTGACGTAAAGGCGCCGCCAGCCCTCAAAGAGGAATTCATCCGGGCTGCCGATGAAGCTGGCGACATCGCCTGCCGAAACGGTGGAGGCCAATTCCTTGACGATGGACAGATCACCAGGAGAGATCGTGTTCGTAGTGATCAGCTGGTGCCGATTGATCTCGGCCATGTCCGCAAAGCGGATCTGGGTGCCAGCTGGCAGACCCGAGGCATGGCCCGCAGGAGCGGTCCAGACGATCTGGGTGTTCAGCCAGGCATCGCCGTCGAGCACATCGTTGCCAGCCTTGCCGAAGAGGATGTCGGCACCACCACCACCGATCAGAAGATTGCCGGCATTGAAGTACTGGTCTTCGTCATTGGTGACGCCGTCCCCATTCGCGTCAGTGATCACTCCGGGAGGATCCAGGAAGATATCGGCAGCGAAGAGAGCTTCTGCAGGAATCGTGACATCGGGAATCCGGGTGTTGATCGCCGTGTTCTCGATCAGGGCCGTGGGAATCAGTTGCAGGAAGTCGTTCCCTGGAAGAACGTTATCAGCAAACAGGCCAGCAATACCGCCTTGATCCAAAGGCAGGTTGAACAGACGACTGTCGGCAGCTGTATCCTGGAACACACCTGCAAGGGGAATTCCGATCAGAGGATTGCCTGGGATAGCCCCGGTTGGGTCGAAGTTCGTGTTGACAACCACCGGCAGCAGATCGGCCACATCGACAACACCATCCCCATTCCAGTCAAAGCTCACACCGCTGTCGAACTGGTTGATCACTCCATCAGGAATCCCAGCAGGGCCATTGACATCAACCTTGAGCCCCCGGGCGACGAGTTCAGAATCCAGAACGAAGTCCAGGCCATTCAAGACGCCGTCCTGGTTCAGATCCTGGAAGACGTTGCCGCCCACCAGATCCAGATTGTCGTCACCCATCAGGATGTCGTTCAGGTTGGAACCCGCCAGGGCTTCCACCAGGCCATCGGTGGCATCCGCAAACTGGTTGCCGATGCCTCCTGCCGCGAGACCCAGCAGGTCGATGCCCAGACCGTGCACATCCGCACCGGAGAGGGGAGCAACAAGTGGATCGGGATCCGTGCCATTGCGAGCGCCGCTCACCCAGTCGAAGCCGGCACCGCCGTTGTAGGTGTCAACACCGGAGCCCTCCACGAAGACGTCGTTGCCGAAGTCGCCGTCAATGAAGTCGTCGCCATCCTTCGACATCGACACGTCATTGCCCTTGGCCTGGCCCGGGCGGCCCAGACCACTGGCACCAAGCAGAGCACCCACGCCGTCGTCGAGCACAAATTTGTCAGGTCCGGAGAACGTGCCCTCGAACCAGTCGTCGCCATCCCCGCCATTGCCGGCACCACCTGCATCACTGGCCAGGATGAAGTCGTTCCCGGTTTCCCCGAACATCTCGTTGCCGATGCCACCCAGTGGGGCCGCCAACCAGTCGTTGCCCGTGCCACCGAAGGAAAGGCCTGCACCAGATCCACTCAGCACGATGTCGTGGCCTGCCTCACCCCGCAGGAAGTTCAGGCCGAAGTTGTCCGAGATGAAGTCGTTGCCCTCGCCACCCCAGACCTGGTCATCCCCTTGGCCGGAGAAGATCACATCGTTGCCACCGCGGCCATACACCGTGTCGTTGCCGCTGCCGGCCTGAAGCAGATCCGCTTCGGCGCCGCCGCCGAGCACCACATGGCCCAGGCCGTTGTAGCGGAGCACGTTGGCGACATTGAAGCCAATCTGGCTGATTGTCGAGTGATTGGGATCCCCCTGGCTGGTGCGATAGACCTCCTGGAGATTGGAGGACACAGCACCACCCACGGGGTCGGCCTTGCCGTCGAGGCCGAGGTTGGTGTGCTGGGTGGCCGCATCCACCTCGAGGGTGTAAGTGGGAAGCGAGAAGATGTGGCCCGGCAGGCTTGTGATCGCACCTCCCAGCGCGCGTTCCGCCATCGCCGCGAAGGTGTTGTTCTCAATCTGGGTGAGAAGGTTGCCGTTCAGACGCCGCAGGTAGTACAGGCGATCTGCATTCTGCAAGGCCTGCAACTGCTGTTCGAACACAAAGGCGAACGTGGTGCCGAGCATCGTGACACCCGCCTCAGGCGCCTCCGCCAGGCCGCCGATCCAGAGATGGACATTGTCGAGGCCAGCACGTTGTCCAGCAAAGCCACCCTGGGCGTTCATGAAGGCCGGCCCATCGGGGTGGACGTAATCCACCAGATCCATGGCTGCGGCACGCTTCGCCTCGACTGTGGTGGCCGAGGTAATCGTGGGGTGCGTTCCGTAGGCCGCCACGAAGTTGTAGATCGAAGCGTCGTGCTTGAGATGGCTGCGGAAATCGTTCCAGTTGCTGTACGGGGTCAGCGAGGGGTTGCCACCGGTGAGGGAGAAGAATTCAGCCCTTGCCGCATTGAGTTTGGGTAGCCCGAGCTCATTCCCCCTGGCGATGTTGATCGTGGCGAGGTCAAGCGGAAGCCCAACCAGGTTGTTGCGCAGTGCAGGGGTGACAAACTCATCGATGTCATTGCCTTGCTGACGGGTCATGCCTCGCAGCACCTCCGCCGCAGCCTCCTCAGGAGTGAGATCCTGAGTCGTGCCAACAGCGTCAAGCGACTGGAGGAAACCAACCGGGTTCAGGAAGGCCGCAATCAGGCTTTCGGAGTTGTTGCTCCAGTCACCCGTCACCGGGTCAATCCCAAACCGATCCACCGATTCGGTGAGCATCGAGTGACCGAAGCGGTACACCGCGTGGGCAAACTCCGCCGTGATGGCAGGGTTCAGGGTCACATTGAACCCTGAATCCAGGGCGATATTCGGGTCGATGAAGCGGCCGAACTCTTCAAACACCCCATGCTGGTACTGCATCTCCACCATGAAGCGGGCTGCCTGAAACAGGCGCTCGCCATCCCAGGCATCGGAGTCAACGCCGGGAACCGGATCACCTGAGGCAAGCTGCCTACCGGGACGCAGCCACGCATTGATGAAGCTCAGGTCGCCGGATGCAGCGGCTTCAAGGGCAATGCGCTTGTAGTCGGCAACAAGACGATCGTGCTCGTTGTGGAAGATCGTATGGAAGGCGGTGAGACCCTGGTTCTCATTGACACGCCCATCACCGGCGATGAAGTGTTCATTCAGCAGCGCCGGGTCATAGGACGTCGGATCGACCGTTCCGTCCGGATTGAATGTGGGGTTGGCGGGGTGGGCGATATCCAGCAGGAAGGCGTGACCCGTGCGCACCACGGTTCCACCGCCCGGAATAGCACTGAGATCCACCGGAGTGGTGAGGTTGCCCTCCACCAGGGTGAACACACCCGGTGCGGTTTCCACCACCACCTGAGGCAGGCCACTCGCCCCAGGAATGAAGCGGCCGTAGTCATCGGTGGCCAGCAGGGGGGAACTCAGAACGAAGTCGTCCGTGAGCACAAAGCCCAACATCGATTCGGCGTTGGCCTTGATGTCTGCCCAGGTGGGCAGGCCGCTGCCCGTTCGGGTGCTGGCGAGCATGTTGCCGGTGGAGATCACAGCACCGAACTCCTGGTTCAGCTGCAGGCCGGAGATCGGGCTAAACCCTGGATCGCCATCGCTGCCGAAGGTGCTGTTCACGGTGTAATCCCGCAGGAACACCTGGTACGACGCATGGGACCCATACGCCTGGTTCATGTCGATCCAGGGCGTGGTCACGTTCTGGGTGGCTCCCCCATTGGCGAAGTCACGCGTGGCACGCGTGACGACCATGAAGTTGGGCCCATCGTCGGCCGTTCCCGGTATCCCATCAGCCCCCGCGTCGAACAGGGAGTCGCTGGGATCGAGCGGGATGAACACATTCCCGTTACCACCCTTGTTGATGAAATCCAGGCCGTGGTCAAACCCCTGGCCGAACAGGGTGAGCCAGGAGTTGTAGGGGGCGTTGATCGGCAGCGGGGCGACGTTGCGGATCTCGATGGTGTCGCCGCCACCGAAGTTCTCGATGCCGAGTTCCTGACCGTCATCTCCGAGCGGCACGCCAAAGGCGTTCACGTTCTGGCCGGGCATCGGCACCGGCGCCTCGAGCAGGCTGTTCTGGGTGGCCGCCGCCGCCACCGCCGCCGGGTTGCTGGTGCTGGAATCGGCGATGATGTTGGAGATCCAGCGGGGCTCCACGTCGTTGACGTTCCAGGTCGTCGGATCGGCCGTGATCGTGTAGTCGGGCCCCCCGGGGAAGGGTCCTGGTCCCGGAGTGCCGGTTCCGAAATCCGGCGTGAGCGAGGCGAGCAGGCTGGACGAGGGCGAGAAGCCCACATCGGCCGCACCGAAGGTGGTGCGCCCCGGGGTGAGGTTGTTGAGGGTGCCGCTGACGGTACGCAGGCCTGTGGGGGTTTCGGTCTGGCCCGGGATCAGGGAGGCCAACGTGGCGGCACTGTCCTCGGAATCGAGGACGACACCAGCTTCAGCCGCCACCACATGATCGGCTTGGGTCTCAGAGGAGTGGGTTTCCGCTACCTGGATCTGCTCGAGGATGAACAGCAGATCCTCTTTGGTGATCAGCATGGGATTAGGCCGCGTTGAAGGACGCAGTACGGGTGCTTTCACCCTGACCAAGGCCATGACAAGGCGTCATCCCCCCCGATACACCACGTGATGTCCTGAAGATTGCCTGAATCGCCCTGGGACAGTCGGGACTGCAGCAAGCAGAACTCATCCCAGATCGCCTGCCAGAGAAGAGTTTTGCCCCACTCAAGCGGAGGAAGCCGATCCCGTCAGCTCACCGGAAGGAGAGGCGCCCCGTAGGAGAGACACTCAGAAACCATTCAGAAATGAACACGCAAAGGCACAACGATGCCTCCAGAGTCTCTTCCGTATTTCCTCCGTATCTCAACAGAACTTCGTAATACTGGGGTTAAGCTCGATGCAACATCACGGAAACCACCCCCGAATCTTCACGGCAGCGGTGAGTATTTGTTCCATCCAATACCGTTCCGTCCGGCACCGAAGGCGTTGTTCCATCCAATGCCCTGGATGCCGGCCCGTTTGCGCCGGGCTGTCCTCCCCCTACCGTGTGGCCGTTCCTGCGCCACGCTCCATTCGTGACCGACTCCGCCAACACGCCGCCCACCCTCACCTTCGAAGGCCAGCGCTACGACCTCAACGCCCTGCCGCCGGAAGTGAAGGAGCTGGTGCGGGCCATGCAGGTGGCCGATACCCAGCTCCGCATGCACGAAGACACCCTCAAAGTGCTGGTGGTGGGCCGTCAGGCCCTGGCCAGCCAGCTCAAAGGGAAGCTGGAGGGCATCGCCCCCATGGGCTGAGGTCGGTCCCGACCCGGCCGAACCCTCACTCGGCCGGGTCGAACCGGTAGGCCCGGGTCAGCCGGAACACGGTGCCCGAGAGCAGCAGCAGGCCGATCAGGTTGGGGATGGCCATCAGGCCGTTGAGGATGTCGGCGATGGTCCAGATGGCCTCGAAGCTGGCCACCGAACCCAGCACCACCACCGCCACCCACACGTAGCGGAAGGGCTTGATGCCGCCGGTGCCCACCAGGAATTCCAGGCAGCGCTCGCTGTAGTAGCCCCAGCCGAGGATCGTGGTGGCGGTGAAGAACACCGTGGCGAAGGTCACCAACCACTTGCCGCCCGGGAGGCCCCAGTCGAAGGCGGCCATGGTGAGGGTCACCCCCTGGGCCCCGCTGTCATAGAGGCCACTGGCCACGATTACCAGGGCGGTCATCGTGCAGATCACCAGGGTGTCGATGAAGGTGCCCAGCATGGCCACACTGCCCTGCAGCACCGGATCCCCGGGTTTGGCAGCCGCCTGGGCGATCGGAGCGGTGCCAAGGCCCGCCTCGTTGGAGAAGATGCCGCGGGCGATGCCCTTCTGGATCACCGTGCCCAGGGCACCACCGGCGGCGGCCTGGCCGCTGAAGGCATTGCCGAAGATCACCCCGAAGGCGCCGGGGATCTTGTCGATGTGGAGCAGCAGGATGACCACGGAGCCCACCACGTACACGGCCGCCATCAGGGGCACCACCACTTCGGCCACCTTGCCGATCCGCTCGATGCCGCCGATGAGCACCAGGTAGGCCAGCACGGCCATCACCACGCCCGTGGCCAACGTCGGAATCCCCAGGGATTCCTGCAGCGCCTTGGCCATCTCGTGGGCCTGCACACCGTTGCCGATGCCGAAGCCCGCCAGGGTGCCGAACAGGGCGAACAGCACCCCCAGCCAGGCCCAGCGGGGACCGAGCCCGTTGCGGATGAAGTACATGGGCCCGCCCACGTGCTCGCCAAGATCGTCCACCTCGCGGTAGTGCACGGCAAGCAGCGACTCGGCGTACTTGGTGGCCATCCCCACGAAGGCGATCACCCACATCCAGAACACCGCGCCGGGGCCACCGACGGCGATGGCACCCGCGACGCCGGCCACGTTGCCTGTGCCGATGGTGGCGGCCAGGGCCGTGGTGAGCGACTCGAAAGCCGAGACATCCCCCTCCCCCTTGGAGGAGCGGATCGAGGCGATCGCCTGGCGGAAGCCGAAACCGATGCGCAGCAGCGGCATGAACCGCAGCCCCAGCATCAGGTAGAGGCCCGTGAGACCGATCAGCCAGAGCGTGGCCGGCCCCCAGACCACACCGCTGATTTGGGAGAGCACGTCCACGGGGCCTCGGCAGATTGCCGCGATGGTGTCATGGGGCGCCCGCTTCGGCCAGCCCTACCCCAGGGGCTGGAGGTCTTCGAAACGGAACACCTGGCGGCTGGCCGGCGTGTCGCCGTGGGCCTCCACCGCCACCACCCGCTCACTCAGCACCCAGGGACCGCTGCCACCCAGGGGCACGAAGGTGTCGGTGAAATGGCTGCGGCCGCCGCGGGCCTCGCCGCTGGCCGGATCGGCGTACTGGCTCGTGTAGCAGCGGCTGAGGTAGCCGGCGCCGGTGTCGGTCACCGACTCGGTGAAGATCGTCACCACGGTGCCGTGGATGTGGCGGTGCACCATCGTCACCACGTTGTCCTTGATGCGGTAGCGGTCACCGGCGTTCTTGCCGCCCACGATCACCTCCGTGCCCACCGCATCGGTGTCGCCGGCGGTGAAGGTGTTGGCGCCGTGGGTCTGCTCGAAACTGCGGCGCACCCGGTGAATGGCCACCTCCCACAGCTGGCCGGCCAGCAGTTTCTGATCGGCCTCGGCCTCGATCCCCTCCACACTGGCCTTCAGATCGGCACCCACCTGGAAGGTTCCTTCCACCACACGGCCGTCCTGCTCGAGCACGCAGCGGCCCCGGTAACCGCCGAAACCAGGCTCCCAGGTGTAGCGGTTCTCGTAGGCGGCTCTGAAGGCGGCGGTGCAGTCGCTGCCGGCCTGGATCGGACTGGAGAGGGTGGCGGTCAAGGGAAGGGGCGCAGGGGCCCCAACGCTACCCAGCGGGCACCGGAGGCTGGGCGGCCGGCGCCGGGTGGATGTCCTGCAGCGCCGTCACCTGCAGGTGATGGTCCTGCAGGGCGCGGATCGCCTCCACCGCAGCCCGCGCCCCGGCCAGGGTGGTGAGGGTGGGCACGGCGTAGTCGAGGGCCGCCCGGCGCAGGTAGGTGTCGTCGAAGGCGGCCTGGCGACCGATCGGGGTGTTCACCACCAGCTGGATGAGGCCGGAGCGGATCGCATCCTCGATGTTGGGGCGCCCTTCATGCACCTTCAGGATCGGCTCCACCTGCAGACCCTGCTCGGCCAGCACCGCCGCCGTGCCGGCGGTGGCGATCAGCTCGAAGCCCAGCTCCGCCAGGCCCCGGGCCACCGGCACCAGCCCCTGCTTGTCGCGGTCGTGGGTGGAGAGGAAGGCACGGCCGGCCGTGGGCAGGCTCTCGCCCGCCCCCTGCTCGGCCTTGGCGTAGGCCATGCCGAAGGCCGGCGCGATGCCCATCACCTCCCCGGTGCTGCGCATCTCCGGGCCGAGCACGGTGTCGGAGCCGGGGAAGCGCTTGAAGGGCAGCACGGCCTCCTTCACGGTCTGCAGGGGCGGCACCGGTTCGGTGCGCAGCCCCAGATCCGCGAGCGTGCGCCCGGCCATCAGCCGGCTGGCCACCTTGGCCAGGGGCACGCCGGTGGCCTTGGCCACGAACGGCACCGTGCGGGAGGCCCGGGGGTTGGCCTCGATGATGAACACCCGCTCCTCCCCCTCGGCGGTGCGCTGCACGGCGAACTGCAGGTTGATCAGGCCGCGCACGTCCAGGGCCAGGGCCAGGGCCTTGCTCCAGGCCCGGATCGTGGCCAGGCCCGCCTCCCCCAGGCTCACGGTGGGCAGGCAGCAGGCGGAATCGCCGGAGTGGATGCCCGCCGGCTCGATGTGCTCCATCACCCCGCCGATCAGCACCGTGCCGGTGGCATCGCAGAGGGCATCCACATCCACCTCCACCGCGTTCTCGAGGTACTGGTCGATCAGCACCGGATGGTCGGGCTCCACGTTCACGGCCTCGGCCATGTAGCGCTTCAGCTCCTGCACGTTGAACACCACCTCCATGGCCCGCCCCCCCAGCACGTAGCTGGGGCGCACCACCACCGGGTAGCCCACCCGCTCGGCCACGGCCAGGGCCTCCTCCTCGCTGCGGGCCAGGCCGTTGCGGGGCTGGCGGATGTCCAGCCGGCGCAGGATCGCCTCGAACTGTTCGCGGTCTTCGGCGGTGTCGATCGACTGGGGCGAGGTGCCCCAGATGCGGGTGCCGGTGGCCTGCCCCTCGGCCGAATCGAGCCAGCGCAGCAACGGCAGGGCCAGCTTGAGCGGCGTCTGGCCGCCGAACTGCACGATCACTCCGGCGGGTTTCTCCGCCTCGATCACGTTGAGCACGTCCTCGAGGGTGAGGGGCTCGAAATAGAGCCGGTCGGAGGTGTCGTAGTCGGTGGACACCGTTTCCGGGTTGCTGTTCACCATCACGGTGGCGAACCCCTCCTCCTGCAGGGCGAAGGAGGCATGGCAGCAGCAGTAGTCGAACTCGATGCCCTGGCCGATGCGGTTGGGGCCCCCGCCCAGGATCATCACCTTGCGGCGGCTCTCCGGCGTCACCTCGTTCTCGGGCGGCACCACCGCCACCACCCCATCGGCACCGATGCGCTCGAGCGGACGCTCGTAGGTGGAGTAGTGGTACGGCGTCTGGGAGGCGAACTCGGCGGCGCAGGTGTCCACGGTCTTGAACACCGCGTTCACCCCCAGCGCCTGACGCCGGCGGCGCACGGCCAGCTGGTCGCTGCCGGTGGCCCAGGCGATCTGGGGATCGGAGAAGCCCAGCTGCTTGAGCCGCAGCAGGGCCTCGCCATCCAGCTCCTCGAGGCTGCGGCCCCGCAGCAGGGCCTGCTCGGCGGTCACGATGCCGCGCAGCTTGGCCAGGAACCAGGGATCGATGGCGCTGAGGCGGTGGATCTCGGCATCGCTCAGCCCCGCCACCATGGCGGTGCGCACGGCGAAGATGCGCTCCGGCGTTGGCGTGCGCAGGGCGCTGCAGAGGGCGGCGGCATCCGGGCTGGGGTCGGGCCGGTCGCAGCCCCAGCCGGCATGGCCGGTTTCGAGCGAGCGCAGCGCCTTCTGGAAGGATTCCTCGAAACTGCGGCCGATGGCCATCGCCTCGCCCACCGACTTCATCGAAGTGGTGAGCACCGCCGGGCTGCCCTGGAACTTCTCGAAGGCGAAGCGGGGAATCTTCGTGACCACGTAGTCGATCGTGGGCTCGAAGCAGGCCGGGGTGGCGCCGGTGATGTCGTTGATGATCTCGTCGAGGGTGTAGCCCACCGCCAGGCGGGCCGCCAGCTTGGCGATCGGGAAGCCGGTGGCCTTGCTGGCCAGGGCCGAGCTGCGCGAGACGCGCGGGTTCATCTCGATCACCACCACATCGCCGTTGGCGGGGTTGATGGCGAACTGGATGTTGCTGCCGCCGGTGTCCACGCCGATCTCGCGGATGATGGCGATCGACTGGTCCCGCAGCCGCTGGTATTCCCGGTCGGTGAGGGTCTGGGCCGGCGCCACCGTGATCGAGTCGCCGGTGTGCACCCCCATCGGGTCGAGATTCTCGATCGAGCACACGATCACCACGTTGTCGGCGGTGTCGCGCATCACCTCCAGCTCGAACTCCTTCCAGCCCAGCAGCGACTGTTCGATCAGGATCTGGGAGACGGGGCTGGCCTCCAGACCGCTCTTGCAGAAGGCGCGGAACTCCTCGGGGTTGTAGGCGATGCCGCCGCCACTGCCGCCGAGGGTGAAGGCCGGCCGGATGATGCGCGGGTAACTGCCGATGGCATCGCCCACCGCCTCGGCCTCCTCGAGGTTGTTGGCGATGCCCGAGGGACACACCGCCACCCCGATCTTCTCCATCGCCTGCTTGAACAGCTGGCGGTCTTCGGCCTTGCGGATGGCCTCGAGGTCGGCCCCGATCAGCTCCACCCCGAACTCAGCCAGGGTGCCGTTCTCCGCCAGGGTCACCGCCAGGTTGAGGGCGGTCTGTCCGCCCATGGTGGGCAGCAGCGCATCGGGCTTCTCGATCGCGATCACCCGCGCCACCACCTCGGGGGTGAGCGGCTCGATGTAGGTGCGATCCGCCATGTCCGGATCGGTCATGATCGAGGCGGGGTTGCTGTTCACCAGCACCACCTCGTACCCCTCGGCCCGCAGGGCCTTGCAGGCCTGGGTGCCGGAGTAGTCGAACTCGCAGGCCTGGCCGATCACGATGGGGCCCGACCCCAGCAGCAAAATCCGTTTGAGGTCCGTGCGGCGGGGCATGGGCGTGGGCAGCGGCCAAACCGGTCCAGCGTCTCATGCCCCCGCGGCACGAAACGTTCAGGGGCAACGGGGCCTCACCGCCGGCGGTGGCTAGGGTGGTGGACCACCTCCTTTGATCCCGTCGATGAGCGAACTCCAGCGCCTGAAGGGGCTGCTGCCTCCCGAAATGCAGAGCTGGGTGTTCGTGGAAGCCGCGGCGTCGGTGGAACCCCCGCTCATCACCATCGAGGAGATCGGTCGGGATGAGATCGAGATCCAGCTCGATCTGGAGAAATGGGATGCGCTGGCCCTGGATCATCGCAACCTCCTCTTCTGGCATGAGGTGGGCCGCATCCAGAACGATGCGGTGCCCCGCGACGGCTGGGAAATGGCCGCGCTGGCCATCGGCCTCGGTGGTGCCATCGGTGAGCTCTGGGTGCAGGACGGCCTGCTGCTGCTGATGGCCCTCGGCCTCTCCGGCTTCGCGGGTTACCGCCTCTATCTGAAGAACAACTCCGAGAAGCGCCTGCAGGACGCCATCAGCGCCGACGAGCGGGCCATCGATCTGGCCTGCCGCTTCGGCTACACCTTGCCGAACGCCTACAAGAGCCTCGGCGGGGCGCTCAAGGAGCTCGCCGAGCAGACCCGCAAGAAGAAGAAGCGCGCCTTCTACGAAGACCGCCTCGAAGCCCTGCGCAAGAGCGCCGGCCGGGCCCGCGCCGAGATGGCCCAGCAGCAGGGCTCCCGCCAGTCGGTCACCAGCGAGAACGTCTATGGCTGAGCCGGCCCTGCACCCCTCCGCCACACCCCGCGACCCCCAGACCGAGGCCCTGGCCCGACTGGTGGCCGAAGGCTGCGATGACCGCAAGGCGGTGGACATCCGCCTGATCCGGGTGGATGAGGTGTCATCGCTGGCCGACTGGTTCGTGATCTGCAGCGGCCTCTCCGACGTGCAGGTGCGCGCCATCGCCCGCTCGGTGGAGGACAAGCTCGAGGAGAAGCTGGGCCGTCTGCCCCTGCGCCGGGAAGGCCAGGCCGAGGGCCGCTGGGTGCTGCTCGACTACGGCGAAGTGATCGTGCACGTGCTCACCCCGGCCGAGCGCAGCTACTACGACCTCGAATCCTTCTGGGGCCACGGCGAACAGGTGCCCTACCTAGGCTCGGAATCCGCACCCGCCGTCTGACGTTCGCCATGGAGCTGCTGGGGCCCTGCCCGGTGCCGGCCGAACAGCGCCCGCTGCGTCAGTACGAGGAACTGAGCCGCTCCTGGTTCTTCGCCTGGCCCGCCCAAAGTCTTGCCGGTCTGCTGCGTCCGCTGGCGGTGAGCTGGCTGTCGGTGCTGCCGATCACCCTGGTGGTGGCGAGCGGCAGCTGGGTGCTGCGCCACGACCCGGCCCGCATGGTGGCGGCGGGCGCGGTGGCGGGGATCGCCCTGCCCACCCTGCTGCTGGTGCGGCAGTGGCTGGGCTGGAGCACCATCCACCAGCGGCTGGTGAGCGAACGGGTGGAGTACGAGGAATCCGGCTGGTACGACGGCCAGGTCTGGGAGAAGCCCCTGGCCTGGCGTCAGCAGGATCTGCTGGTGGCCCAGCACCAGGTGCGCCCCATCCTGATGCGGTTGCAGCAGGCCATCGGCCTGGCCGCCACCCTGATGCTGGTGGGGGCGAGCCTCTGTCAGGCTCTGTGAGCACGGCCAGACCGACCGGCTCCCATGACCCTATCCTCCAGCTTCGGCGGTAGCGGCCGCTCCAGCATCCCGCCCCTGGAGGTGCGGCTGCTGCGCAACGGCATCGTCGAATCGCGCCACCGGGTGCACGCCGTGGTGTGCGATGGGCGGGGACGGGTGCTGATGCGGGCCGGGGATCCCCAGCATCTGAGCTTCGTGCGCTCGGCACTCAAACCCTTCCAGGCCTCGGTGTTCGTGGCCAGCGGCACGGCTGACCAGGTGAACTGCGGTGATCGGGGCCTGGCCATCGCCTGTGCCTCCCACGCCGGCACCTCCCGCCACGCCCGCGAGGCGTTCCGGCTGCTCTGGGGCGCGGAAGTGGAGGCCGAACAGCTGCAGAGCCCGGTTCCGGAGCTGGGCAGCAGCCCGCTGGAACACAACTGCTCCGGCAAGCACGCCGCCTTCCTGGCCACCTGCCGGCGGATGGGCTGGAGCCTGGAGAGCTACCTGCAGCTGGAGCATCCGCTGCAGCAGGAGGTGCTCAAACGGGTGGCCGAGCTGCTGGGCCTGCCGGCCGCGGAACTGGTGGCGGCCCGCGACGACTGCGGCGCTCCCACGCTGCAGCTGCAGCTGGCCCAGATGGCCCTGCTCTACGCCCACCTGGGTGCCGGCGCCCAGCCCGATCTGGAGCGGCTCAGCCGCGCCATGCTCAGCCATCCCGACCTGGTGGCGGGCGACGGTCGCTTCGACACCGAACTGATGCGCCGCGGCCACGGGCAGGTGCTGAGCAAGGGGGGCGCCGAGGGCATCCAGTGCCTGAGCCGGGTCGGAGAAGGGCTGGGGGTGGCCGTGAAGGTGGAGGACGGATCGGCCCGCGCCAAACACGCCGTGGCGCTCCATCTGCTGGAGCAGCTCGACTGGCTCACCCCCATGACCCTCGAGGAGCTGCGCCAGGCGTTCATGGAGCCGGCCCCCCATCTGAAGCTGGAGGTGGTGGGGGAGCTGCGCTTCGACTGAGACGCCTGGTCTGGAGACGCCTGGCCAAGAGGGCCCCACCTGTATCGGCGGACACCGGCTGGTACAATTTCGCCTGTGACGCGGGGTAGAGCAGCCTGGTAGCTCGTCGGGCTCATAACCCGAAGGTCGCGAGTTCAAATCTCGCCCCCGCCACCATTTGATTGCTCCCAACCAAGCTCCGGATCGCCGGGGCTTTTTTTGTGCTCAGCCCTGTGTCCGGCGTTTTGTTCAGCCTGCCTTCCGCCTGATGCCTCTCGCCCTGACCGAGCTGCAGCAGGCCATCCTCATCTTCGGACTGGGCGGACTGGTCACCCTGGCCACGGTGGTGATGATCCTGCGGGGCCACCGCCGCTGGCACCAGCGCGATCCCTTCGACGACCCCAGCCATGACTGATGCCACACCGCCGATGCTGCCCCAGGGCACGGCCTGGATCCTGCTGGTGGGGTTCTCCGTGCTCTGGATCGCCCTCGGAATCTGGTGGGGCAAGCGGGGCAAGGGCGACGCCGATGACTACCTGCTGGCGGGACGCAACATCGGCCTGGCCCTCAGCACCGCCACCCTGATGGCCAGCTGGGTCACCGGCAACACCACCCTGGCCGCTCCCGAGGTGGGCTACACCCTCGGGCTCTGGGGCATGTTCGGCTACGCCCTGGCGGGCCTCGGCCTGTTCCTGTTCGCGCCGCTGGCGGTGCGGATCAAGCGGCTGATGCCCACGGCCCGCACCAGCGGCGACTTCGTGCGGCTGCGCTACGGCAGGGCCTGCTGGGCCATTTTCCTGCTGATCACCATGGCCTACACCCTGGGATTCCTGATCACCCAGGGCATGGGGGCGGGGCTGCTGCTGCAGTCGCTCTCGGGCTTCGATTACCGGCTCGGCATGGTGTGCGTGATCGGGGTGTCCACCATCTACACGCTGTTCGGCGGCATGCGGGCGGTGGTGGGCACCGACTTCATCCAGTCGATGCTGATCATGGGGCTGCTCGTGCTGGTGGCCGTGCTCGGGTTCAGCCGCTTCAGCAGCGATCAGGTGTACGCCGCCCTTGCGGCGGAGAACCCCTCCCGGCTCAACCTGCTGCTGCCCACCGGCCTGCTCTTCGCCTGGAACACCGGCCTGTTCAGCATGGGGGAGGTGTTCCACAACAACATCTGGTGGTCGCGGGTGTTCGCCAGCCGCTCCTCGGTGGTGTTCCGCTCCTTCGTGCTGGGGGGTCTGGCCTGGGTCACGGTGCCGGTCGTGACGGGCGCCATCGCCCTGACGGCCCTGGCCCAGAACCTGCCGATCCCCCAGGTGAACATGGTGTTCCCGATCGTCACCGCCCAGCTGCTCGGCAGCGGTGGCGCCGCGGTGGTGTTCGTGATCATCTTCGCCTCCCTCACCTCCACCCTCGACTCGCTGCTGGCCGCCAGTGCCGATCTGATCGCCGAGGACGTGGTGGCCCACTGGCTCAAACCCGACGCCAGCGACCATCAGGTCCGCCAGGTGGCCCGCCAGGTGGTGGTGGGGCTGGGGCTGCTCACCATGGTGCTCTCCTGGCAGTACATCACCTCGATGTACCAGCTGCTGCTGTTCACCGGCGCGCTGGTGGCCTCCACCATCTGGCCGATCGCCATGGGGCTCTACTGGCGCCAGGCCAACCGTCAGGCGGCCTCGCTGGCCATGGTGCTCGGCTCCGTCACCGGACTGCTGGCCTACTGGCTGATCGCCCCCTACTGCGCCGCCCTAATCTCCGCCGCCGTGTCCGCCGTGGTGATGGGCCTGGGCAGTCGCTGCTGGCCGGAACGCTTCGACTGGCGCCGGCTGGCCGGAACCGCCGAATCCGCCTGAGGCTCCCTGCCCTCCTCCACGCCCGTCCTCCGCGCCCGCCCTCCACGCCGTCCTGCCCTGGCCATGTCCGTTCCTGACCTGCTGATTCGATTCGCCGCGGCGGCCGGAGCGCCGGCTGCCGGCCCCCAGTGGCTGCTGCCGCGCTCGCTGTTCAATCTTGTGGTGGTGGGGAGCATCGCCGGACTGGTGCTGGCCACCCTGGTGATCCTCACGATCTGGGCGATCGAGTTGCGCGGCGGCAAGGTGTGGTGAGGAGGAGGGCAAACGGTGCGCGTTGCTACGTGCGCCTGCGGGGATGTTGCAGAAAACACAAGATTTCCGGACCGACATCCTCAACACGACTCATGATGGAGAACTCCACACTTCATTCGCAACATCCCCAGCGCCGGGATCACGCCTGATGATGCACACTCCCCACTTCACCCGGCTCGGCCCGGACGTCTACGGGAACGCCCACCCACAGGCCCTGCTGGAGCAGATACGGGAGAACGGAAAGGCGCTGCAGGATCTGATGAACCAGCATGTGATCTCCACCCTGCAATACAGCCCAGAATCCCTGCTGCAGGTGTTCCGCCTGGCCGCGAAATTCGAAAGCAATCCCGAGCGCTACATCCGCTTCAACAGTCCACTGCAGCGCAAGATCCTCATCAACGCCTTCTACGAACCCAGCACCCGCACCCGGCTCTCCTTCGACAGTGCCTGGCACCGCCTTGGCGGAGACACGATCACGATCACCGACCGGAGCACCACCGGCATCGCCAAGGGCGAATCCTTGCGGGACGTGGCGGAAATGTTCAACAACTACGGCGATTGCGTGGTGTTGCGGGACACCAATGCCGAGGCGATCTACCAGATGAGTGAGTCGCTGAGGATTCCGATCATCAATGCGGGCAACGGCATCGACGAACACCCCACCCAAGCGATGGCCGATCTCTACACCATCTTCAAGTGGCGGCCCGATCTGGTGGAGAAAGACATCACCGAACAGGCCCGGATCCGCATCGGCGTGGTGGGCATCCCCGGCCGCATGCGCACCGTGCGCTCCCTGCTGCGCATCTTCACCAAGTTCCCCCAGATGATCCGGGAGCTGGTGCTGTTCCACGAGCCCGGCATCGACCCCAGCGCGCCGGACACCTACTTCGATCCCGGCCAACGGCAGGAACTGGAGGCGGCCGGGATCACGGTGGTCACCAGCGACGACCTGATGGGGGCCATTGCCGAGCTCGATGTGATCTACATCAATGCCATCGCCTGGGTGGGGGACAGCTATGAGGTGCACGGCCGCAGCTTCCACCTCACGGCCGACCTTCCCTACAAGCCTGAGGCCATCATCCTCCACCCTCTGGCCCGCGGGGCCGAGCTCGGCACCTGCCTCGACAACAGCCCGCACAACTGGTACTTCTCCCAGGCCCGCGGCGCCGTGTTCATCCGGATGGCCCTGCTCACCTGCATGGTGGAGCGCACCGCCCAGGTGATGGACGTCATCTAGGCGTCGCTCCCGCCTGATCCGATCAGGCCTTCTTCTCGTTCACTTCGTTCACCAGCAGCTTCTCGACCTATGTGTGGCATCGGGGGAATCTTTCACCGCCAGGCCCAGCGGCCGATCGACGAGCAGCTGCTCGTGAACATGGCCGCCATCCAGGTGCATCGCGGACCCGACGGCTTCGGGGTGCGCAGCCTCCCTGGCCAGGGGGTGGGCTTCTGCCACGCCAGGCTCTCGATCATCGATCTCGACGCCAACCGGGGTCGCCAGCCCTTCGTGTCCGAGGACGGCCAGCTGCTGATGGCCCACAACGGCGAGTTCTACGACTTCCAGGCGATCCGGGCCTCGCTCACCGCCCAGGGGGCCCGGTTCAGCAGCAAGAGCGACTCGGAGATTCTGCTGCGCCTCTACCAGCGCCAGGGCCTGGAGGCGAGTCTGCCGTTGCTGCGGGGCGAGTTCGCCTTCGCCCTGTTCGACCAGGGTCTGGACACCCTCTATCTGGTGCGCGACCGCTTCGGCGTCAAACCCCAGTACTGGACGCTGACCGATGAGGGCCTGGTGTTCGGCTCCGAGCTCAAGGTGCTGTTCGCCCACCCGGGGGTGCAGCGGCGCTTCAGCTCCGAAGGCCTCTTCCACCAGCTGATGCAGACGATGGTGCCCGGCACCACCGCCTTCGAGGGCGTGCACCAGCTCAGGCCCGGCCACGTGCTCACGGTGCAGCGCCGAAACGGCGACTTCGTGATCGACGACCAGCCCTACTGGGATGTGAACTTCCCCCGCCAGGGCGAACGGGACGCAAGCCGCAGCGAAGCTGATCACGTGGCTGCGGTGCGCCAGGCCCTGCTGGAGGCGGTGGAGGTGCGCATGGTGGCCGACGTGCCGGTGGGCTGTTACCTCTCGGGCGGCATCGACTCCTGCTCGATCCTGGGGCTGGCGGCGGCCGTGAGCCAGAACCCGGTGAAGGCGTTCACGATCGGCTTCGACGACAGCCGCTACGACGAGACGCCGATCGCCACCGCCATGGCCGAGGCCACCGGTGCCGACCAGCTGGTGATGCGCCTCTCCGGCAACGAGCTCTACGGCCACCTGGAGGAGACGATCTGGCACACCGAGCGCACGATCTACAACACCCTGGCGGTGGCCAAGTTCCTGATGAGCCGGGAGGTGAACCGCTCCCACTACAAGGTGGTGATGACGGGCGAAGGCTCCGATGAGCTGTTCGGCGGCTATCCCGCCTTCCGCCGTGACATGTTCCTGCACGGTCTGGCCGAGCTGCCCGAGGCCGACCGGCAGGAATGGGAACAGCTGCTGCAGGAGGCCAACCAGCTGGTGCAGGGCGCGATGCTGGCGGAGGAGCAGGTGAACGATCCGGCCCTGGAGGCGGTGGTGGGCTTCACCCCCAGCTGCCTGCAGCCCTGGCTGGCCTGCGCTCCGCTGGTGCCGGATCTGCTGGCAACCGAGCATCGCCAGGCCTGCAGCGGCTACGCCCCCGGGGCCGCCATTGCGGCCACCCTCGATCCCTCCCAGCTGGAGGGCCGCCATGCCCTGGACCGGGCTCAGTACGTGTGGATCAAGACCATGCTGGAAGGGCAGATCCTCACCTGGGGGGGCGACCGGGTGGACATGGCCCACGCCATGGAAGCCCGGCCGGCCTTCCTGGATCACCATCTGGCCGCGGTGGCCGTGCAGGTGCCCCCCGAACTGCGCATCAAGGGCAAAACCGAGAAATACGTGCTGCGGGAGGCCATGCGGGGGCTGTTGCCCGAGCAGCTCTACCGCCGGGAGAAATTCGCCTTCATGGCCCCTCCCGCCCACGCCGATGAGCAGAAGCGGGCCGCCATGCAATCCCTGGCCGATCGCTACCTCAGTCCCTCGGCGATCGCCGAGGCCGGCCTGCTGGATGCCGAGGGGGTGGCCCAGCTGTTCGCCCGCCACGACGACCCAGCCACCAGCGCGGCCACCCGGGTGCAGCTCGATGCCGTGATCAACCACCTGATCGGGGTGCAGATCATGCACCAGCTGTTCGTGGCCGCCGATCTTCCGGCCCAGGCCCGGGAGCTGGCCGATCGGCTCGGCTGGCGCCTCCACCGGGAGGAGGAGGCGCAGCCCGCCTACGCGCTGATCGGCATGTCGGAGGGCTGAGCTTCGTCGGCCTCGAGCTCGGTGGCCTCGAGCTCCGCACTCTGGAGCTCGGTGGCCTGCAGCTCCGCGGTCTGGGCCACCCCGAGCGTGGTGGGCAGGGTGGCCCGGAACCCGGTGTAGTAGTGCTGCTCCACTTCCGCCAGGATCTCCCGTAGCGCCACGAGGGGCTCGGGGTGGTGATCCACCCGAAAGTCGATGTGGGGGTAGCTCTCCTGGTGCATCACCAGCAGGGCCGCCGACTGGCGGCCGCGGTGGTCGCCGCCATGGGTCTCGGCGGCCTCGAGGGCCAGCAGCAGGCGATGCTCCAGGGACAGGCCGTGGCGCTCGGCGGCCATGTAGGCCTCGGCCATCGCCAGCAGCACCAGCTCCGACGCCAGGTAGTTGCCGGCCACGGAGAAGCCCGGGTAGCAGCGGTGGGCTGCCAGCCCGGCGCAGTCGGGACCGGTCCAGGCGGCGGTGCGGCCCTGGGAATCCACCAGGTGGACCTGGCGTCCGTCACGACCGGGGTCGTCCTGCAGCAGGGAGTTCAGAACAGCCTCGGCCCCCAGCTGCCCCTGACTCTCGAGCTGGAGCTGCTCCAGCCGGTCGAGGCCCCAGGGCCCGAAGTAGGGATTGGTGCTGGCCTGGGTGGCCACGGCTCCCACACCGGCACGGGCATGGGGCACGAGCGAGCCGACCGCCAGATGCTTGGTCGCCACCCCAACGCCGGTCATTCCGGTCTCAGCGTCCCAGGCAACGATCGAGTAGGTCATCGCAGGAGGGTGGATGGGGAGGAGGGTGCGATTTCAGATGGGCTCTGAATCACGCGAGGGCCGTGAATTTCAGCGTGGTGGAATGATTGACGATCCGGCTCCGGCGCGTTGTGCCGTAGCGCACCATCGGCCCCAACGCTCCGCTCCGCCATGACCCAGCTCAGCGTCGGCTCCCAGGCCAGCCTCAACGGTCCACTGCGGCCCTCCGGTCTTCCGCTGGGCCTGCGCGCCAACGGCGATCGGCTGGCCAGAAGCCTGGAGGTGCTGTCGCAGATCGGCCGCTTGCCCTCCGGTGCCGTGCGCCGGCTGGCCTTCAGCGATGAGGACCGGGCCGCCCGCGACCTCGTGCAGGACTGGATGCGGGAGGCGGGCATGGAGGTGCGCATCGATGCCGCGGGCAACCTGATCGGCCGCTACGAGGGCCTCGACCCCCAGGCTCCCGTGCTGGCCACGGGCTCCCACATCGACACGGTGCCGGAAGGGGGCCGCTACGACGGTGCCCTCGGTGTGATGGCCGGGCTGGAGGTGGTGCGGGTGCTGGCCGAGCAGGGGGAGCGGCTGCATCACCCGCTGGAGGTGATCGTGTTCGCCGACGAGGAGAGCTCGATGGTGGGCTGCAAGACCCTGGTGGGACGGGGCTCCGATGACCCCGCCAGTTACGTCACCGCCCTGGGACTGCCGATCGAGGATGCCCTGGCCAGCATCGGCGGCGACTGGGAGCAGCGCTCCAGCGCCCGCCGTGCCCCCGAGGAGATCGCGGCCTTTCTGGAGCTGCACGTGGAGCAGGGCGGCGTGCTCGAGGCCGTGGGCAAGGAGATCGGTGTTGTGGAGGGGGTGGTGGGGCAGCAGCGCTACACCATCAGCGTCACCGGCCAGGCCAACCATGCGGGTACCACGCCCATGGGCATGCGCCGCGACGCCCTCACCACCGCCGCCCAGATCATCCTGGCGGTGGAGGACATGGCGCTCCATTTCCCCGGCGATCCGGTGGCCACCGTGGGCAAGCTGCAGGTGTGGCCGAACGCAGCCAACATCGTGCCGGGACGGGTGGAGTTCACCCTCGACATGCGCGATCTGTCCCACAGCGTGATCGACCACATGCGCGCCCACCTGGAGCGCAAGATCGAGAACATCGCCGTGGCCAGCCGCACCCGGATCGCCATGACACCGCAGTTCGTGGTGGATCCCAGCCCCGCCGATCCGATGATCCAGGAGGTGATCACCGAGAGCTGCCAGCAGCTGGGGCTCAGCTACACCCACCTGCCCAGCCGTGCCAGCCACGACTCCCAGGAGCTGGGCCGGCTCACGGCGATGGGGATGATCTTCGTGCCCAGCCGCGATGGCGTGTCCCATTCGGCTGACGAATTCACCTCCCCCGAGCAGTGCGAACAGGGCGTGAACGTGCTGCTGCAGAGCCTGATCCGCCTGGATGCGAGCCTCGCCGCCAGCTGAGACATCCGCTGATGCCCCCCGGCAGTGATCCGCCCCCCCTGGCGGAGCCCGACGCGATCGTGGTGGGATCCGGCGCCACCGGCGGGGTGGCTGCCATGGTGCTGGCCGAGGCGGGGCTTCGGGTGCTGGTGCTCGAGGCCGGGCCCAGCCTCACCGCCCGCCAGGCCTACGGCGGTGAGCCGGCGAACATGGTGCGACGGCTGGCCCATCTCTCCAGCGGTCGCCACCGCGTGCAGGCCCACCACCCGGGCTACTGGAAACAGAACCCCGAGCTGTTCATCGATGAACGCCGCAACCCCTACACCACGCCACCGGAGCGGCCGTTCCTCTGGACCCGAGGGCGCCAGCTGGGCGGCAAGAGCCTCACCTGGGGCGGCATCACCCTGCGCCTGAGCGACTACGAGTTCAAGGCCGGTGAGCGCGACGGGCACGGACCCTCCTGGCCCATCGGCGAGCAGGAGCTGGCGCCTTACTACACCCGTCTCGAGACGCTGCTGGGGGTGCATGGCCACCCCGATGGCCTGCCCCAGCTGCCGGACGGCCACTTTCTCGATCCCCTGCCGCTCACCCCCGGGGAACGGCACCTGCAGCGCGCCGCAGCCGAGCAGCTGGACCTGCCGCTGATCCACTCGCGCGGGTTCGGCCTGCACCGCGGCCGGGGCTGGGCCCGGTCCGCCAGCACCGGCAGCACCCTGGCGCGGGCCCTGGCCACGGGCCGCACCACGGTGCGCACCGGCGCGGTGGTGAGCCATGTGGTGATGCGCCCCGACGGCAGCCGGGCCCGCGGCGTGGTGGTGGTGGACAGCACCAGTGGCGCGCGCCAGCAGCTGGATGCGCCCCTGGTGGTGCTGTGCGCCTCCACGATCGAGACCCTGCGGATCGTGCTCCACTCCAGCGAGGGCAACACGGCCAGCAGCGGCCGCGGACTGGTGGACCCCTCGGGCAGCCTGGGCCGCTACCTGATGGACCACATCTCCACCAGCCGCTTCTTCTCGATCCCGGATGTGGAGCCGCCGCCCGAGCCGCCCGAACTCTCCGGCGCCGGCAGCTGCTTCATCCCCAACACCGTGAACCTGGAGCCCGGAAGCCCGCTGGAGTTCCGCCGGGGCTACGGCCTCTGGGCCGCCGTGCAGCGCTTCGACCCGCCCAGCCTGCTGCAACGGCGCCGGGGTGAGGCGGTGGGCTTCCTGATCGGCCACGGGGAGGTGCTGCCCCAGAGCACCAATCACGTGACCCTCAACCCTGACCGGCTCGATGCCTGGGGCCTGCCCACCCCCCACATCAGCCTGGCCTGGGGTCCCAACGAAACGGCCATGGTGGCCCACATGCAGCGGCGCATGGATGCCGTGGTGGCGGCGGCGGGGGGCACGGTGCGGCCGATCGAGGAGATCTTCGTGCTGCCCCTGCTGGAGCCGTGGATCCGGGGCAGCTTCGCCACCCGCAGCGGTGCTCCGCCCCCCGGCTACTACATCCATGAGCTGGGGGGAGCGCGCATGGCCGCCCGGGAGGAGGACGGGGTGGTGAACCCCCAGAACCAGTGCTGGCGGGCGCCCAACCTGCTGGTGACCGATGGCGCCTGCTGGCCGAGCGCCGGCTGGCAGAGCCCGACGCTCACGGAGATGGCGATCACCTGGCGGGCCTGCGAGGCCGCGGCGACCCGGCTGCGGCGGGGCGAGGGGTAGTCAGCGGATCCAGACACGCGCTGCCATCCGGTGTCCATGGTCACAACCGCCCCGGGGGACGGTCTGCACAATGACGGGGCGACCTTTCACAGGGTCGGGCAAGGGAGAACAAGGGCGAGGGTTGGCACCTTCGCCCTTTTTTTCGTCCCGCCTTTATTGTGCCGCCATCCTTCATCCAGGGGCCTGCAGCCATCCCTGCGGCATCGAGGGATTCGGTGTCAGCGCAGGAAGAGCGCACTGAAATAGTGCTGATTCACACAGGTGTCCTTGCAGCCGTTCTGGAACAGGAACGTGGCCAGGGCCGAGGTGGCCACCCGGTGCTGGTTCCACTCCGGATGGTGATCCAGGAACTGCCGCAGTCCGTGGAAGAGCACTTCTGGAACTTCGGCCTCCAGATGGGCGGCGCACTCGTCGCAGGGCGAACTGGCGGCTTGAGGCCACGTCCCCGTCTCAGGCGAGCTCTGCATCCCCGAGACGGCTCCCGGGATGGAAGGGTGAACCAGCCCCGCCTCCCGACCCGAGGCTTCATGCCCAGTACCCAGGATGTCGTCCATTCGGTGATGCCCCTGCCCGTGAATCGCGCCCAGTACGCCACAACGGCCCCGGGGGCGTCAAAGCGTCGTCTTCGGCGCTGGCCCACCGGCTTTCAGGATGAGACAGGGGGATCGCACTGGGATCTGAGCCAGCGGGAGCGGGTGCCTCCATCGGGCTTGCAACCCCTCGCCAACTCTGTCAAGAGCAATCTGAACAGACGGCGAGAATCCACAGGCCGCACGCCGGAACGGCGCAGAGGAGCCAGATTCTGTGGAAAACCCCCCGCCGAACTGGGGAAAACAGGGCAGGAATGGGGAAACTCAGGACAGATCAATTGTTCTGATCAGTTGCTGGTCTCACCAGACCAGGTCCGGACGAGACGGCCTGGCCCGTCGCCGGGGCCCCATCGGAGCCGTGGCCGCCTCTGAGGGTTCGCGGACCGAGGGGGTGGTCGGCATGGGGATAGGGCGTGTGGTGATGGGCGGCGTGGTCGTGGTGGTGGTGTCCGGCCAGGGGCACGGGAACGCCGTCGGGCTGGCAGGCCCCGGTGCATTCGTTCTCACAGAGATCACAGCTCTCGGTGAGCCCTTCCACATGGTGATGGTGACTGTGCTGGGGAGCTCCCACTTCGCGTTCGAAACCGAGAACCTGGTCGCGGTATTTGCACAGGGAACAGTTCATGTTCGTATCGCCACGCACCACGTCCTCGACACGCTCCACAAAGGTGTCGAGCACATGGGGATGGTCACCGAGATAGGAGGCCTTGACGAACTCCACGTCGGGATGATCGGCCGCCACACGGTCGGTGTGCTGGGCAATCCTGCTCACCAGCACACCGGAGAAGAGGAAATAGGGAAACACCACGATGCGGCGATACCCGAGACGCACCACATGGCGCAGTCCGGGCTCCACCAGGGGGAAGGTGACGCCGGAGTAGAGGGTTTCGCCCCAGCCGAAGCCGAAGCCCTCCACGAGCATGCGGGTCACCTTCGCCACGTTCGAGTTGGCATCGGGATCGGAGGAGCCCCGGCCCACCACCACCAGCAGGGTGTCCTCCAGGGGCACATCCCCGGGCGCGGCCGCCAGCGCCTGCCGCAGCCGGGCACCGGCCGCCTGGATCATGCGGCGATCCACCCCCAGCTCCCGGCCGTAGTCGATCCGCAGGCCGGTTTCGGCCGCGTAGGTGTTGAGCACCGAGGGAATGTCGTTCTTGGCATGGCCGGCGGCGAAGAGCATGGCCGGCACCGCCAGCACGTGCTTCACCCCCTGCCGCCTCAGGCTTTCCAGCCCCTCCCGCAGGATCGGTGTGGCGAATTCCAGGTAGCCGTAGGCCACCGGCACCGGATCGAAGCGCTGCTGCAACTGCCGGGCCAGGCTGGCGAACTCGGCCACGGCCAGCCGGTTGCGGCTGCCATGGCCGCAGACCAGAACGCCGAGCGAACCTTCGCCATCCGCCAGGGGCGAGCCCTCCGAGGCGACCGGAGCCGGGACAGGGGAGGGGGAGTGCATGGGAGCGCGTGCCTGCAGCGACCCTATCCCGATCACGTGCGGGGCACACCGGAGCGATGCCGCCAGACCCGGGCGAGGATGAGCCCCAGCAGGTTCCTCTCGCGCGATGGCGCTGCGCCTTCCCCCCTTCCAGCAGCTGCCACCGCCCCAGCCGGGCGTCGCCCTCACCGAACTGCCGATCGCCCGGCTGCGGCCCACCCAGCTGTGCGTTGGGATGGCGGAAGTGCGCAGCCGGCAGCGCGACTTCCGGGCGGAGGACCGACGCGAGCGGCGTGACTATCTGGGCACCAAGCCGGTGCCGCTGGTGCGCAGCGCCGCGGGCGAGGTGTGGATGGTGGACCGCCACCACCGTCTGCGGGCCCTGCTGGAGCTGGAACCGGAGGCCACCGCCTTCGGCTATGTGGCCCTCCAGCTGGACACAGACGACCGTGCCGTGGTGCTGGAGGAACTGCGGCGCCGAGGCTGGCTCTACCTCTATGACGGGCGGGGCCTGGGCCCCCTCGAGCCGGGGGTGCTGCCTTCCCAGCTCACCGGTCTGCAGGATGACCCCTACCGCAGCCTGGTCTGGCGCCTCAAGAAGGAGGGGGTGATCGAGCCGGCGCCCCTGATTCCATTCCACGAATTCCGCTGGGGAGCCTGGCTGCGCAGCCGCTCGCTCCCCCCCTTCAGCTCGGCCCAGCTCGAGCCCGCCCTGCCGGCGGCGCGGGCCCTGGCCCGGTCGGCGGCCGCCGGCCACCTGGCCGGCTGGAAAGGGGGGAGCCGGGGTGGCTGACGCGGCCATCCCGCTCGGCGGTGCCATCGGGGGCTTCCTGGAGCAGACGCCGCTGGCGGTCTTCGCCCTGCTGCTGGGCCTGAGTGTGCTGGTGCCTCCGGTGGCCCGGCTGCTGCGCCTGCCGGATCTGGTGGGGCTGCTGGCCGCGGGCGTGCTGATCGGGCCCCATGCCCTGGGCTGGATCCAGAGCCACACCCCCACGGTGGGGCTGCTCTCCGATGTGGGGGTGATCTACCTGCTGTTCATCGCCGGGCTGGAGATCGATCTGGCCGAGTTCGCCCGCATCCGGCAACGCTCCTTCCGCTTCGGGCTGCTCACCTTCAGCCTGCCGCTGCTGGGCGGCGCCGCCCTGGCCCTGGCCTCCGGCTACGGGCTGCTGAGTGCCGTGCTGCTCGGCTCGGTGCTGGCCTCCCACACGCCCCTGGGCTACCCGATCGTGCGCAGTTACGGCGCCATGCGCGAAGAGTCGGTGATCGTGGCCATCGGCGGCACGATCTTCACCGACCTGGCCGCCCTGCTGCTGCTGGCCCTCTGCATGGGGCTGAGCCGCGGTGAGCTCACCCCGCTGGGAATCCTGGCCCTGCTCGCCAGGGTGGGGGTGTTCGCGGCGGTGGTCATCGCCCTGATCACCCGTCTGGGACGGGACCTGGTGCGCCGCAGCGTGAACAACGAGAGCCAGCTGTTCGTGGCCGTGGTGCTGGCTCTGTTCCTGGCTGCCCTCGGGGCGGAGCTGGCCGGGGTGGAAAAGATCGTGGGGGCCTTCCTGGCCGGCCTGGCCGTGAATCACGTGCTGCCGGAGGGCCGGGTGAAGGAACAGGTGATCTTCGTGGGCGCGGCCCTGTTCATCCCCATCTTCTTCATCGATCTGGGGCTGCTGCTGGACCTGCCGGGATTCTTGGGCACCATGCTCGCCGGCCCATTCGCCCTGGCCCTGATCGCCACCCTGATCGCCACCAAGGGACTGGCCGCCTGGTGGGCCGGCCGGATCTACCGCTACAACCACGCCCAGATCCTCACCCTCTGGTCCCTCTCCCTGCCCCAGGTGGCCGCCACCCTGGCCGCCACCTTCGTGGGCTACAACGCCGGGCTGTTCGACACCGCGGTGCTGAACAGCGTGCTCGCCATGATGGTGGTGACGGCGAGCCTGGGCCCCGCCCTCACGGCACGGGCCATGCCGCTGCTGGGCCAGGCGGCGGCCGCAGCCATCCGCGCCGAGCTGAACGGCAGCCTCGCCCTGGCGCGGCGCTCGCTGCGGGTGCTGGTGCCCGTGTCCAACCCCAGCACCGAAGCACCGCTGCTGGGCCTGGCCAGCCTGCTGATCCAGGGCGATGGCGAGGATCCCGGCCAGGTGCTTCCGCTGGTGGTGGTGTCGCCGGCCCAGGCCGTGAGCACCGCCATGGCCTCGGCGCTGGCGGAGGCCCGTGCCCTGCTGGGCTCCGCCTCCTCCCAGCTCGGCAGCGAGCGGGTGCCGTGTCAGACGTTGCTGCGGGTGGACAGTGATGTGGCGGCCGGCATCGCCCGGGTGGCGATCGAGCAGGCCTCGGATCTGGTGGTGATGGGGCTGGCACCGCCCGCGGGTCTGGGCCAGTGGCTGTTCGGCGACCTGGTTGACGCCACCTGCAGGCAGGTGAGCTGCCCCGTGGTGGTGGCCCGGCTGCAGCAGCCACCGGCCACGCTGGGGCGCCTGCTGGTGCCCGTGAAGGACCTCACCGCCGGTGCGCTGGAGCAGTTCCAGCTGGCCGAGCGGCTGGCGCTGGCCCAGCAGGGCAGCATCACCCTGCTGCACGTGGCCGAATCGGCCCGGAGCCGGCGCGCGCGGCAGGTGATGGAGCAGCAGCTGGCCGGCTGGCGGCGGGGGGCCGGCGCAGCGGGCCCACCCGTGCCGATCGAGGTGCGGGTGGTGCCCCAGGGGGGAGGCGGAGGCAGAGGCGGCGGCGTGGAGCGCTGCATCACCGCAGCAGCGCGGGATCACGACCTGGTGATCCTGCGCTCCCAGCGCCGCCTGGTGGCGGGGCTGCCCATCCCCGCGAGCGATCGGGTGGATCGGTTGCTGCGCCGCCTGCCGGGCTCGGTGCTCGTGATCAGTGATCCTCTCCACTGACCCTGGCGACGATCCGGCGGCCGCCCTGATGCGCAGGCCCCGGATCGGACTAAACCGGAGATGTGCCCCCTCCCCTGCCATGACCTACCAGCACCTGCTCGTGCCCACCGACGGTTCCGACCTCTCCGGCAAGGCCGTGGATCAGGCCGTGGCCCTGGCCCGCCAGCTGGGTGCACGCCTGCGCATCCTGCATGTGCAGAGCAACTTCCCGGTGTCCCTGGTGGGCGTGGGGGAACTGGTGGACACCAGCGCCATCGAGGCGCTGATGGAGGCGGCCCGCACCCAGACCGAGCAGATCCTCGCGGCCGCCCGTCAGGTGGCCGAGGCAGGCGGCGTGCCGGTGGAGGTGGTGAAGCGGCTCAGCAGCCAGCCGGCTGAGGCGATCGTGGAGGAGGCCCGCAGCCAGGGCTGCGACCTGATCGTGATGGCCTCCCATGGACGCCGCGGCCTGGAGGGCCTGCTGCTGGGCAGCGAAACCCAGCGGGTGCTCACCCAGAGTCCCTGTCCGGTGCTGGTGGTGCGCTGACGCCGGGCTGGGCGGTTGGCTTCTGCGGTCGGCCTCAGCAGTCGGCTTCAGTGGTAGTAAGGGTCAGCTCCCCGCGGCGTGCCGGTGACGATGGACCCTGGGCTAGCCGCCTTCGGCTCGAGCTTCAGTGCCATCACCCTGGCGGAGCTGGGGGACAAGACCTTCTTCATGGCGCTCATCCTCGCGGTGCGCCACCGGCCCCGCTGGGTGTTCGTCGGCAGCTTCGCCGCTCTGGCGGCGGTGACCCTGATCTCCCTGGCCGTGGGCTATGGCCTGCGGGAACTGCTGCCCGCCCGGCTGCTGCCCTGGCTGGCGGGCCTGCTGTTCATCGGTTTTGGGGTGAAGCTGCTGGTGGATGCCCAGGCCCTGCCTGCCGATGCGGCCCTGGAGGAGGCCGAGGAGGCCGAGGAGGCCGTGCTCGCCGCCGATCGCCAGCTGCGCAGCAGCCGCCCGCCCGCCGTGATCTGGGAAGCCTTCACGCTGGTGTTCATCGCCGAGCTGGGCGATCGCACCCAGCTGGCCACGGTGTTTCTTGCCACATCGCCGGCCTTCACCTTCGCCGGCCTGCTGGCGGGCACGCTGCTGGGCCATGCGGTGGTCACGGCCCTGGCGGTGGGCGCGGGCAAGTGGATCGGCCGCCGGGTGGATGAACGGCTGCTCTACCGCCTGAGCGGCGGGCTGTTCCTCCTGTTCGGAGTGGCGGCCATCGGAAGCGCCCTGGGCTGACCCTTACGCTGCCACGAGCGCGAGAGTGGGCCGTGGCCAAGGACGAGATCAGCCGAGCCGATGAGCTCACAGCCCTGGGCTGGGCGGCGGAGGATGTGCGCCGCTACGCGGAACTGTGGGAGTACCGCCAGCGCTGGGGGGCGATCAACCTGGAGCGGGAAGACCGGGTGTTCCTGCGCAAGGCCGAAGCCGCCCTGCCGAGACGCCTCACGGGCAAGGCGGCCCAGAAGAAGACCCTCAAGGACAAGTCGTACTACCGCTGGCTGGCCTTCCACCGCGATGCGATGCTGGCCGACCCGGCGGAACAGGGCCTGGGCGCCGATGAAGCGGGCGCCTGGCGGGTGCTGCTCGAAGCGGAGCTGCAGGTGCTGGAGGAGCTGCAACCGGTGCTCGGTCTGCCGGACACCCTCAAGGCCCGCGACCTGCAGCCGCTGCGCGAGGGCTGGATCGAGGAGGCCAAAGCCGGCGCTGACGTGCGGCTGCTCAGCTTCGACTTCCAGGCCCCTCTGGACACCCTGAAGCAGACGGAATCCACCAGCTGGAAACCCCTGCGGGGCGAGACCAACACCGACCGGACCTACCCGGTGCTGGCGGGCGAAACGCTGGCGCGGTTCCGGGAGCGGATGGGGCAGGAACTGACTGACCGGATCCGTGCCAGCTTCCCCTCCCTGAGGGACGGCGCGGGCTCCAGCGCCCCCGCCGCCTGAGGCCAGGGTCAGGTGCTGAGCATGGCGGCCACGGTGATCAGGCCGAACACGCTCAGGATGGCCGCACCGGCGGCCACGGTGCCGAGCCACAGCTTCTGCACGGCCGGCGTGGGCTGATCCCGCAGCCAGGTCGGCCGGGGCGTGCCGGGCGTCCAGGGGCTCGACCCCGCGGCGGGCACACGGCGGGCGTGGGTGTCGCGCCAGTCGGCGCCGTAGCGGGGCGCCTGCTGGTTGAACGGCCGATCCCCGATCGCCCGGCCGGCCAGGGTGCGGGAGCGCTGGAACGGCACCAGCTCCTCCCCGAAGTTGGCCAGGTACTCCTCGGAGCCGAGCAGGGCGTCCACGAAGGCGGGCAGTCCCTGTTCAGCGATCAGGATCGACCAGGCGATCCGCTCCTGATCCCCATACACAGGGCGGCCGAGCACCCGTCCCACCAGCTGCTCCACCAGGCGGTAGTTGCTGTTGCAGCGGTAGAAGTCGCGGCGGAACTTGTCCGAAAGCAGCAGGCCGCGGATGAAGTCGCGCATGCGGATCTGGCCCGAACGCAGCTGCGACTCCAGCACCGGTTCCCGGTCGCAGCGGAAGGCATGGAAGAAGATCTGGCGGTAGGCCTGATCGATCTGCACATCCAGGCTGGCGGCGTCCTGCACCGGCGCCAGGCTCAGGGGCGGCTTCGGGGGTGACTCTTCGGTGGCCGGCATGAAGCTGCGGACCCGTGCGTTCAGTGCCGTGGGCTTGACATCCAGAAGGGGCAGGGCCATGGCGAGGGTGGGGGCAGGGAGGACGACGCAGCGAACGTATCCAGCTCCCCCCGAAGGCCGTCGAAGTCTGGGTAAAAACTCACAGAGCGTGACCGGAATTCATGGACCTTTGTTGCCGTTCGCCGCGGAGCAGACTCCCCGCCATCACCCCAACGCGCCGATGACCCCGGCCCAGCAGCAGCCGCCCGGCTGGCATCCCCACCTGTGGCATCCCACCACCCAGGTGGCTGTGGCCCCCGCCCCCCTCAGGGCCGTGCAGGGGCAGGGAGCCATCCTGCAGCTCGCCGACGGACGCCGGCTGATCGACGCGATCAGCAGCTGGTGGGTGACGCTGCACGGCCATGCCGAACCCAGCATCGCCGCCGCCGTGGCGGCCCAGGCCCGGCAGCTGGAACAGGTGATCTTCGCCAACTTCAGCCATCCCCCGGCCGAACGGCTGGCCGAACGGCTGAGTGCCCTCAGCGGCCTGGAGCGCCTCTTCTTCTCCGACAACGGGTCCACTGCCGTGGAGGTGGCTCTCAAGATCGCCTGGCAGTGGTGGCGCAACCGGGGAGAGCCGCGGGACCGGCTGATCGCCTTCGAAGGGGCCTACCACGGCGACACCGTGGGGGCCATGGCGGTGGGGGCCCGCTCCCTGTTCACCGACCCGTTCGAGCCCTGGCTGTTCTCGGTGGCGCGGGTGAGCTGGCCCCACGGCTGCTGGCAGGAGCCCGCCCCCGAGCGGCGGGAGCGGGCCGCCCTGGACGCCCTGGAGCAGGCCCTGGCGGTGCCCACCGCCGCCGTGATCCTGGAGCCCCTGATCCAGGGCGCTTCCGGCATGGCCATGGTGCGGCCCGCCTTCCTGCAGGCGGTGCAGGAGCGGGTGCGGGCGGCCGGCGCGTTGCTGATCGCCGATGAGGTGATGACTGGCTTCGGCCGCACGGGGGCGCTGTTCGCCTGCCGGCGCGCCGGCCTCAGCCCCGACCTGATGGCCCTCTCCAAGGGCCTCACCGGCGGATTCCTGCCGATGGGAGTGACCCTGGCCAGCGAGCGGCTCTACCAGGGCTTCATCAGCGAGGATCCGCTGGCCACCTTCTTCCACGGCCACAGCTTCACCGCCAATCCCCTCGGCTGCGCCGCCGCCCTGGCCAGCCTGGATCTGCTCGAGGCGGCGCCGGAGCGCTACCGCGGTTTCGAGGCCCGCCACAGGCCCCTGCTGGAGCGGCTCCGCCGCCATCCGCGGGTGCTGCGGCCCCGCTGCCTCGGCACCGTGGCCGCCTTCGACGTGGCCGTGGAGCAGCCGGGTTACCTGAGCGCGGTGGGGCGGCGGCTCCAGGGCCTCTGCCTCGACGCCGGGGTGTACCTCCGGCCCCTGGGCAACGTGGTGTACCTGCTGCCACCCCTCTGCCTCAGCGATGCCCAGCTGGAGCGCTGCTATGCCGCCATCGGAGCGGCCCTCGATCAGCTCTGAACGAGCGGGGCGTTCCAGCAGCCCAGGGCCGGAACCCCCTGGTACCAGGCCAGGGTCGAGAGGGTGGAGGTGTCCAGCAGCAGATGGGCGCCGGCGGCGGCCGGCAGCCCCAGCCAGCGGGCGGCCAGCACCCGCAGCAGGTGGCCATGGGCGAACAGCGCCACGGGGCCGTCCACGGCCCGGACCCGCTCGATCACCCGGTCGACCCGGGCAGCCACCGCCTCCGGCGTCTCCCCCTCCGGGCAGCCATCGCGGAACACCAGCCAGCCCGGCACCTCGGCGTGAATCTGGGGGGAGGTGAGGCCCTCGTAGAGGCCGTAGTCCCACTCCTGCAGGTCGGGGTCGAAGGCGGCCTGGGGCGCCAGACCGGCCAGCTCGCAGGTGCGGCGGGCCCGCTGCAGCGGGCTGCACAGCACCTGAGCGAAGAATCGCCCCGCCAGGGCCGGCTCCAGCCGGCGCGCTTCGGCCTCTCCGGCCTCGGTGAGCGGCAGGTCGGTGCGCCCGGTGTGCCGCCCCGCCCGGCTCCAGGCGGTTTCGCCGTGACGCACCAACACCACCTCATGCTCCCGGGCGGTTGCGGGCGATCGGGAAGGCGACGGCAACGGCGAAAGGGACGGATCGAGGCTCATGGACACCAGGCTTGCACGGCCTGCAGCGTGGCCCCCGCCCCTGCGGCAGCGGACTTCCCGCGGAGTTCCAAGGGCGGCAGGACTGTGATCGGATGCCCACAGAGGTGTCACCGATCACACGGCTGCTCTGGCGACGGGGATGCAATGGGCCCAACGTTGTTCCGACAGACCCAGCGACCCGCCATGGCCACCTTCACCATCAACCTCGATGACGGCCGCAGCTTCAGCTGCAGCGACGACACCTACATCCTTGATGCCGCCGAGGAAGCGGGCATCGATCTGCCCTACTCCTGCCGGGCTGGCGCCTGCAGCACCTGCGCCGGCAAGGTGATCAGCGGCAGCGTCGACCAGTCGGATCAGAGTTTTCTCGACGACGACCAGATCGAGGCGGGCTTCGCCCTGCTCTGCGTGAGCTATCCGAAGGAGGACTGCACGATCAAACCGGACATGGAGAGCGAGCTCTGAACGCCGCCTCAGAACCGGCAGGCCCAGGCAGCGGCGGAGCGGGTGCGACCCGCTTCCCACACACGCCCGGGCCTTTGTAGCCATGCCGACAGCGAGGGGGTGCTAGCCGGCACCAGAACGGAGTCACCCAGCCCGCCCAGCGGCTCCCATGGCCGAATCCAGCACCACCCGCAGCCGCTCCTGCTTCATCCACCGGCCCCTGGCCGAGGAGATGCAGCGGCATCTGTTCTTCAGCCAGGCCAAGGCCCCCTCGCTGGCCACCCGCCACGATCACTACCGCAGCCTGGCCCTGGCCGTGCGGGACCGGCTGCTGCACAACTGGGTGGACACGGCCGAGACCTACACCCGCGCCCAGGTGCGCACGGCGGTGTACCTCTCCGCGGAATACCTGCTGGGCCCCCACCTGGACAACAACCTGGTGAACCTGGGGCTGCGGGACGAAGCTGAGGCGGCCTGCCGTGAGCTGGGGCTCGATCTCGAAGAACTGATCCTGGAGGAACCGGAGCCGGGCCTGGGCAACGGCGGCCTGGGACGGCTGGCGGCCTGTTTCCAGGAGTCGATGGCCACCCTGGAGCTGCCGGCCATCGGCTACGGCATCCGCTACGAGTTCGGCATCTTCCGCCAGCAGATCACCTCCCAGGGCCAGCAGGAAGTCACCGACTCGTGGCTGGCCCAGGGCAATCCGTGGGAGGTGATCCGGCCTGAATGGCGCTACCCGGTGACCATCGGCCAGCACACGGTGATCGGTGTGGCCTACGACACCCCGATCCTGGGCTACGGCGTGCGCACGGCCAACACCCTGCGGCTGTGGGCAGCCGCGGCACCGGAGGAGCTGGATTTCGCCTCGTTCAACGCCGGCGACTACACCAAGGCCGTGCTGCACAAGATGCAGTCGGAGACCCTCTCGAAGGTGCTCTACCCGAACGACGAGATGGACCAGGGCAAGCGCCTGCGCCTCTCGCAGCAGATCTTCTTCGTGAGCTGTTCCCTGCAGGACATGTTCCGCATCCTGCGGGGGCAGGGACTGCCGGCGGATCAGTTCCACACCAAGTTCGCCCTCCAGCTCAACGACACCCACCCGGCCATCGCCGTGGCGGAGCTGATGCGGCTGCTGCTGGATGAGCACCACCTCGACTGGGACACCGCCTGGGGCGTGACCACCGCCAGCCTCAGCTACACCAACCACACCCTGCTGCCCGAAGCCCTCGAGACCTGGGGCGTGGAGCTGTTCCAGCAGTTGCTGCCACGCCACCTCCAGATCATCTACGAGATCAACGCCCGGTTCCTGCGGATGGCGCGCATCCGCTACCCCGGCCAGCCGGAGAAACTCGCCCGCCTCTCCCTGATCGAGGAGGGGCCCCAACGCAAGGTGCGGATGGCCAACCTGGCCGTGGTGGGCTGCCACCGAACCAACGGTGTGGCCGAGCTGCACAGCGATCTGCTGCGGCGCCATGTGCTGGCCGACTTCGCCGAGATCTGGCCGGAGCGCTTCACCAATGTCACCAACGGGGTGACGCCACGCCGCTGGATGGTGGTGGCCAACCCGGGTCTGGCGCACCTGCTGGATGAGGTGATCGGCAGCCAGTGGCGTCGCGACCTCACCCACCTGCAGGACCTGGACCGCCACCGGGAGGACCCGGCCTTCCTGGAGCGCTGGCTGGAGGTGCGGGAAGCCTCGAAGCAGCGGCTCGTGCGCCACATCCACCAGACCCAGGGCCTGCTGCTGGATCCCAGCTCGATCTTCGACGTGCAGGTGAAGCGCATCCATGAGTACAAGCGTCAGCATCTGGCCGCCCTGCACGTGGTGGAGCGCTACCTGCGGCTCCGCAACGGGGAGGACCTGCCGCCGCGCACCGTGATCTTCGGCGGCAAGGCGGCGCCGGGCTATGCCATGGCCAAGCTGATCATCCGGCTGATCGTGGGGATCTCCGAGATCGTGAACATGGATCCGGCCATGGAAGGCCGGCTGCGGGTGGTGTTCCTGCCGAATTTCAGCGTGAGCCTGGGCCAGAAGATCTATCCGGCGGTGGATCTCTCCGAACAGATCTCCACCGCCGGCAAGGAGGCCTCCGGCACCGGCAACATGAAGATGGCCCTCAATGGCGCCCTCACGATCGGCACCCTGGACGGCGCCAACGTGGAGATCCGCGAGAGGGTGGGTCCCGACAACTTCTTCCTATTCGGCCACACGGCCGAGCAGATCGAGGAGTTCGATCGCATGGGCTACCACCCGATGCCCTGGATCGAGAAGGATCCGGTGGTGCGCGAAGCGATCGAGCTGATCGGCGCCGGCCACTTCAGCGAGGGCGACCGCGACCTCTTCTATCCCTTGCTGGCCAACCTCACCAGCCACGATCCGTTCAAGGTGATGGCCGACATCGCCGACTATCGCCAGGCCCAGGACCGGGTGGACGCCTGCTGGCAGGACCCCAGCCGCTGGGCGCAGATGTCGGTGGCCAACACCATGAACTGCGGCTTCTTCTCCAGCGACCGCTCGATCCGGGAGTACGCCGAGCGCATCTGGAAGGTGTCCCCCGTGCCGGTGGAGTCCACCGGCAGCCCCCTGGCCTGACCCTGGTGTCCCCAGGGCGTGGTGTAGGGTGAGAGCGATTCAAGAACCAGTCTTCAGCAGGTTTCTTTCCGAAACGGCGGCTCCAACCAGGATTTGACCACTAGGCCAGCGACTTTCTTCAGGGCGTTCAACGAATCGATTCATAGTTTTCAAGACCAGACTTCATGACCATTTACGTGGGCAACCTCTCGTTCGACGCTGAGGTTGATGACGTTCAGCACCTGTTCTCCGAATACGGTGATGTACGCAAGTGCACCCTGCCCCTGGACCGCGACACCGGACGCAAGCGCGGCTTCGCCTTTGTCGAGATGGCCAACGAGGCCGACGAGACCAAAGCCATCGACGATCTCCAGAACGTCGAGTGGATGGGCCGCAACATCCGGGTCAACAAGGCCGAGCCCCGCACCGGTGGCGGTGGCGGACGCCAGTTCGCCGGCGCCGGTGGTGGCGGCGGTTACGGCGGCGGCGGCAACCGCTGGTGATCACCGGCCTCGCCTGAGAGCCGTTCCGAAGGGCGTTCCCAACAACCCTGAACGCACCAGCCGCCCCTCAAAGGGCGGCTTTTTGCTGGCTGGCACGGGCCATCAGCGCATGATCCGAAGGAACGCGTAGGTTGCTGGCACACCCCAGACGCTGCAAGAGCCTGACGAAGCGATAGGTGGGATCCGGCAGGATCACCGGGGCTCCGTTGCGCACCGTGAACCCCTGCCGCACGGACGCCTGAAAGGCGTGGTGGCAGTTGTGCCACCCCTCGCCCAGGGTGATGAGGGCCACGAAGGCATTGTTGCGGCTGGCATCGCCGGTGCTGAAGGGCTGGTCTCCGGCCAGGTGGGCCAGGGAGTTCACGCTGGCCACGCCATGGAACAGCACGGTGGTGCTGAGGCAGAACGCCCCCAGCCATTCGAGCCCGCCCAGCTGCCAGGAGAGGGCCGCCAGGGCAAGAAACGGCAGGGCGTGGAGCCGGTCGATGCCGCGCAGCACCGGGTCCGCCTCGATGTCGGCCGGCAGGCGGGCCGGGTGGAAGGCGGGGCTCAGCAGCCAGCCGAGCTGGGCGTGCCAGAACCGGGCCCAACCCGGCCGCGGCTGGAGAGGCGAATGGGGGTCTGCGGCGGTGTCCACATGGCGATGGTGGGCCAGGTGGTGGGCCTTCCACCAGCTCGGCCCCATCTGGCCAGAGGAAGCGGCCACCGCCGAGCCGACCCACCACACCAGCCGCGGGGCACGGTAGCTGCCGTGGGTGATCAGGCGGTGGTAGATGGCCGTGGTGGCCAGCATCCTCACCAGATAGAGGAGCAGGGCCCAGGCGGCGGCGGCAAGGCTCAGGCCTGTCCAGAGCAGCAGGCCGCAACCCAGGTGCACCGCGATGATCAGGACAGGCCCGACGCCGTGCAGCAGGCGACGGAGCAGGGGGGGGCGTGGGGTGCCCGCGGAGGGATGGTGCAGCGCAATGTCCTCGCAACGGCCATCCTAGTGAGCCCCGCGGGTTCAGAAGGCCCCGTCCAGCTCCAGGCCCGTGATCACCAGGGCGTGCCGTTGGGGATGGTGGCGGCGGAAGGCACGATCCTCGGCCGCCCTGCGGCAGGTGAGCAGGAACAGGGGCATGGTGATGCCGAAGGTCTCTTCGAACTGACTCACCGTTTCGGCGCTGCGCTGCAACCCGCAGGCCCGGATGGCCTGCGGCAGGGACTGGTGCGGCTCCGAGGTGATCACCGCGAACAGGCGGTTGAGCCGATGGTGCTGCAGCGCCTCGTAGGGAGTCATCCCCCGGGACTGGTCAAAGCAGAAGTCCAGGCATTCCACCGTGATGCCCAGCCTGTCGGCCACGGCGGGCATGGCGATCGGCTGATGGAAGTGCTCCGCGAAGTAGCGCAGCGCCTGACCAACCACCAACCGACTCCGCGCCGGATTGGCGGATGGACAGTCGGAGGGGACCAGACGCATGGGTTCATTCCTGACGCGTGACGCCTGCCTCTGTGTTAGGCAGCAAGGAGAAAGGCCACCAGCTCAGGGGCCTGATGCGGCACAGTTCTCAGCGAGCTGGAACGCCTCGCAACACGGGGCTGTCACAGGACACAACCGGGAGCTTCCCCGACCGGACAGCCGGGCTCAGGGGTCGCGGTCGGGCGTGTCGCTGGGCCGCAGCACCAGCACGACCGCCCCCACCACGATCAGCACGATCAGCACCAGCCCGGCGCCGATGGGGAGCGCCACATCCGGATCCATGGTTCGCTCGGCGGGGTGGTCGTCCACCCCATCCTGCACGAAGCGTCGGGGTGGGCGACGTCAGCGCACGAAGAGCATCTCCTGGTAGGTGGGCAGCGGCCAGAGATCGTCGTCAATCAGCAGCTCCAGTCCATCGGCGGCCTCACGGACGGCGGTCATGGCCGGCAGCAGTCCCTCCACGCAGTGGCGCAGGTGGGCTTCCATGCCGTGGGGATGGCCCTCCATCGCCTGCTCCAGCTGGCGGCAGCTCGCCAGCAGCTTGCCGTTGAGGGCATCGATCTGATGCAGCAGGGTGTCGTCGGGGGAGAGGCCCACCTTCTGCTGGCTCTTGATCGACGTGGCCAGCTGGCCGAGCGCGTCAGCCGCGGCCGGCACGATCTGGGTGCGGGCCATGCGCAGCACCAGGCGGGCCTCCACCTCGATGGCCTGCACGTACTGCTCCGCATACACCTCGAAGCGGCTCTCCAGCTCCAGGGGGGTCAGCACCCCCTGGCGCTCGAACAGGTCACGGATCTCGGGACGCTGCAGCACCGGCAGGGCATCCGCCGAGGTGGGCAGATTCTCCAGACCCCGCTCCTCCACGGCGATCCTGTGCCACTCGGAGGAGTACCCATCGCCACCGAACACCACGGCTCCGTGGCTGTCCATGGTCTGCTTCATCACCACCAGGGCGGCCTCATCGAGGGACTGGCCCGAGGCCATGGCGGCGTCCAGCTGATCGGCCACCCACTGCAGCGAATCGGCCAGGATCGTGTTCAGCACCACGAGCGGACCGGCCACCGACTGGCCGGAGCCCACGGCCCGGAACTCGAAGCGGTTGCCCGTGAAGGCGAAGGGTGAGGTGCGGTTGCGGTCGCCGGGATCCTTGTTGAGATCGGGGAGCGTGTCGATCCCCAGCGACATCAGGGCCGCTTCGGCGGAACCCTGCAGGTTGCCGGAGCGGATCTGGTTGAACACGTCCTCCAGCTGGCTGCCGAGGTACACCGAAATGATCGCGGGGGGTGCCTCGTTGGCACCGAGGCGGTGGTCATTGCTGGCGGTGGCGATGGCGGCACGCATCAGCGGGCCGTAGAGGTGCACACCCCGGATCACGGCGGAGCAGAACAGCAGGAACTGCATGTTCTCGTGGGGCGTGGAGCCGGGGTCGAGCAGATTGCCCTGGGTGGGATTGCCGATCGACCAGTTCACGTGCTTGCCGCTGCCGTTGACGCCGGCGAAGGGCTTCTCGTGCAGCAGGCAGCTGAAACCGTGCTTCTTGGCCGTGGCCTTGAGCACCGTCATCGTGAGCTGCTGGTGGTCGGTGGCCACGTTGGCGGCCTCGAAGAAGGGCGCGATCTCGAACTGGCCCGGTGCCACTTCGTTGTGGCGGGTCTTGGCGGGAATGCCGAGGCGGTAGAGCTGGCGCTCCACGTCCTGCATGAACACCTGCACCCGCTCCGGGATGGCACCGAAGTAGTGGTCGTCGAACTGCTGCCCCTTGGCCGGTGGCGCTCCCACCAGGGTGCGTCCGGCCAGCTGCAGATCGGGCCGCAGGGCCGCGAAGGCGGCATCCACCAGGAAATACTCCTGCTCGGCGCCGCAGCTGGAGTTCACCGGTGCGATCTCGGTTTCCCCCAGCAGGCGCAGCAGCCGCTGGGCCTGCCGGTTCATGGCGGCGTTGGAGCGCAGCAGCGGGGTTTTCTTGTCGAGGGCCTCACCGGTCCAGGACACGAACACCGTGGGGATGCAGAGGGTGACCCCATTGGGGGTCGCCATCAGATAGGCCGGGCTGGTCACGTCCCAGGCGGTGTAGCCGCGGGCCTCGAAGGTGGAGCGGATGCCACCGTTGGGGAAGGAGGACCCATCGGGTTCCCCCTGCACCAGCAGCTTGCCGGTGAACTCGGTGATCGCCACCCCGTCACCCTGGGGAGAGATGAAGCCGTCGTGCTTCTCGGCCGTGAGGTTGGTGAGGGGATAGAAGACGTGGGCGTAGTACAGAGCGCCTCGGCCGGTGGCCCAGTCCTTCATCGCCTGGGCGACGACATCAGCCACCGAGTTGTCGAGCTTGCCGCCGTCCTTGATGCAGCGCTGGATCGACTTGAACACCGTCTTGGGGAGGGCCGATTTCATCTTCTCGAGGGTGAAGACGTCGGCAGCCCAGAGATCCTCCAGGGCGCTGGCGGGCTGGGTCGGCACGGTCGGCCGCGTCAGGATCGTCTGGATGGCCTGGAGCCGTGCGGTGGAAGGCATGGGCTGATGAGGGGTATGGAGATCAGCCAAGCGCCCGACCTGCCCCAGCCAATGGAGCGATTGATACCAGTCGGCGAAGTGAGCGCCCCACGGAGACCGATCCCGATGCCGCTGCGACCGATCACCAATGCTTAGCAATGGGCTTTTCCGCGGCTCTCCGCTGTTTTCCACAGATCGCGCTTCCCTTTTCCACAGCCGCGGCGGCGAGGAGCGCCCCCCCCGGCGGCGCCAGACCCGATCTCCGGGGAAAAGGGGCTTTCCCGTTGACGCCCCGGCGCCTGGGCCCCTGAGCCCGGAAGCTCCGGAAGCCCGCCACGGCAGAACGCCCGTCCGAACTGCAATCTCACCGGTGGTCCCAGCGGGATGCCCCCCGGCTGGCGGTTTTGACGGGGGCAGGGCGGCATGGCGTCATGGGGGGGCAGCGCGACGAACCGAGTGAGCCACGTTCCCGACCACCCCCCCGCCACCGTGTCGGTGGAGAACCAGTTCCCGGAGGACCTGTTCGATGCGATGCGGGACTTCGTGCGCACCCATCCCCAGTGGGACCAGTACCGCCTGATGCAGGCGGCTCTGGCCGGTTTCCTGTTCCAGCACGGCTGCCAGGACCGGGCCGTGGCCAGGCATTACCTCAACGGCCTGTTCCGGCGGGAATCGACCCCCCCGGAACCCGGCACCGCCGCGGCCTGAGCACCATGGGCTTGCAACCATCGTGTCCGGGACCCGAGGTGGTGCTTCTGGAGCCCCGCCAGCTGCATGACTGCCGCGCCGTGATCGAAGCGGTGCGCGCCGGCAAGACCGTGGTGGTGAACCTGGCCGCCATGGCGTCCAGTTCCGGCCAGCGCCTCATCGACCTGGCCTGCGGCGGCATCTCCGCCATGGACGGTCAGGCCCTGCGCCTGGCCGATGCGGTGTTCCTCTTCGCCCCGGCCCTCACCCCCATCCACTCCGCCTGAACGTCGACCATGCCCTCCCGTTTCTCCTGGCTGGATGCCCTCGGCCGCGTGCTCCTCTGCCTGGTGTTCGTGCAATCGCTCCTGGGGAAGCTCAGCGGCTTCGGGGCCGTGGCGGCACGGATGGGCACCATGGGCCTGCCGCTCCCCGAGCTGCTTCTGGCCGGTGCCGTGGTGGCGATGGGGGTGGGCTCGGCCCTGGTGATCAGCGGCTGGCGCCGCGGGCTCGGGGCGGTGCTGCTGCTGGTGTTTCTGGTTCCCGCCACGCTGGTGTTCCACACCGCCCTGGATGATCCCCAGGAACGCATCCAGCTGTTCAAGAACCTGGCCATCATGGGAGGACTGCTGCTGGTGCTCGACCGGGGCGGCGGCAGGTCCGAATCCGATCGGCGCTCCCGCGGGTAGTCGTTCCAGTCCCAGCCATCGCCTCCATGGCCCTCGAGCCGATCCCCCCACCGGCCGGCCGGCTCCGAGACCCAAGCCCTGGTGGTAGGACCCCGGAGGCCGGAGCCGCGGGTGCGGAAGACCTCGCCATCGACCACGGCGATCTGGCGGCCCTCTACGACGCCTACGGTGCGGCGGTCTACCGCCTGGCCCTGCGGCTGTGCCGCAGCAGCCACACGGCCGAGGACCTGGTGCAGGACGTGTTCCTGCGCTACTGGCAGCAGGGCCGCTACGACCCGAAGCGGGGGCCTGTTTTGGCCTACCTGCTGCTGCTCACCCGCTCGATGGCCCTGAACCGGCTGGCCCAGGGGCGCAACCGCTGGCAGATCCTGCAGCGCTGGTCCAGTCAGCTGCTGGCCCCCAGCGAGCCCAGTGCCCAGCACTGGGCCGAACTCAACGACCTGGGGGAGCGGATGCGTCAGGCCCTGGCCCAGATCACCGCCAACCAGCGTCAGGTGCTGGAGCTGGCCTACTACCAGGGCCTGAGCCAGTCGGCCATCGCCGAGCGCCTGGCGATCCCCCTGGGCACGGTGAAAACCCGGTCCCGTCAGGGGCTGCTGGCCCTGCGCCAGCACCTGGTGGATTTCCGAGGCGACGCCGCCGAACCCCTGCCCCTGCCCCGCTCCCGCCCGTGATGCCGAACCCCGATCTGCCTCCTCCGGATCCCGCCACGATCGACGAGCTGCTGGCCGGCCATGCCCTGGGCGATCTCGATGAGGCCGAGCAGACGCTGCTGCGCCGGCACCTGGCCGCCGATCCCAGCCTGCACAGTCGGCTCGAGGAGCTGAGCACCACCCTGCAGCTGCTGCCCCTGGCGCTGCCGGAGCAGACCCTGCCACCGCACCGCCTCCGCGACAAGCTCCTGCGCGGCAGACTCCCCACCCCACGGGAGCCGGGAACCCCGCCGCGCCCCATCTGGGGAAAGCTCGTGATGGCGGCTCTGGCCGGCGGCCTCCTCGTGACGGGCCTGCAGGTGCACCAGCTGCGCCAGCAGCTGGCCCAGAGGGCCGAGCCAGCCCCGACACTGCCGGTGGCGCGGACCCTCACCATGCGGGGGGAAGGAGCGGGCAGCACGGCGAGCGGCCAGGTGGTGGTGCAGTCCGGCCTGGGCTACAACCTCCTCAAGATCAAGGGTCTGCCGTCGCCGCCCCCCGACCACGTGTACCGGCTCTGGGCGGATGTGGACGGCCGCCAGGTGGGCTGTGTGCAGTTCGTTCCCGACGACATGGGGGTGGTGTCGATGCCCATTCCCACCGAGCCCTCCAGCCAGGCGCGACGGCTGAGCATCAGGCTCGAACCGCTGCGCCCCGGGGGCGAGCGACCCCAGGGTCCCCGCGTGCTCACCAGCGTCTGAAGCCCCTGTGACCCAAGCCCCGAGCCTCACGGCCACCTCCTTCCCGCCGCTGCGGCGCCGGGAGCTCGCCTGCCTGCAGGTGAACCTGGGCTACCGCTGCAACCAGAGCTGCAGTCACTGCCATGTGAATGCAGGGCCCACCCGCACCGAGAGCATGGAGGCCGACACGGCCGCCCTGATTCCTGCCGTGCTCCAGGCCCGGGGCCTCACCACACTCGATCTCACCGGTGGCGCGCCGGAGCTCCATCCCCTGTTCCGCTCACTCGTGAGGGAGGCGCGGCAGCTGGGGGTCAGCGTGATCGACCGCTGCAACCTCACGATCCTGAGCGAACCGGGCCAGGAGGATCTGGCCGGCTTTCTGGCCGCCCAGGTGGTGGTGGTGGTGGCCTCGCTGCCCTGCTACTCCGCCGGCAACGTCGATCGCCAGCGGGGCGATGGGGTGTTCGAGCGCAGCATCACGGGCCTGCGGCAACTGAACGCCCTGGGCTACGGCGACCCCGACTCCGGCCTGGAGCTCAACCTGGTGTACAACCCCCAGGGAGCAGCGCTGCCACCGCCCCAGCCCCAGCTGGAGGCCGACTACAAACGGGTGCTGGCGGCCGATTTCGGCATTCGCTTCAACCGCCTGTTCGCCCTGGCCAACATGCCGATCCAGCGCTTCGCCTCAGGCCTGGAACGGGCGGGACAGCTGGAGCCTTACAGGGAGCTGCTGCGCCGGAACCACAGGGACAGCAACCTGGAGGCGGTGATGTGCCGCAGCCTGATCAGCGTGGACTGGCAGGGATACCTCTACGACTGCGACTTCAACCAGATGCTGGCGATGCCCGCCGGCGGCCGCCGCAACCCCCGCCCCCACCTCAGGGACCTGCTGAGTCAGGATCCCAGCGGCATGCCCATCGCGGTGGACGACCACTGCTACGGCTGCACGGCCGGCAGCGGTTCCAGCTGCAGCGGTGCCCTCGGCTGATTCGATCTTCCGTCCGTTCCCCATGGTGTCCACCAGCCCCGACCAGACCAGCCGCGATCAGGCCATCACCAGCCAGGTGCGGGCGTACTACGGCGAGGTGCTGGGCAGCAGCGCCGACCTGCGCACCAGCGCCTGTTGCGACGCCAGCGCCGTGCCGGCGCAGCTGAAGCCCCTCCTGGCCCGGATCCACCCTGAGGTGCTGGAGCGTTACTACGGCTGTGGCCTGGTGGCGCCGCCGCTGCTGGAGGGGCTGCGGGTGCTGGATCTGGGCTGCGGCACCGGCCGCGATGTCTACCTGCTGGCCCAGCTGGTGGGCAGCCGCGGCGAGGTGGTGGGGGTGGACATGACGGCGGAGCAGCTGGCGGTGGCCCGCAGCCACCAGGCCTTCCATGCCGAGCAGTTCGGCTTCGCCAATGTGCACTTCCTGGAGGGCCGGATCGAGGCCCTGGATGCCCTCGAGCTGGAGCCCGCCAGCTTCGACCTGGTGATCTCCAACTGCGTGGTGAACCTCTCCACCGACAAGGCGGCCGTGCTGGAGGGGGTGCGCCGGCTGCTGCGGCCGGGAGGGGAGTTCTATTTCGCCGATGTCTATGCCGATCGGCGGGTGCCGGAGGCCCTGCGCCACGATCCGGTGCTCTACGGCGAATGCCTGGGCGGAGCCCTCTACTGGAACGATTTCCTCCGCCTGAGCCGCCGGGCCGGATTCGCCGATCCCAGGCTGGTGGAGCACAGGCCTCTGGCCATCACCGATCCGCTGCTGGCCGAGCGCACCGGATCGGTGCGGTTCTTCTCGGCCACCTACCGCCTCTTCCACCTCGATGACCTGGAGGATGCCTGCGAAGACCACGGTCAGGCGGTGATCTACCGGGGCACGGTTCCCGGCCATCCCCATGGTTTCCGCCTCGACACCCACCACTGGATGGAAACCGGGCGGGTGTTTCCGGTGTGCGGCAACACCTACCGGATGCTCGCCGACACCCGTTTCGCTCCCCACTTTGACCTCATCGGCGACTTCAGCCGTCATTTCGGACTGTTCCCCGGCTGCGGCGGTGCCCTGCCCTTCCGGAGCAGCACCTCGCTGGAGCAGGAGGAGACCGGGGCGGAATCGGACGGCGGCGGCTGCTGCTGAGGCCGGCGGCGCTGCACGCTCATCCCGATCCGCTGAGACCCTGGTCTCTCCGCAGAATTCCTTGGCCCTTCGTCGATCAGAATCACGGATCTGCTGAAGCGGCCCCGTGTCGTCCTCCCTGGTGAGCGGTGTCCAGATCGTTCTGGGCATTGCTCTGCTCTTCGCTGGTGGAGAGCTGTTTGTGGCCGGGTCCGTCGCTCTCTCGCTGCTGCTGGGGATTCCCCAGATCGTGATCGGCCTCACGGTGGTGTCGCTGGGCACCAGCGCTCCCGAACTGTTCGTGAGCCTGATCTCCACCGTCCAGGGAAACCTGGGTAGCGCCGGCGCCGACAACCTGGCAGTGAGCAACATCGTGGGCAGCAACATCTTCAATGTGCTGGTGGTGCTCGGCCTCAGCGCGGTGATCGTGCCGCTGCGGGTGCGCAGCAGGCTGGTGCGGCGTGATGTGCCGCTGCTGCTGGGGGTGTCAATGGCGGTATGGGGCATGGCCTCCACCGGGCGGCTCACGTGGCAGGCCGGAACGGCGCTGCTGTTGGCCACCCTGATGAACCTGGTGTGGGAGATGCGCACCGCCCGCGAGAACCCCGATGAGGGCAATGAGATCAACGGGGGTGACGCCAGCCCCGCTCCTGTGGCAGCCGTCAAGCTGGCCGCCGGCCTGGCCCTGCTGGTTGGCGGCTCCCAGCTGCTGGTGGCGGGTGCCACCACCGCCGCCCTCGCCTTCGGGGTGAGCACCACGGTGATCGGCCTGACCGTGGTGGCCGCCGGCACCTCGATGCCGGAACTGGTCACCTCCGTGGTGGCGGCCTACCGGGGCAAGGCGGATCTGGCCATCGGCAACGTGATCGGCAGCAACCTGCTCAACCAGCTGGTGATCCTGGGGATCTGCGCGGTGGTGTCCGGGCCGCGGGGCCTGGAGGTGGACGCCGTGATGATCCAGCGCGACCTTCCGATCATGGTGCTCACCACGCTCGCCTGCCTGCCGATCTTCTGGAGCCATGGGGTGATCAGCCGCCTGGAGGGGGGCGTGCTGCTGCTCCTCTATGGGGTGTATCTGGTGGAGCAGCTGCTGCTGAGCACGGCGCCCTCCCTACTGGGGGACTTCCGGCTGATCACCCTGCTGGTGGTGGTGCCCGCCGTGCTGGTGGTGCTGGCCTGGCAGGTGATCGCCTGGCGCCAGCGGCGGCCCGAGGCTTGAACGTTCGCCGAAGCCGGAGCTCTCAGTGCGCGGGTCAACGCACCGTTCAGTGCGCGGGGCAATGCACCATGTGCGGCGATGGTCAGTTCCCTGAGCAGTGCACTGTGCTGATGGGTCGCCTGAGATTCGAACTCAGGACCAATCGGTTAAAAGCCGAGTGCTCTACCGCTGAGCTAGCGACCCGCGCCCATTGGGCACCCATGGAAGGTATCACCCCGCCATCACCTCCTCCAAGCGGGGCGGGAGCCCGGGAGAATGGAGGCCACTAGGCCCCGCCGATGGCGCCCTTCCCCTGGCCCGACCCGCAGATCCATCCCGACGCCTGGGTGGCCGCCAGCGCGGTGGTGATCGGCGCAGTGGAGCTGGCGGCCGGCGCCAGCCTCTGGCCCACGGCCGTGGCCCGGGGCGATGTCTGCCCGATCCGGATCGGCGCGGGCAGCAACGTGCAGGACGGCGCCGTGCTGCACGGCGATCCGGACCAGCCCGTGACCATCGGCGTGGACGTGACCATCGGCCATCGGGCCGTGATCCATGGCGCCACCCTCGAGGACGGCTGCCTGATCGGCATCGGCGCGGTGGTGCTCAACGGCGTCACCGTGGGGGAGGGGGCCCTGGTGGGGGCTGGATCGGTGGTGACCCGGGACGTGCCGCCCGGAGCCCTGGTGATGGGAACGCCGGCAGCCGTGAAACGGCAACTCTCCCCGGAAGCGATCGCCGGCCAGCGCGAGCACGCCCGCCGCTACCGGCAACTGGCGATGGTCCACGCCGGCCGCGGGGAAGCCGATCAGCGGCCCTGGATCTAACAAACCCATGCAGACCAGCCCCTCGCCTGCTCTGGCGCGGGGCGCGGTCCGTAAGATCGCCACACTTCCTTCTTGCCCTCCCATGGACGCACGGCTGGTGCTGGTTGCCGCTCCGATCCTGCTCGCTGCCGCCTGGGCTGTGTTCCACATCGGCCGCGCCGCCGTGGGTCAGCTGCAGCTGATGATCAAGCGCGCCCGCGCCTGAGTCCGCCTTGACCCTTCTGGTGATAGGTGCCGGCCTGGCCGGCACCGAGGCGGCCTGGCAGATCGCACAATCCGGTCTGCCGGTGCGGCTGGTGGAGATGCGACCGGTGCGGCGCTCACCGGCCCACCACAGCGGCGAATTCGCCGAGCTGGTGTGCAGCAACAGCTTCGGTGCCCTCAGCAGCGACCGCGCCGCCGGCCTGCTGCAGCAGGAGCTGCGCAGCCTCGGCTCCTTGGTGATCGGCACCGCCGACCACCATGCCGTGCCGGCCGGTGGTGCCCTGGCCGTGGACCGGGGCCGCTACAGCGCCGCCCTCACCGAGGCGCTCGAACGGCATCCGCTGGTGACCGTGGAGCGGCGCGAGCAGACAGGGCTTCCCGCTGCCGACCAGATCGCGGTGCTGGCCACGGGTCCCCTCACCAGCGAACCCCTCGCCGAGCAGCTGCGGGCCTTCACCGGCCGCGCCGACTGCCACTTCTTCGATGCGGCGAGCCCGATCGTGGAGGGCGACAGCATCGATCTGGGCGTCGCCTTCCGCGCCTCCCGCTACGACAAGGGCGACGCCGACTACATCAACTGTCCGATGGGTCGGGAGCAGTACCTCGCCTTCCGCGCCGCGCTGCTGGCGGCCGAGCAGGCCGAACTCAAGGACTTCGAGAAGGAGAGTGCCAGCTTCTTCGAGGGGTGCCTGCCGATCGAGGAGCTGGCCCGCCGCGGCGAGGACACCATGCGCTACGGCCCGCTCAAGCCGATCGGCCTCTGGGACCCCCGCTGGGGCGACGTGAACGACCGGGAGGTGCGCCGGGCCCGCCGGGCCTACGCCGTGGTGCAGCTCCGCCAGGAGGACAAGGACGGCCGGCTCTGGAACCTGGTGGGCTTTCAGACCAACCTCAAATGGGGCGAGCAGAAGCGCGTGCTGCGGATGATTCCGGGGCTGGAGCAGGCGGAGTTCGTGCGTTTCGGGGTGATGCACCGCAACACCTTCCTGGAGGCGCCGCAGCTGCTCGATCCCACCCTGCAGTTCCGCCGCAGACCCACCCTGCTGGCGGCGGGCCAGATCACCGGCACCGAGGGCTACGCCGCAGCCGTGGCCGGCGGCTGGCTCGCCGGCACCAACGCCGCCCGCCTGGCCCGCGGCCTGGAGCCGCTCACCCTGCCGCCCACCACGATGATGGGCGCCCTCGCCCACTTCATCGCCGAAGCCCCCTCCGGCAGGTTCCAGCCGATGCCGCCCAACTTCGGCCTGCTGCCGGAGCTGCCCGAGCGGATCCGCGACAAGCGCCGCCGCTACGGCGCCTACCGCGATCGGGCCCTGGCGGATCTGGACGCCTGGCGCCGGCACCACGGCGAGGCGCAACCCGCCCCCAGCGAGGCCCCCGTTCCGGTCGGCACGCCCTAGGCGCCCCCTAACTTCGGTGCACCCCCACCCCTTCGAGCGCCCGCGGTGACCCTCGCCCCCTCCCCTGTCGACGCGCCTGCCGCTCATCACCAAGGGCCCTGGGATGTGATCGTGATCGGCGCCGGCATCGGCGGCCTGGTCACAGCCAGCCAGCTGGCCGCCAAGGGGGCGACGGTGCTGGTGCTGGAGCGCTACCTGATCCCGGGGGGCAGCGGCGGCAGCTTCCGGCGCGAGGGCTACACCTTCGATGTGGGCGCCTCGATGATCTTCGGCTTCGGCACCCAGGGCCACACCAACCTGCTCACCCGCGCCCTGGCCGACCTGGGCGAACACTGCGACACGATTCCGGATCCGGCCCAGCTGGCCTACCACCTGCCCGGCGGGCTGGAGGTGGCGGTGGACCGCGATTACGAACGGTTCATCGCCGATCTCACCGCCCTCTTTCCCCATGAGGCGCGCGGCATCCGGGCCTTCTACGACACCTGCTGGCAGGTGTTCCGCTGCCTCGATGCGATGCCGTTGCTGTCGCTGGAGGATCCGGCCTACCTGGCCAAGGTGTTCTTCCGGGCACCGCTGGCCTGCCTGGGCCTGGCCCGCTGGCTGCCGGTGAATGTGGGGTCGGTGGCGCGGCAGCACATCCGCGATGAGCGGCTGCTGAAGTTCATCGACATGGAGTGCTTCTGCTGGTCGGTGATGCCGGCGGACCGCACACCGATGATCAATGCCGGCATGGTGTTCTCCGATCGCCACGCCGGCGGCATCAACTACCCCCGTGGTGGCGTGGGCACGATCGCCGAGAAGCTGGTGGCGGGGCTGGAACGCCATGGGGGCAGCATCCGCTACCGATCCCGGGTGACCCGGGTGCTGGTGGAGCAGGGCCACGCCGTGGGGGTGGAGCTGGCCAGTGGTGAGCAGCTCCACGCCCGGCGGGTGGTGAGCAACGCCACCCGCTGGGACACCTTCAGCGGCGAGGACTCACCGCGCAGCTCCCTCGTGGACGCGGCCCACACCCCTGCCGCGGAGGCCACCTGGCGGCGGCGCTACCGGCCCTCCTCCTCGTTCCTCTCGCTGCACCTGGGCATCGACGCCGCCTTGGTGCCCGAGGGGTTCCACTGCCACCACCTGCTGCTGGAGCGCTGGGAGGAAATGGAGGCGGAGCAGGGGGTGGTGTTCGTGTCGATGCCCACCCTGCTGGATCCATCTCTGGCCCCCGAGGGGCGCCACATCCTTCACACCTTCACCCCCAGCGCCATGGAGGACTGGAAGGATCTCGGCCCCAGCGCCTACGCCGCCAAGAAGGAGGCCGACGCCGCCCGGCTGATCCAGCGGCTGGAGGCTCTGCTGCCCGGGCTGCAGGGGGCGATCCGCCATCGGGATGTGGGGACCCCCCGCACCCACCGCCGCTTCCTCGGCCGCAGCGGCGGCAGCTACGGACCGATCCCAGCCCTGAACCTGCCCGGACTGCTGCCGATGCCCTTCAACCGCACCGGTCTGCCCGGCCTCTACTGCGTGGGGGATTCCTGCTTTCCGGGCCAGGGGCTCAATGCGGTGGCCTTCAGTGGCTTCGCCTGCGCCCATCGCATCGGCGCCGATCTGGGGCTCAATCCCTGGGCCCTGCCCGCCTGAGGGCGACAACGGCAGCGTCCTGGCTTCACGTTCACCCTGCGGCCCTTCATAACGTGGTGTCCTTCAGCCCCGTTCCGATGGCCAGTGGTTCCGCCAACGTTCCCGAGCCGAGCCCACTGCCCAGCTCCCGGGAGCTGGCCTTCTACCTGGATCAGCGCGGTGGGATCGGTAAGCCCTGGCTGCTGCAGCTGCTGCGCCTCGCCAAGCTGAAGGAATCCAAGGACGACCTACCGCCCGAGGAGTATCTCGAACGGCTGCAGGAAGCCCACGCGGACCTGATGCGGCTGGGCGAGTTCTGGAAGGGCCGCGAACAGGAGGTGTTCGGAGGCCGCTACCAGCCCTCGGCCGTGGTGGAACCCCTGCCCGGCTCCCCCGAGGACCGCTGATCCGCTTCCCACCATGACGCCGTCACCGGCCTCCACGCCCCTCGCCAGCCCGGACCGGGCCGAGCAGGAAAGCCGGCGATACCCGATGGCTCCGCTCATCCGGGGCACCCTGCTGACGCTGTATCTGGCTCTGGTGATCCCCCTGCCGGCCCTGGCGCCCGCGGGCAGCAGCCGCATGCTGCTGCTGGGGGCCCTCACGCTCGGCCTGGTGCTGGTGCTCGCCCTCACCAGCGAGCAGGTGGAAGTGGATCGCGAGGGCCTGCGGGTGGGGCATCCACCCTGGTGCCGCCCCTGGCTGCGGCGGGGCTGGCATCTGCCCTGGCACACCATCAGCGGTCTCACCCCGGTGACCACCAGCCAGGGCGGGCGGGTGTACTACGTGCGCGGGCAGGACGGATCGGCCTGGCTGCTGCCGCAACGGGTAGCCCGTTTCGACGACTTCCTGGGCCGGTTCGCCAGTGCCAGCGGACTGTCGGTGGAGGGGATCGGCCGGATCAGCCCGCCCTGGACCTACCAGCTGCTGGCCGTGCTCAGCGGACTGATGCTGGCCCTTGAACTGGCCTGGGCGTCAGGAATCCTGAAGCCCCCCAGCTAGGCCACCGAGTTGATCGGATTGCCGGGGTTGCCCATCTGCAGCAGCTCTCCATTGCCTGGAGCCACCTCGGGAAGGGTGTCGAGGCTGAACCGGTAGCCCTGCTGGCGCACCGTGTCGATGCCCCCGCCTTCCCCCAGGCCGGCCTGTTCGAGCTTGCGGCGCAACGTGAGCACCTGGGTATCGACCGACCGGGGCCCGCCACTGAACGGGGGCCAGGCCATGCGCAGCAGTTCCTGGCGGCTGCGGACCACGCCAGGGGGCATCAGCAGGGCGCAGAGCAGCGCGAACTCCCGGGGGCTCAGCTCCACCGGCTGGTCGCGTAGGGTCACCTGCCGCAGCAGCAGATGCACCTCCAGCGGACCAACACACACCCTCTCCTGCAGGCCGGTGGCGCTGCGTCGCAGCAGGGTGCGGCAGCGGGCGGCCAGTTCCTCCAGCCCGAAGGGCTTGCGCAGCACGTCATCGGCGCCCGCATCGAGAAGGGTCACCACCGGTTCGGAGCCGGTGCGGGCCGTGAGCACCATCACCGGGCATCGCAGCTGACTGGCGAGACGGAGGGCGCTGCTCTCATCGAGCAGTTCGGCGCTGATCAGCAGATCGGGGGATTGGTCCCGGCACACCTCCAGAGCCTCGGTGGCGCTGGCCACGGCCGCGGCCAGGTGGCCATCCTGACGAAGACGCTGGGCCAGCACCGTGCGGAGCGTGGCGTGGGGGTCGACCACCAGCACACGCTTGGCCAGGTCTGGGGCAGGCTGCGGCGAAGGGGGTGGTTGGGCTGGCACCGTGGCGTGGGGTGGCGTGGGTCTGAGCCCCGATTCAACCCAAACTAACGGCCCTGCGGGACTTTCACCGGTATCGGTCGATGCGGTCAGGTTCGCGGCGGACAGTTTGGCCTGCGGCCGCGGGCAGGGAAGCGACGCTCCGAGGCCCTTCTGCTCGGGGGATCAGCCCCTCTGGTCCGCTTGTCCCGTGCCGTGATTTCTTCACGTGTTTCCTCCCGATGTACCGTCCATGGAGGCCCCCGGGTTCGGGGACCACGGTTCGGTCGCCAGCGGCGCAATCCGCCGGCATCATGGCCACAATGGTTGCAGGGTCACCCCCCACCATGACCGCGCTCCAGCATCCCGACGCCATCCGCCACTTCCAGTCGCTGTGCGATGCCTGCCAGGAGCTGGCCCATCGCTACCACAGCCCGGCGGACATGCGCCTGTATGCCGACGGCTACCTGCACGCCCTGCGCCGCACCGCCGTGCTCGACCCGATCGCCCAGCGTCGGCTCGAGGAGCTGGTGGAGCGCTGGATCATGGATCCCTCCAGCTTCATCGGCGCCAACGGCGACCCCCGCACCCTCTACGAGAGCGAAACGGGCCGCCATTGAGGCGACCCGCCCCTGATCGAGGCGACGCGCCCCGGGAGCATGCCCGCAACCGCATGGCTGCCGCTCAGCTGGCGAGGGCCACTTCCAGTTGTTCGCGCAGTTCGCCGGAGTTGTACATCTCGATCAGGATGTCCGAGCCTCCGATGAACTCACCCTTCAGGTACACCTGGGGGATGGTGGGCCATTCCGAGTACTCCTTGATGCCCTGACGGATCTCCGGATCGCTCAGCACATCGAACGTGTCGAAGGGAACGCCCAGGGCGTTGAGGATCTGGACCACGTTGTTCGAGAAGCCGCACTGCGGCATCAGCTTGGTGCCCTTCATGAACACCATGATCGGGCTGCTGGAAACGAGGGCGTCGATGCGCTGCTTGACGGATGCGTCCATGGGATCAGCTGGGGGTTGACGTTTGCAGGGCCAGGGCATGGATGGCCTCGCTGGCCAGTTCCTGGCGCAGGGCGCCGTACACGAGCTGGTGCTGCCGGATGCGGGTCAGCCCGGCAAACGCACTCGACACCACCGTCACCTGCAGATGATCACCACCGCCGGTGAGATCCTCCACATCGATGAGAGCGTCCGGCATGGCGCGCTGGATGGCGGCCTTGACCTGGTCAGGTTGCACCATCGGGGTGTGAACGGGACGGGCGGAATCTAGGGGGTGGTGGCGATCATCGGGTCGCCGCGGCCTGCCCGGCGGTGTAAGGGGTGGTGGCGAACCCGATCTCCACCAGCATCTGGTAGGCCTTGCGGCCTTCCTCGGTGGCCGGGGTCATCACCTTCACCACCTCCACCAGGAGGGGGACGGCCACTTCGGGCTCGTTCTGGCGGCGGAAGAGGGCGGCCAGCCGGAGGTTGGTCTGGGCCAGGAGTTCGAGGGCCTGACGACCCTTCTGATCCATTTCCCGGGGGATGCGGGCATCGAGGCCCCGGAAGGAACCGCTGAGGTCGCGGTAGAAGCCCAGCAGGCGGCGGCAGTAGTCGCGGGCCAGGTCGTACTGACGGCGAGCCTCGGGCAGGTTGCCGCTGGCGGCGGCGGCGTCGCCCTGGGCGAGCAGGCGGCGGGCCGCCTCCAGGCTGATCGGGCTCTGGGTGGCGGCGACGGTCTGCGCCGCCTCCTCCTGGGCCAGGGCCGGCAGGCCAGCGGCGGGGGCGAGAACAGCCAGGGCGGCCAGGGCGGTTCCGCACAGACGGCGGGAGGGCCTACGCACAGCAGATCGGACCATGAGGGCAAGACTCTAGAGGGACTGGGAGGGACCGCTTCTGGGCGCTGAAGCGGGAGCGCGGCAGGGAGCGTGCGGCCAGGACTGGGGCCTCGAGGCCCCCCAACGCCAGCTCCCCAGAGCCCGACGAGAAGGCCTATCCGGAGGGCACCGGGGGATCGCCGTCCGGCGCGAGCGAAGCCGTGGCCCGGGCCTCGAGCAGGGTGAGGGCAGCGGCCAGGTCCTGGGTGAACGCCTGGGCCGCATCCCTCCCCTCCCCCTGAATCCACATCGGGGCTCCGAAGTGAACGGCCGCCCGGTCACAGGGGCGGGGGGAGGGATGGGTGTAGGCCAGCCCCACCGGAACCACCGGCACGGACACCCCACGCCCGGCCGCGAGCAGGGCCAGCCGGGCCAGACCCTGGTGGAGACGGAGCGGCCCCTGCTCGCGGCGGATGCGGCCTTCGGGGAAGACCACCAGCTGCTCTCCGGCCGCCAACAGGTCCACGGCATAGCGCAGGCTCGCCAGGGACGGCCTGGCCTGGTTCACGGGGAAACAGCCGAGCCGCTGCAGGAACCAGCCCTGCAGGCTGCGCATCTCGTCGATGGTGACCATGAAGCGGCAGTCGCGGCCGGTGACGCGTCGGCCGGCCGCATGGGGCAGCAACAGGGCATCCCAGCGGGCCTTGTGGGTGGGGGCGAGCAGCACCGGGCCTGCCGCGGGCAGCAGCTCCCGGCCCTCCACCTGGATCGAGCGAAACCAGAGGGGCAGCACCAGATCCTGGGTGGTGACCATGGCCAGCGGGGCCAGCCAGGGGCTGATGCCGCGGCACACCTGCGCCTCCCGCGGACTGGTGCCGGCCAGGGCCGACCCCGGCCTGTCGCCAGGCGCGGCACTCCGGCCATCGCCCTCCGCCTCCGGCTGGGCCATCGGCGCCGTTCGCTCCCCGATCAAGGTCATGGGGCAAACGCTACGGAGCCCAGCCGCGTTCACACCGCCGCGGCGGGCAGTTGACCCTGCGGCCCACCGGGTGCCGCTCCATAGGATCCGGCAGGCCTTCTTCACCCGCCATGGCCAGCCTCGGGGTCAACATCGATCACATCGCCAACGTGCGCCAGGCCCGGCGCACCGTGGAGCCCGACCCGGTGACCTACGCCCTGCTGGCGGAGCTGGGCGGCGCCGACGGCATCACCGTGCACCTGCGCGAGGACCGGCGTCACATCCAGGAGCGGGACGTGGAGCTGCTGCGGCAGACCGTGCGCAGCCGGCTCAACCTCGAGATGGCCGCCACCGCCGAGATGGAGGCGATCGCCCTGCGCCTGCGGCCCGACATGGTGACCCTGGTGCCGGAGAAGCGGGAGGAGGTGACCACCGAGGGGGGGCTGGACGTGGCGGCCCAGACCGGCCCCCTCACCGCGATGGTGACGCGCCTGCAGCAGGCGGGCATCGGCGTGAGCCTGTTCGTGGATCCGGCCGCCGCCCAGCTGGAGGCCTGCCGGGCCATCGGCGCCCGCTGGGTGGAGCTGCACACCGGGGCCTATGCCGAGGCCGACTGGCAGAGGCAGAGCGACGAACTCGCCCGGCTCACCGAGGGCAGCTTCATCGCCCGCAGCCTCGGTCTGCGGGTGAATGCCGGCCATGGCCTCACCTACCAGAACGTGGAGCCGGTGGCGGCGATCGAGGGCATGGAGGAGCTCAACATCGGCCACACGATCGTGGCCCGCGCCCTCGCCGTGGGCCTCGAGCAGGCGGTGCGGGAGATGAAGGTGCTGGTTCAGAATCCCCGCCGCGACCCCCTGTTCGGCAGCCTGCAGCCATGACCACCTACCACTTCGTTGCCGCCAGCGAGCCGTTCCTCACCGTGGAGGAGCCGCTGGAGGAGGTGCTGCGGGAGCGGGTGCGGAACTACGGCGAGAAGGGCAAGGCGATCGACTTCTGGCTCGTGCGCCGGCCCGCCTTTCTGGAGGCGCCGGCCCTCGCGGCCGACAGTGCCTCGGTGCCCAGACCGGCGGCGGCGGTGGTGTCCACCGACGAGAAGTTCATCACCTTTCTGAAGCTGCGCCTGGAGTTCGTGCTGGTGGGCCGCTTCGAGAGTCCGAGTGAGGCCATCCCCGATGCCCTCGCCAGCCTGGACTGAGGTCCGGGGACTCCTTCAGAACAGCCCGAAGAACCGCTTGCGGCTCCCTTCCGGCTGCTCGTCAGGAGCGGGCGCGGGCGGACGTCCCTGGCCGCCGTCCTGCTGGTAGCGGGGCTTGTTGTCGCCGATGGTGAGCAGCGCCTCCTTGTTCTTCCACCAGATCCAGTCACGGATGGGCGGGGTGTCGCGCAATTGCTGGCGGGTGAGGCCGAGGCCGAGCTTGGCCGAGGCATCGAGCAGCACATCCAGCATCTGCTCCCCATCGCTGCAGCGGGCCAGGGACTCGTTGGTGCGCCGGGCGCCGTTGAGGGCCTTCACGAGCGCCTTGACCCGCTGACCCACCGGCAGCGACTGCAGATCCATGGCGGGCACGGGCGGGGGGAAGCGAACCGTACCAGCGCTTTCCAGCGACGGGGGGAGACCCGTCCTGCCCCGGGGCTGACAATCCGACCCCGGCAAGGCAAGACTGGGCCCATCGCCCCGGATTGATGTCGTCCCCCTCAGCCCCCACCCGCCACTGGGTCATCGGGGATGTTCATGGCTGTGCGCAGGCCCTCGAACAGCTGGTGGACGACCTGCCGGCCCGCGATCGCCTCGTCCTCTGCGGCGACGTGATCAACCGGGGGCCCCAGATCGAGCGCAGCATGGAGCTGGCCTGGTCTTTGGTGTGCAGCGGACGGGCGGTATGGCTTCAGGGCAACCACGAGGCCGATCTGGTGGCCGCCCTGCGCCGCGGCGACTGGCAGGCCGAGCAGACCCTGGCGGGGTGCGACACCTACCGGCAGCTCGGCGACCGCCGTTGCCGCATCTGGATGGAGCGGCTGGCCTCCCTCCCCCTCACCTACGCGGGTGACGGCTGGGTGGCCACCCACGCCGGCTTCGATCCCACCACCTGGGAGCCCTCCCTCACCGTGCGGATGCCCTTCTGGGAGGCCTACGACGGCCGCTTCGGCGACGTGATCGTGGCCCACACACCGGGCCACGCGGTGAGGCGGCAGGCCAGGGGAAAGATCGTGCTGATCGACACCGGCGCCTGCTACGGCGGCCTGCTCTCGGCCTACTGTCCCGAAACCGGCTCCAGCCACAGCGTGCCGGGGGTGAAGCCCTGGTTCATGTCGGCGGGTCTCATCACCGGAACCCGCGGGACCCTGCAGCAGGTCTGCCGGTCCTGAGCCCCTCCGGTGCTCACGGTCTTCCGCAGCAACCGCGCCGAAGTCCTGGCCGGCATCCTGGCCGCCCAGTTGCGCGATTCACCCCCGCCTCCGTTCGAACCGGTGGAGGTGGTGGTGAACACCTGGCCCACCAGCCGCTGGCTCGGGGAGCAGCTGGCTGAGGAGCTGGGCGGCATCGCGGCCCACATCCGCTATCCCTTCCCCGGCAGCCAGTTGCGCAGGCTGGTGAACGCGGTGCTGGGGGAGGAGGCCGGCGGCCCCGACCCCTGGCGCGCCACCGAGCTGGTGTGGCCCGTGCTGGAGGCCCTGCCTGCGCTCGTGGACCAACCGGCGGCAGCCAGCCTGCGCCAGTGGCTGTACCGCCGCGGCGGCTCCTCCCGGGAGCTGACTCTGGCCCGCTGGCAGCTGGGCCGCAGCATCGCCGATGCGCTCGACGACTACGCCCTCTACCGCCCCGATCTGCTGCAGCAGTGGTGGGAGGGCGAGGAAGATGGCAGCGACTGGCAGGCCCTGCTGGTGCGCCAGCTGCGCCAGCGGCTGGGGGAGAAGCCCTTCGCGCTGAAGGTGCGGGAGGCCATCGCCCGGCTGCGCGAGGCGCCGTGGACTCCGCCCGCGGACGGCCCCTGGCGGGGCGGCTGCCTGCGGCTGTTCGGCCTCAGCAGCATGGCTCCGGTGCAGGTGGAGCTGCTGCACGCCGTGAGCGCCCACCTGCCCGTGGACCTCTACCTGCTCACCCCCTGCCCCGACCTGTGGCAGCACTGCACCAACCGGCGCGCCCGCCTCAGCGACGCCGTGGCCCTGCGGGAGCCCCTCGGCGGCGACTGGGTCGCCGCGGCCGGCGGTCTCGAGGCCCGCTTCGGCCGGCTGGGGGCCGAATTCCAGCAGCTGCTGGAGGGCACCGGCGCCTGCCAGCTGGGCATGAGCTCCTATGGCGACGTCTTCCCGGAGCCCACCCGCCACCGGGCCCGTCCCGATCCAGCCACCGGTTCCGGCCCGGCGGCCTCCTGCGGGCCAGCCCCGTTGCTGCGGCAACTGCAGCGTCAGCTGGCGGATCCCGCCGCCGCACCTGCTCTGGAGCGCGCTCCCGGCGACAGCTCGCTCGAGTTCCACCCCTGCCCGGGGCGGCTGCGCCAGGTGGAGCTGGTGCGCGATCGCATCCTGCAGCTGCTGCACGACGACGACAGCCTCGAGCCCCGCGACGTGCTGGTGATGACGCCCCAGGTGGATGGCTTCGCTCCCCTGGTGGCAGCGGTGTTCGGGGATCGGGACGCCACGGGCGTGGCCCTGGAGTGGCGCCTCACCGACCGCAGCCAGCAGGAGCAGGCCGGCCTCGGGCGCACCCTGCTGGCCCTGCTGCGCCAGGCGGGCGAGCGCCTCACCGCCTCCTCGCTTCAGGCCCTGCTGGAGAGCGGCCCCCTGCGGGAACGGTTCGAGCTGGAGCGTGAGGCCATGCATGGCCTGCACCGCACCCTGCAGCAGGCGGGCTTCCGCTGGGGACTCGATGGCCAGGAGCGGGGCGGCGAGGCCACCGGCAGCCTGAGCTGGGCCATCGATCGGCTGTTGCTGGGTGTGGTGCTGCCGGAGCAGCCGGGGCTGGCTCCGGCGGACACCGCTCCCTTCGGCGCCGCGCCCGATCTGGAACGCCTGGGGCGATGGCTGCATCTGCTGCAACGGTTGCGCTCCTGGCTGCTGCAGTGGCGACGGCCCCGAAGCTGTGCGGCCTGGGCCGCCAGCCTGCAGGCCGCCCTGGCCGAACTGTTCGGCGACGGTGGAGAGGCCGGCTGGGAGCTGCCCCAGGTGCTGGAGGCCATCGACGCCTGGCAGCAGGCGGCGGCGGGGTGTGAGCTGGAGCTGACGGCGCCGGTGGTGGCGGCGGTCCTGGAGGAGCGTCTGGCGGCTGATGCGGGCCGGTTCGGCCACCGCAGCGGCGCGCTCACCATCAGTGCGCTCGAGCCGATGCGGGCGATTCCACACCGGGTGATCGTGCTGATGGGCCTGGATGCCGGCTGCTTTCCCCGCCAGCGGCACCGCCCCGGCTTCCACCATCTGGAGCGGCAGCGGCAGCTGGGGGATCCGAGCCCGGCGGATCAGGACCGCTACGCCCTGCTGGAGGCGGTGCTGTCGGCCCGCGACCACCTGCTGGTGACCTGGAACTGCCGCGACGAACGCAACGGCGAGCCCTTGCAGCCCGCCACCCCGGTGAGCCAGTGGATGGCCTGGCTCAAGCAGCAGCTGAAGGACCAGCCTGGGGAACTGACGGTGCTGCATCCGGCCAATCCCCTCGATCGCGGCAACTTCATGGGTTCGAAGGAGCGCCCCCCCGCCTGCTGTGACCGGCGGCTGCTGGCGGCACGGCAGCGGCTGGACAGTCCGGACGACCGGCTGCTGCCGCGCCAGCTTGCGGCCAGCCAGCCCCCACAACCCGAGGCGGGCCCGCCGGCAGCCATGACCTTCGAGGACCTGCGCCAGTGGGCGATGCACCCGCAGGCGAGCTGGCTGCAGGGGCTGGGCCTGCTGCCGCGGGAATGGGCCGACGTGCTCGATGACCTGGACGCCGCCACCCTGGATGAGCGCCAGCGCTCACGGCTGCTGCGGGAGGCGCTGCGCCGTGAACCCGCCGCCGACCTGGCGACGGATCCGGAGCAGGCCGATCCCGGCGACGCCGAGGCCTGGCTGCGGTTGCAGCGCGGCCGCAATCTGCTGCCCCCGGCGGCGGGGGGCGTGCTGGAGGCCCGGCAGCTGGCCCAGCGCTGGAGCGATCTGCAGAGCACGCTGGAGGGGCTCGGCAGCCCGCGGCAGCAACCGGCCGAGTCGGGACCGTGGCTGGCGACCCTGAACTGGCACGGGGACACGGTGGTGGTGGTTCACACCGCCAGGCCCCGCAGCCACCACCGGCTGGATCTGTGGCTGCAGCTGCTGCTGGCGGCGGCCGACGGCCAGGAGCCCCGGGCCGGCGTGGTGGTGGCCCGGGGCGACAGGGGCTTCGGGGAGCAGCTGCGCCTTCGCCCCCCCGAGGCCGCCGAGGCCCGGAGCGAGCTGGCGCGGCTCGCCGCCCTGCGGGAGCGCTGGCGGCACCGCTGCTGGCCGGTGCCGCCAGAGACCGGCTGGGCTCTGCTCAGCCGCGGCCGATCCGCCGCCGTCGACTGCTGGGAGGGAACGTTTCAGCTGCGGGGGGAACGGGAGGAGCCCGAGCAGGCCCTCTGCTTCGGCCGGGATCTCCCCGCCGGCCAGCTGCTGGAGGACGCAGCCGAAGCCAGGGCGGAGGAGCTGCTCGGTGGTCTGCTGGAGCACCGGGCATGACCAGCCGCTTCGAGGCCCACACCTTTCCGCTCGAGCCGGGCCTGCGGCTGCTCGAGGCCAGCGCCGGCACGGGCAAGACCTTCTCCCTGGCCCATCTGGTGCTCCGGTACGTGAGTGAGGCCGAGGTGCCGCTGCGTCAGCTGCTGGTGGTGACCTTCACCAATGCGGCAGCCGCGGAGCTGCGGGACAGGATCGGGCAGCGTCTGCAAACAGCCCTCGGCCACCTCGATCGCGGGGAGGCGGCCGTCGAGACCGGGAACCCGGTTGATCCCAGCCTGGAGGCCTGGCTGCAGTGGGCACGGCCCCGGGCCGCCCTGCTGCGGGCGCCGCTGCTGCTGGCCCTGGAGGACCTGGATGGCGCCGACATCACCACCATCCATGGCTTCTGCCTGCGCACCCTGCAGCGCCAGGCCCTGGAAGCGGGCCAACCGCCGGAGCTCCAGCTCGACAGCGACGCCGCACCGCTGGTGCGCCAGGTGTGCCACGACTACTGGCGCCAGCAGGTGCTTGCCCTGCCGCCGCACCTGCTCGACGGGGTGCAGCGCCTGGTGAAGGGTCCGGAGGCGCTGGTGGATGTGCTGCAGACGCTGGATGGCGATCCGGCCCTGGCGGTGGATCCGTTGCCGGACGGCATGGAGGCAGACCAGCCCCTGGCCCCGCAGCTGGAGAGCCTGTGGCAGAGCCGCTGGGACCGGTTTCAGCTGCTGTGGCAGCAGCACGGCGAGGCCCTGGAGGCGGAGCTGCGCGCCGCGGCCGGGCACTGGCGTGACCTGGGGGCCAGCAAGACCACCCCCTACAGCCCCAAACCCCGGAAGGACCGCTGCCAGGCCCTGAGCCAGTGGATCCAGCACCAGGGCAGCAAGGGGGACTACGCCGCCACCCTCGAGCAGAAGGAGCTGAAGGAGTACTTCCATCCCGGTGCCTTCCTGAAGGTGGCGCGGCCGATCGAGGCCACCGCATCGGGCCCGGCGGCCAGGGAACCGAGCCTCCCCCAGCGGCCCCTGCTGGAAGCGGTGGCCGACCTCCGGGAAGGGCCGGCGGAGGCCGTGCTCCTGCACGCCGCCCACTGGGGCCGCCGCGAGCTGGCGCACCGACGCGAGCGCCAGGGGCGCATGGGCTACGGCCAGCTGCTCGAAAGCCTGGATCCGGGTGACGACCCCGAGGCGCCGTGCCCCCTGCTGGACGCCGTGGGGGAGCGCTACAGCGCCGTGCTGGTGGATGAATTCCAGGACACCGACCCGATCCAGTGGCGGATCCTGAGCCGGGCCTTCGACGCCCGGCGGCACCGACTGGTGCTGGTGGGTGATCCCAAGCAGGCCATCTACCGCTTCCGCGGCGGCGAACTGGCCACCTACCGGCTGGCCTACCGGCAGGCCGCGGCCGATGGCGGCATCAGCCGCCTCGACACCAACTACCGCGCCACCCCCTCCCTCATCGCCGGCCTCAATGCCCTGATGGCGCCAGGCCTGCCGCGCTCGGGCCTGGCGGTTCCGCCGGTGCAGCCCCCGCCCTCCCCATCTGGGTGGTCCGCCCCAGGGGGGGAGGGCGGGGATGCCCCAACGCTGTCCCTGCTCTGGCTGGGCAGCGACCGGCCGGCCGGCGAGGCGCCCCCCACCACCTCCGCCGTGGAGCAGGAGCTGCCGGATCGGGTGGCCAGGCTGGTGGCCGCCGAGATCCGGACCGGAGAAGCGCCCGCTGATCTCTGTCTGCTGGTGAGCACCCATCGCCAGGCCGGCCAGCTGCGGGTGGCCCTGGCCCGCGCCGGCATCGCCAGCCGGCTGGTGAGCGATGGGGATGTGTTCGCCAGCGATGGCGCCACGGCGCTGCAGCGGCTGCTCGATGGCCTGGCCCATCCCGGCGATCCCCGCCGCCTGCGGCTGCTGGCGGCATCACCGCTGCTGGGCTGGAGTGCCGGCGCCATCGCCGCCGCCGGGGCGGAGCAGTGGAGTGCGCTGAGCGAGAAACTGCTGCGGGGCCGCGACGGGCTGCCGCGACTGGGGCTGCTGGGGGTGCTGGCGGCGCTGCTCGACGACGAGGGGCTGGCCAGGCTTGGACTGGAGGGCCGGGTGCTGGCCGATCTCAACCAGTGCGCCCTGTTGCTGCAGGAGCGGATCCACACCGACCAGCTGGGGGCGGACGCCGCTGCGGAGTGGTTGCGGCAGCGGCGTCTGGCGCCGGACCCCTCCCCCCCGGAGAGCCACCAGCCCAACAGCGATGTGGAGGATGAGGCGGTGTGGGTGGTGACGGTGCACCGCAGCAAGGGCCTCGAATACCCCGTGGTGATCTGCCCGTACCTGTGGAAGGCTCCCCATGCCAATCCCAGGGGCCTGGGCCTGCGCTGGCAGCCCTCCGATCGCACGGGCCCGGTGCTCGACCTGCACCTGGGCAGCCGCTGGGGCCGGGGCCACCAGGCCCTGGAGCAGCACCGGGCGGCGGAGCTGCAGGAGGCGGAGCGGCGCGCCTATGTGGCCTGCACCCGGGCCAAGCGACGCCTGCTGCTGGCCTGGGGTCCGGTGAAGGGGCAGGCGGGCAACCCCCTGCATCCCTGGCTGCTGGCGGCCCAGGCTGCCCTTGCGGATGCCGATGATGACCCCTACGCCACCCAGGGGGATGGGGAACTGCGCCAGGCCCTGGAGCTGGGGCTGGCCGCGCGCCAGGTGCCGATGGTGCTGATGACGGTGCCTCCCGCCGCCGGGCCACTCCCGGGGAGACCCCCAGCCACCGCAACGGAACCCCTGACGCTGGGGCCGGTGCCGCAGCGGCGCCTCGATCACAGCTGGGGCCGCAGCAGCTACACCAGCTGGACCCGGGGCAGCCACGCCGCCGCTCCCCAGGCCCTGGAGGAGGGGCGGGAAACGGATGCTCTGGCGAGGGAACCCGAGCTGGCGGCCGTGGACCAGGAGCCCTGGCCCGGGGAGAGTCCGCTGGCGGACATCCCGCGGGGGTCCCGGGCCGGCGACTGTCTGCACCGGATCCTCGAAAGCCTCGACTACCAGCGTCCGGCCACGCAGCAGTCCGAGGCGGTGCGGCGGGAGCTGGAGCGCAGCGGCATCGGCCGTGACCATCTGGAGGACGTGCTCAGCGGCGTGGAGCGCCTGCGGCTGAGCCCGATGGGCGGGCCCCTCGGCGACTTCCGGCTGGCCGGGCTGGAGCGCGGATCCCGCATCAACGAGATGAACTTCGATCTCACCCTGGGCCCGGTCACCAGCGACTCCCTGGCCCGCCCCTTCCGCGACCACCCGGGCGGCAGCTTCGGGGCCGGCTACGCCGACCAGCTGGCGGCGCTGTCCGTGCAGGGCCGCGGCTTCCTCACGGGCTCGATCGATCTGGTGTTCTGCCATCAGGGCCGCTGGTGGGTGGCCGACTGGAAGAGCAACTGGCTCGGCGAACGTGGAGCCGACGGCCAGCCCCTGCACTGCGGCCCGCGGCACTACGGAGCCGCGGCGCTCGCCGCCCTGATGGCCGCCAACCACTACCCCCTGCAGGCCCATCTCTACCTGGTGGCGCTGCACCGGTACCTGCGCTGGCGTCTGCGGGGCTACGACCCGGCCCGCCACCTGGGCGGCTATGCCTACGTGTTCCTGCGCGGCCTTGCGGAGCCGTCGGAAGCGCTCCGGCAGCGGGCTGGAGAAGGCGCGGTGCTGCCGGGCCTGGCCGTGGAGTGTCCACCGCTGGAGCGCCTGCTGGCCCTCGACCGGGCCCTGAACCCGGCCCTGGCCCGCTCCAGGGAGACAGCCGCATGACGGACTCCAGCCCACTGCCGCAGAGTCCCGCCTGGCTGGAGGCCGTGGCGGGGGGGCTGGCGGAGGCCCTGCCGCGCCTGTACGGCTGCCCAGCCGATCCGGCCATCCCGGCGGTGATCGACGCCATGGCGCGGGCCCTGGCCGATGGAGAGCTGGAGCTGCCACTTCCCGACCCGGAGCAGCGGCGGCACCTGGCCGCATCGCCGCTGTGCAGCGGGCCGTGGAGTCCGCTGGTGCTCGACGGCGATCGCCTGCTCTGGCGGCGCTGGCACCAGCAGCGGCAGGGGGTGCTGGAGAGCCTGGGCCGGCGGGCCGGACCGGCCGCCGCGCACCCCTGCAGCCTCGAGCAGGCCAGGCAGCAGGCCGCCGGGCACGGCGAGGGCCTCGACGCCGAACAGCGCCGGGCGGTGGCAGCGGTGCTGCACTACGGGCTGGTGCTGCTCGAAGGCGGTCCGGGCACCGGCAAGACCAGCACCGTGACCCGCATGCTGGCGGCTCTGCGGGCCCACGCCCCCGGGGCGCGGATGCAGCTGGCGGCGCCCACCGGCAAGGCGGCGGCACGGCTGCGGGCCGCCATCGCCGGCGCCGGGAGCGGCCTTGCCCTGCCCTGCAGCACGCTGCACCGGCTGCTGGAGAGCCAGGGCGAGCGGTTCGCACGCCACCGCCACCACCCGCTCGAGCTCGACCTGCTGGTGATCGACGAGGTGTCGATGGTGGATCTGGCCCTGATGGGCGCCGTGCTGGACGCCCTGCCGGCCCGTTGCCGCCTCGTGCTCGTCGGCGATGCCGCCCAGCTGCCGCCGGTGCGGCCGGGGGCCGTGCTGGTGGAACTCCAGAGCCCCCGCTGGCGGGGCGCCCTGGGCGGTGCCGTGGTGGAGCTGCGCACCACCTACCGCAACAACGGGGCCATCGCCCAGGTGGCAGGGCAGCTGCGGCGCCAGGGCGCCGAGCCGGGCGAGCTGGGGGCCGCCACCAGCTGGCGCGGCCTCCGCTCCACCCTGGAGCAGCTGCCGGCCAACGCCAACCTCGGCTGGCGGCCCGCCTCACCACGGCGCCTGCCTCCGGAGCTGCTGGAGCGGCTGCGGCAGCACCAGCTGCAGCTGCAGCGGCTGGCCCTGAGCCTGGAGCCGGGCGATCGCTCCGCCGCACGGGCCCTGCTGCAGGAGCTCGACACCCTGCTGGTGCTGAGCCCCGTGCGGCGGGGGCGCTGGGGCGTGGAGGCCGTCCACCGGGCCCTCCTGGGTGACACCGTGGAGCAGCCGATCCAGGCCTGGCCGATCGGCACACCGGTGCTCTGCCAGCGCAATCTCGGCGACCTGGGGCTGGCCAATGGAGACGTGGGCATCCTGGTGGGTGCCGCCGCTGCTGCCGGGGCCGGCCGAAGCCCAGGCGGTGAAGGCCGGCGGGTGCTGTTCGCGCCAGGCGGTGACGGGGAGCTGCTCTGGCTGCACCCGGCCCAGCTGCCGGATCCCCAGCCTGCCCTGGCGCTCACCGTGCACAAGGCCCAGGGCAGCGAGGCCCTGGAGGTGTGGGTGCTGATGCCGGACAGCAGCCGTCCCACCGACCGGCTGCTCTACACCGCCCTCACCCGGGCTCGGCAGCAGGCCCAGTTGATCACCCCGCCCATCACCCCGGCGCCCTGAGGTCCCCAGACTGGTGCCATGCCATCCCTTCCTCCCGATCGATCTCACCACCCCGACCAGCCCACGCAGCGGGTGCTGCGCCCCTGGGGGTGGTTCGAGACCCTGGGAGAGGGACCCGGCTACCGGGTGAAGCGTCTGCAGCTGGAGCCGGGTCAGCGGCTGAGCCGGCAGCGCCACCGCCACCGCTGCGAACACTGGGTGGTGGTGGCCGGCGAGGGGGAGCTGGAGGTGGAGGGCAGCACCGTGGCTGCCCAACCCGGCACGAGCCTGTGGATCCCCCTCGGTGCGGTGCATCGTGCCCATGCCGTGGGGGCAGGTCCGCTGGTGATCGTGGAGGTGCAGCGCGGCGAGATCCTCAGCGAGGAGGACATCGAGCGGCTGGCCGACGACTACGGGCGCTGACTGTGGACGCGGGAGGTTCAGGTGTTAGTGTCTGTTTTCACCCTTTTTCAAGGGCACGGCAGTACTGCGCCCCTAACGCGTACTTACAAGGACCTAAGCGCATCAGGCGCGAAGCATCGACAGCAAGGCAATCGGCCCAACGCCCAGCCTCACCGTCGTGAACGTCATCGAACGGCGGGAGCCAACAGCGACGACTCCACCTTGCGACCCAGAGCCATTCAGCCTCTGGTCACTGCCAGCCTGCGTAGAAGGATCACATCAGGCTCCGGCCTGTGCAGGCCCCATTGACTTCCGTGACTGAACCGATCAGCGGCACCGCTTCCGTGTGCTCTGAATCCCTCGCCGACCCCTCGCTGAGCGCATCCGCCGTGGGCGATCCCAGCCAGAGCCTTCCCTCTGCCTCCCCCGAGTCCGGCCCCCAGGCCGACGCGCCCACCGGCGGGTTCGCCGGCTTCGGCTTCGGCCCCGAGATCCTCGAGGCCCTCGCCGCCATCGGCTACAGCGAGCCCTCCCCGATCCAGAAGGCCGCCATTCCCGAGCTGATGCTGGGCCGGGATCTGGTGGGCCAGGCCCAGACCGGCACCGGCAAGACCGCCGCCTTCGCCCTGCCGCTGCTGGCGGGCCTCGATGCCGAGCAGCGCAAACCCCAGGTGCTGGTGCTCGCCCCGACGCGGGAACTGGCCCTGCAGGTGGCCGAATCGTTCAACAGCTACGCCGCCCAGCTGCCCCAGGTGCGCACGGTGGCCGTGTATGGCGGCGCCGACTTCCGCGACCAGATCCACCATCTGCGCCGCGGTGCCCAGGTCGTGGTGGGCACCCCTGGCCGGGTGATGGATCACATGCGCCAGGGCACCCTCGACCTCTCCGAACTGCGCTCGCTGGTGCTGGACGAGGCCGATGAGATGCTGCGGATGGGCTTCATCGACGATGTGGAGTGGGTGCTGGGCCAGCTGCCCGAACAGCGCCAGGTGGTGCTGTTCTCCGCCACGATGCCCGCCGAGATCCGGCGGATCTCCCAGCAGTACCTCAACGGTCCCGCCGAGATCACCATCAGGACCAAGGCCGCGGATGCCAGCCGCATCCGTCAGCGTTTCCTCACGGTGCCCGCCCCGCTCAAGCTCGCCGCCCTGGAGCGGGTGCTGGAGAGCGAGACCAGCGAGGGCGTGATCATCTTCGCCCGCACCAAGGCCATCACCCTCACCGTGGCCGAATCGCTGGAAGCCCACGGTTATGACGTGGCCGTGCTCAACGGCGACGTTCCCCAGGCCCAGCGGGAGCGCACGATCGAACGGCTCAAGAACGGCCAGGTGGACGTGCTCGTGGCCACCGACGTGGCCGCCAGGGGCCTTGACGTGGAGCGGATCGGCCTGGTGATCAACTACGACATCCCCTTCGACGGGGAGGCCTACGTGCACCGCATCGGCCGCACCGGCAGGGCCGGTCGCAGCGGTGAGGCCATCCTCTTCCTCACCCCCCGGGAGCGCCGTTTCCTCGGCGGACTCGAGCGGGCCGCGGGCAAGCCGATCGAACCGATGGAGGTGCCCAGCAACGCCACCATCAACCAGAACCGGCTCGATCGCCTGCGCCAGCGCCTCACCAACGCCCTGCACAAGAGCGCGGTGAGCCCCGAGGAGCAGGCCCTGCTCAGTGAGATCGTGCAGCGGGTGGCCCAGGAACAGACCTGCACCCCGGAGCAGCTGGCCCTGGCCGCCCTGGAGCTCAGCCTCGGCGGCAAGCCGCTGCTGCTGCACGGCAATGACGACTTCACCCAGGTGCGCTCCCAGGGTCCGAACCGCCGTGACGGCCGCGAGAGCCGCGATGGCAGGGACTTCGGCAACCGGGAGCCGCGCCGGGGCCGCAGCGAGCGACCCGTGGGCGCCCCCGAGCCCGACATGGAGCGCTTCCGGGTTGAGCTCGGCTGGCGGGACCGCATCAAACCCGGCAACCTGGTGGGCGCGATCGCCAACGAGACGGGGCTCCAGGGCCGGGCGATCGGCCGGATTCAGATCTTCGACACCCACAGCATCATCGATCTGCCCAAGGGGATGCCGGAAGACATCTTCCAGGGCCTGCGCAACCTCAGGGTCCTGAACAAGCCTCTTCAGATTTCCCGCTTCCGGGGCTGAGGCTGGACGGCGACCCCCGGGCGTTCCGGGGGTTCAGGCACAGAGGCGGGTCACCGAGGCACAGGTGCAGGTGGTGATGTCGGTGACCGCCATGGTTTCCACAGCGGCGATCAGGGAGGCCTGCACCTCCTCGGTTTCGCTCAGCACAAGGCTCTGCAGAAGGTCGAATCGATCCTGCGGAGCCAGCTCTCCATCCTCGCTCCAGGCGAGGCTCCAGGGGACAGGGGCCGTCATCTCTGCTTCGGGATCGGATCAGGATTTGCTGACAATGAACCAGTCTTGGGGATCGCCCGCGCTTCTACAGGGTCTTTTCACAACACCTTCAATCTTCGCCATAGTCCGGCAGGGCAAGCCCTAGGCTGGTGGGCGATTCCAGGCGTTCTTGCGCCCTCATGGGTCGTCCAGCCATCCCTGGCCCTCCCTGGGACTCGCAGCATCTCCCGAATCAGTTCCAGGTTTTGCTCCATTAATGACCATCTACGTTGGCAACCTCTCGTTCCAGGCAGAACGCGAGGACCTGCTCGATCTCTTCGGCCAGTACGGAGAGGTGCGTCAGTGCAGCCTTCCGCTCGACCGCGAGACCGGCCGCAAGCGCGGCTTCGCCTTTGTTGAACTCGCCAACGACGCCGACGAACAGAAGGCGATCGACGATCTCCAGGACGTGGAGTGGATGGGTCGGATGATCCGCGTCAACAAGGCCACTCCGCGGGAAGGAGGCGGCGGCAACCGCGGCGGCTACGGCGGCGGGAACCGCGGCGGTGGTGGCGGCGGCTACGGCGGAGGTGGCGGTGGCGGTGGCGGTGGCGGTGGCGGCGGCAACCGTTGGTGATGTGATCGCCGGGCCGGCGGAGCCGATCTGATCCCGGAAATCCCCCACTCCGCCCCCCGCGCCTGGCCCATGGCCGGCCCGGGGCGGAGCGGACCCCGGCGCGGGAGAGTGGGCCCTGCGTGAATCCGCATCGCGACGACGCCCATGGCTCCCCAGGCTCCGGCCTCCCCCTCGGCCCTGCAGCGGCTGCTCACCGCCCTGCGGCCCCATCGACGCCTGGTGAGCCTGGCGGCTACCTGCTCGGTGCTCAACAAGCTGTTCGATCTGGCGCCACCGGTGCTGATCGGCCTGGCCGTGGATGTGGTGGTGCAGCAGAACACGGCCTGGCTGAGCCGCTTCGGCGTGGGCAGCGTGCCCGGTCAGCTGGGCGTGCTGGCGGTGCTCTCCTTCCTGATCTGGAGCGCCGAATCCCTGTTCGAATACCTCTACGGGGTGCTGTGGCGCAACCTGGCCCAGACCGTGCAGCACGAGCTGCGGCTCGAGGCCTACGACCATCTCCAGAAGCTGGAGATGGCCTACTTCGAAACGAGCAGCAGCGGCCGTCTGATGGCCGTGCTCAACGACGACATCAACCAGCTGGAGCGCTTCCTCGACCACGGCGCCAATGAGATCCTGCAGCTGATCACCACCGTGCTGGCGGTGGGTGGCGCCATGGTGGTGCTCTCTCCGGCGGTGGCCGGGGTGTCGTTCATCCCGATCCCCGTGATCCTGTGGGGCTCGCTGCGCTTCCAGAAGCGGCTGGCCCCCCGCTATGCCGCCGTGCGCCAGCAGGCGGGGGATCTGGCCAGCCGTCTGAGCACCAACCTCGGCGGGATGCTCACGATCAAGAGCTACACCGCCGAGGACTGGGAGCTGGAGCGGCTGCGCCAGCAGAGCCAGGCCTACCGGCTGGCCAACCGCCGGGCGATCAGCCTCTCCGCCGCCTTCGTTCCCCTGATCCGCTACGCGATCCTGTTCGCCTTCATCGCCATCCTGGTGATCGGCGGACTGCAGGCCTGGCGCGGCACAATCGCCACCGGCACCTACGCCTTCCTGGTGTTCATCACCCAGCGGCTGCTCTGGCCCCTCACCACCCTGGGCCGCACCCTCGACGACTACCAGCGGGCGATGGCCTCCACCAACCGGGTGCTGGATCTGCTCGACACCCCCGTGACCATTCCCGGCGGAGAGCGCAGGCTGCCCCTGGACCATGTGCGGGGTGAGATCCGCTTCGAGGGGGTGGACTTCGCCTACCCGGGCCGCGATCCGCTGCTGCGGCGTTTCGACCTGGCAATCCCGGCCGGCAGCACCCTGGGGATCGTGGGCTCCACCGGATCCGGCAAGAGCACAATCGTGAAGCTGCTGCTGCGGCTCTACGACATCCAGGCCGGTGAGATCCGGCTGGATGGCATCCCGATCAGCGCCCTGCGGCTCGACGACCTGCGCCAGGCGATCGGACTGGTGAGCCAGGAGGTGTTCCTCTTCCACGGCACCGTGGCCGAGAACATCGCCTACGGCAGCTTCCAGGCCGGCGGCGACGCGATCGAGGCGGCCGCCCGGCTGGCCGAGGCGGATGCCTTCATCCGGGCCCTGCCCCAGGGCTACGCCACGGTGGTGGGAGAGCGGGGCCAGCGCCTCTCCGGCGGCCAGCGGCAGCGCATCGCCCTGGCCCGGGCCATCCTCAAGAATCCGCCGGTGCTGGTGCTCGATGAGGCCACCGCCGCCGTGGACAACGACACCGAGGCCGCGATCCAGCGGTCCCTGGAGCAGATCACCGCCGAGCGCACCACCCTGGTGATCGCCCATCGCCTCTCCACGGTGCGCCATGCCGACCGCATCGTGGTGATGGAACACGGCCGGATCGTGGAGAGCGGCCGCCACGACCAGCTGATCGCCGCCGAGGGGGCCTACGCCAATCTCTGGCGGGTGCAGGCGGGGCTGCGGCGGGATGAGGCCCTCACCCTCTGAGGGCAGCCGCAGCAACCGGCTCAACGGCGACCGGCCGCGTCGCTGCCGTGGAATAGCTTTTCGGGATGAAGACGTCGGCGCGCCCGCAGGCTCCCCATCGACCGCCCCCACGGCGGCGGCGGCGCGCACCGGTGCTGCTGGCGATGCTGATCGGGATGGGTGGAGGGCTTCTGGCCTCGATGCCGCTGGCGGACTGGCTGAGCGGGGCCCAGCTGCCGGAGAACCCCCGCATCACCAATCCCTTCACCGCCTGGCGGGGGATCGGCGATCAGAACATCCTCGTGCTCGGCACCGATGTGGGCGGGGGCAACACCGATGTGATCGCCACCCTGAGGATCGAGGGCGGCACCACCCACATCACCCAGGTCCCCCGCGACACCTACATCGAACCGGAGGGTTACGGGCCCCAGAAGATCAACGCCCTCTATGCCATCGGCGGCACCGATCTGCTGGAGCAGGAGCTCTCCCGCAAGCTGGGCCGGCCGATCACCCATCACGTGGTGGTGAACCTGCGGGCGATCCGCCACATGGCCGATGCCCTCGGGGGCATTGAAGTGGATGTGCCCAAGCGCATGCGCTACACCGATCGCAGCCAGGGGCTGTACATCGATCTCCAGCCTGGCCCCCAGCTGCTGAAGGGCAACGACCTGGAGGGATTCCTGCGCTTCCGCCATGACGAGTGGGGCGACATCGGCCGGATCGAGCGCCAGCAGCTGGCCCTCAAGGCCCTGTTCAGGAAGCTCACCAGGCCGGAGAATCTGGTGCGCCTGCCCGTGCTGCTGAACGCGGGCGGCAAGGACGTGAAGACCGACCTCGGCCCGATGGAACTGGGTGGCCTGATCACCGCCATGGGCACCACCGAACTCAAGACCGAACGGCTGGGGGGCCGGCCCTTCATGCTCAACGGCATCAGCTACTGGGAGGCCGATTGGCCCAGGGCCGGGGACGCGGCCGATCCCGGTTTCGACAACCGCTACCTCTACTGAGGGATCGCCCTGGCCAGAGCGCGCGCCTTCCCGGGCACCTGGCTGAAGGCGGCGGTGAAGCCAGTGAACACCCACAGCCCATCGGCCCCGGGCACCGCACCCACCAGGGGCACCGCATCGGTGCAGAAGGGCACCGGCACCTGCAGGTAGCGGCCGGCGGCGGCGCCCAGGTGCCGCTCCAGTCCCGCCAGTCCCCGCCGCAGCCATCCCTCCATCCGCTCAGGATCGGGTGGCCCGGACAGCGGATCCACCCGGCTGATCTGGCCGGCCAGCCAGCGGCCGCCCGTGCTCACCACTCCGGCATCCACCACCCAAGCGGGTTCCGTGAGTTGCGCCGCACGGCGCTCCAATTCCAGCCGCTGGAAGCGGCGGGGCACCACCAGCTCCGCCGGCCAGCGCACCGATGGCGGCGGTGGCCTGTCCAGCTCCAGCACGCCCGCCCAGCTGGTGCGCAGACGCGGGTCCAGTTCGGGCCAGAGGCTGCGGCAACCGGATCCCGCAGCCAGCACCACCTGCCGGGCCTCCAGCACCGTGTCCTCCTCCAGCGCCAGCGCCCAGCCCGGTGAACCATCGGGGCGCGGCAGGCTCTCCAGCCGGCCTGCCCGGGCCTGGAGCCGTTCCACCCCCGCAGCGGCGAGGGCGGCCGGCAGAGCCGCCAGGAAGGCGGGGGCCTCCACCTGGGCCACCGGCAGCGGCAGGCGCTCGAGTAGGGGCTCCAGACCGCGACCGCCCCCAGGAACGCTGGCCAGCCGCGCCCAGCGCCAGCGCAGCCCCAGGGCGCCATGGCGCAACTGCAGCGCGAGCCAGGGGAGCGCCGCCGGCAGGGCCATCACGCCGTAGCTCAGGGCCGTGGCCGAGCTGTCACCGGCGTCGAGCACCAGCACGGAGGAGAATCGCTCAGCCAGCTCGAGGGCCAGCAGGCCACCGGCAAGCCCACCACCCACCACCACCACATCCCAGGGCCCGGTCCGGCGATCCGTGGGCACCGGATCGTTGATCAGACCAGCAGGGTGAAGGATGTGACCACCTGATGGAACAGCTCCTTCACCTTGTTCCAGCGGATCTCGTTGGTGCTGGCGGCGAAGGTGTAGAGGCGCCCCCGGTCCACCACCACCGTGGCCAGCTCGTGACGGTCCCGGTCCCCCAGGTGGACGGCGTACTCGAGGTCGTAGAAGGTGCGGCCGTCCTGGTCGCGCTCGTCGGCCTCCAGCAGCTCGGCCTGGCGGCCGCTCCCCTCCGGCGCGATCACAGCCCGCCGCAGCCGCTCACCCACGGCCACCGCGCTGCCCAGGTCGGAGAGATCCCCGTCGGTGCCCACCTCGGAGATCACCAGGCTGAGGGTTTCATCGCTGTTGATCAGGTCGTGAAACACCAGCTGGGGCCCCTCGCTCACCTGCACCCGCGTCCAGCCGGTGGGGTAGAGGAAGGCGAAACGGCCATCGGGATTCTGGTAGCGGTTCAGACCGGCGGCCGCGGCGCTGCAGCCCACCAGCACCAGCGCCAGCAGCAGGGCCACCGCCCCCCGCAGCAGGAAACGCGGCTGCAGGCGCGGCACCGGTGCGGAGTGGCTGGTCATGGGGACGGGCAGGCAAGGCTGGGCCCATTCTGCGCGGCGCCCCCTCCGCACACGGCCCCTGGGATGCCCCGCCTAGAGTCTGATCACCTGCGCTGGCCCCCCTGAGCGGTTTCACGCGCCCGCTGGCCCGGCTGATCGAGCAGTTCGAGAGACTGCCCGGGGTCGGTCCCCGCACCGCCCAGCGGCTCGCCCTGCATCTGCTGCGCCAGCCCGAGGAGCAGATCCGGGCCTTCGCCGATGCGCTGCTGGCCGCCCGCAGCCAGGTGGGGCAATGCCAGCGCTGTTTCCACCTCTCCGCCGAACCGCTCTGCGAGATCTGCCGCAACGAGGAACGGCGCAACGGCCAGCTCTGCGTGGTGGCCGATTCCCGCGATCTTCTGGCGATGGAGCGGACGCGGGAGTTCCGAGGGGGCTACCACGTGCTGGGCGGACTGATCTCCCCCATGGACGGCATCGGTCCGGAACTGCTGCAGATCCAGCCCCTGGTGCAGCGGGTGGCGGCCGACGGCGTGGAGGAAGTGATTCTGGCGCTCACACCGAGCGTGGAGGGGGACACCACCAGCCTCTACCTGGCCCGTCTGCTCAAACCCTTCACCACCGTGAGCCGGATCGCCTACGGCCTGCCGGTGGGCAGTGAGCTGGAGTATGCCGATGAGGTGACCCTGGCCCGGGCCTTCGAAGGGCGGCGGCAGGTGGAATGAACCCCACAGCGCAGGCCGCCCAGCCCCATCGCCCCAGGCCAAGCCAGGCTCCATCACCGTCTCCGTCTCCGGCGGCCCCTCCCGTGATCGTCCCGTGACCTGTCCACAGCGATGAGCCCCGCCTCCAGCCGCGGAAGCACCAGCCGCTACAGCGCGATCCCTCCGGCCGAACGGCTGCCGGAGTGGCTGCGACGGCCGGTCGGGGAGGCGTCCCGCCTGGAGGCGGTGCAGGGGGTGGTGAAGCAGCAGCGGCTGCACACCATCTGCGAGGAGGGCCGCTGCCCCAACCGCGGGGAGTGCTACGCCGCCGGCACCGCCACCTTCCTGCTGGGCGGACCGATCTGCACCCGCAGCTGCGCCTTCTGCCAGGTGGAGAAGGGCCTGGCCCCGGTGCCGGTGGATGGGGGCGAGGCCGAGCGCGTGGCCGAAGCGGTGGCCAGTCTGCAGCTGCGCTACGTGGTGCTCACCGCCGTCGCCCGCGACGACCTGGTCGACCATGGCGCCGGCCTGTTCACCGCCACCATGGCGGCGATCCGGCGCCGCACTCCGGCGGTGGCGATCGAGGTGCTCACGCCGGACTTCTGGGGCGGCAACGCGGATCCGGTGGCTGCTGTGCGAGCCCAGCGCCAGCGGCTGGCCAGCGTGCTGGCCGCCGCGCCGGTGTGCTTCAACCACAACCTGGAGACGGTGGAGCGGCTGCAGGGGGAGGTACGACGCGGCGCCACCTACCGGCGCTCCCTGGGGCTGCTCGCGGCGGCCCGGGAGCTGGCGCCTGAGATCCCCACCAAGAGCGGCCTGATGCTGGGTCTGGGGGAGAGTTTCGAGGAGGTGGTGGCCAGCCTCCAGGACCTGCGGGCCGTGGACTGCCAGCGCCTCACGCTGGGGCAGTACCTGCGGCCGTCGCTGGCCCACCTGCCCGTGGCCCGCTACTGGCGGCCCGAGGAGTTCGAGCGGCTGGCGGCGGTGGCCCGGGATCTGGGCTTCGCGCAGGTGCGCAGCGGCCCTCTGGTGCGCAGCAGCTACCACGCCGGCGAGGACGACACCCCTGCCCCCTGAGCCGTTCGGGCCGACACGGAATTCCGGCATCAGAGTGAAGTTGACGAGATGTTGACGTTGAACGCCAACGTTCAGCAGCACGAAGAAGCCATGGCTAGGTTTCAGTTTGGATGGGTGCTCGATGGCCAGAATCTTGCACAACCAATCTTGGTCAACCAACTTGGTCAACCAATCGTGTTCGTCCAATCGTGCACAACCGCCGGATCAACAGGCTCCATCGAACCACTTGATCCATCATCCGTACTCAGCATCCGGACTGACCAGCCTGATCCAACAATCTGACCGAACAGCCTGACCGATCTGACCAATCTGACCGAACAGCTTGTCCCAGCCGCCCTTGATCAAGCTGCCCGATCACCAACCATGATCATCGATCGCCTGGAATGCCACTGGAAAGCCAGCACCATGAAGGATTCATCCTGAACTCACTGCAGCGTTGCCTGGCGTTGGCGCTCAGAGAGCCCTGGCACCCGCGGCGACGATGTTCTGTTCGCTGAGACGGGGATCGGTGATGACGTGGCTGAATCTGAGTCCAACGGCCCTGATGCTGCTCGGCGGCGTCATCCTCACCCTCGGTGATCTGGCCATCAAGACATGGATCATCCAGCAGAATCGCCCCGCCTTCTGGCTGGGCATGGCCATCTACATGGCCGGCATGGCCGTGCTTGCCCACACCTTCCGCCACCGCAACATCGCGACGGCATCGATCATCTGCGTGGTGTTCAACGTGATCACGCTGATCATCGCCACACGCTTTCTCTATGGAGAAACCATCAGCCGCCAGCAATATCTGGGCATGGGCGTGGGTGTGATGGCGATCGTGATCCTGGAAATGGAGTCGTCCTGAAGTTCAGGCCCGCGCCGCCATCCCGGCCTGCAACCGCTCCAGCAGGGCCCGGGCCGCCGGATCGGAGGAGGCGGGATTCTGGCCGGTGATCAACGGCCCGTCCTCCAGCACGTGGGGCTGCCAGTCCGCTGCAGCGGCGTAACGGCCCCCCAGAGCCTTCAGTCTGTCCTCCACCAGGAAGGGCACCACCTCGGTGAGCCCCACGGCCGCCTCCTCGCTGTTGCTGAAGCCCGTCACACGGCGCCCCGCCACCAGCGGTTCACCTGCCGGAGTGGTGGCCGCCTGGAGCACCGCAGAGGCATGGCATACGGCCGCCACGGGTTTCCCCTGGGCCACGAAGGCCTCGATCAGGGCGCGGACGGTGGGGTCGTGGGCCAGGTCCCAGAGGGGACCATGGCCTCCGGGAAAGAACACCGCCTCGAAGCTGTCGGCCCGCACCTGCGCCAGGGGCAGCGTGGCGGCCAGGGCCTCCTGAGCGGCAGGGTCGGCCTGGAACCGCCGGGTGGCATCCGTCTGGAAGTCGGGGGCGCTGCTCTTGGGATCCAGTGGCGGCTGGCCGCCCAGGGGCGAGGCGAGGGTCACGACGGCGCCGGCATCGCGGAGCACGTAGTACGGGGCGGCCAGCTCCTCCAGCCAGAACCCGGTCGGCTCGCCGGTGTCTCCCAACCGGTCGTGGGAGGTGAGCACCATGAGGATGCGCATCGACAGGATCTCCTGCAGGACTCCTTCCTCGGCGCACCCTACCGGCTCTGGCTCGGGGCCCTGATCGGAATCCTGATCGGGGGCCGTGCAGAGGTTGGCGGAACGTGCAGACGCTGTTGGTGCTCGGCTCGGGCCGTGGCTAGGTGTGGGGGCGTTGCTCCTTCTTCAGCATGAGCCTCTCGGCGGTTGAGTGCCCCAATGGCGTCTGCCACAGCTTTCATGGCGGTCACACCGTGGCCCGCACCGATCTGGATGACAGTCTTCAGCGCCACGGCCGCGACTGGTGCGAGCGCCTGGCCGAGCGGGTCTACGAACTCTCGGTGGACAGCTTCAGCCAGAGCGTGACCCCCCACCTGCACCAGCCGGGCTGGCAGCGCCGCCATCTCGACTGGGAGTTCCGGCTGCAGGGGGAGGAGGCCGAACCGGAGCGCACGGTGGTGGACGGGGCGATCAACGCAGTGGAGAGCTTCCTGCGCAGCCATGAGGTGCAGCGGCTGTTCGTGCGGGAACTGGTGCAGGGCACCCTGGCAGCAACCGGCTCCAACGGCTCGCTGCGCGCCCAGGTGCTGCAGCAGCTGATCGAACGGGAGCTGCTGGTGCTGCTGAAGGAACAGCGCGACGACCTGCTGGACCGCGTGGCGGTGGCCATGCTCGAGGAGGGCGATGGCCAGTTCGAAACGGTGCGGGCCCTGGCGGGCGAATCGCTGGACCAGGTCGAGCACCTGCTGCTGAACCACGCCGAAGCCTCACGCTGAGTCCAGGCCCTGCGGCCGCAGCCCCGCTCAGGGCGCCGCCGCCTGGAGCAGGGCGGGCCCGTCGGCCTGGAGCAGGGCCGCTTCCATGGCCGCGGCCTGCCGCGGCACCCAGGCCCCCAGCTGCGCGGCCGCCTGGGGCCCATAGAAGCGGCGGCCGTAGATCAGGCCCACCCCCTGGCCCTGATGCAGGAGCAGGCGAGTGGCGGCGAACTCGCTGAAGCCGGGCCGCTGGAAGCGCGCCACGATCAGGTGTTCGGCAGGCTGCCCGGCCTTGCGGGGCAGGGAGGCGGTGCGCAGGATGCGGGCTCCGGCCTGGCGATAGGCGGCCAGCACGTGGTTGGCGTGGGCCGCCAGCTGCTCTTCGGCCGTGATGCCGGGGTACCGCCACAGTGTGACCATCTCGCTCCAGCGGCGCAGATCCTCCTGGCCGGCTGGGGTGAACTCGTGCTGTCCCGCCCTCGCCCAGCGCAGCCAGTAGCGCTGACCGGCCAGGCTCAGGGATGGAGTCCCCTGGTTGCCGCTGCCGGCGGGCTGGGCCCCCGCCAGGGGGCACGCCAACCCGGCCACCAGCAGCACAACCAGCGGCGTCACAGCCCGCCCCATGGCCCGGAGCCCCCGGCTCACAGGTGGTTGTAGGAGGCCGCTTCGGCGGCGGAGAGGGGCACCGCCCGGGGATGACGGCTGAGGTGCTCCACCGCCTGACGGATGTCCTGCAGCAGCAGGTCCGCCATTTCCCGCGTGAAACCCCGCTTGACCAGGATGCGCTGGAAGGGGGTGGCGGCGAGGCTGCCCGTGAACGGATAGGCAGGCACCTGCCAGCCCCGCACCCGCAGCCGATCGGCCAGGTCGTAGAGGCTGAAGCCCGGATCCTGCCCCGGCGCCAGCCGCCACACCACGGCGGGGATGCCGCGGTGGGGGTTGCCATCGTGCAGCACCTCGAACAGCGGCATCGCCTGCAGTGCGGAGGCCACCACCTGCGCCACGGCGTGGGACACGGCATGGATGCGGCGGTACCCCTCCCGACCCAGCTGCACGAAGGTGAAGTACTGGGCGATCACCTGACCGGCGGGCCGGGAGAAATTGATCTGGAAGGTGGGCATGTCGCCACCCAGATAGCTCACCTTGAACACCAGCTCGCTGGGAAGGTCGCTCGCCTGCCGCCACAGCACCCAGCCCACCCCCAGGGGGGCGAGGCCGAACTTGTGGCCCGAGGCGTTGATCGACTTCACCCGCTCCAGCCGGAAATCCCAGGGGGGCAGGTGGGGAGCGGTGAAGGGCGCCAGAAAGCCCCCACTGGCCGCATCCACATGGATGGGAATGTCGAGGCCGGAGCGCTGCTGCAGGCCGTCGAGGGCGGCACTGAGGCTGGCCACATCCTCATAGAGCCCGTGATAGGTCACCCCCAGGGTGGGCACCACCATGATCGTGTTCTCATCCACCTGGCTGAGCACGTCCTCCGGGGTGAGGCAAAGCTTGCCGGGCTCCATGGTGATCTCGCGCAGCTCGATGTCCCAGTAGCGGGCGAACTTGTGCCAGCAGATCTGCACGCTGCCGCACACCATGTTGGGGTTGTCCGTGGGCCTGCCGGCGGCCTGCTGGCGGGCGCGCCAGCGCCACTTCGCGGCCATCCCACCCAGCATGGCGGCCTCGCTGCTGCCGATGGTGGAGCAGCCGATGGCGCCGGCCGGGGCATGCCAGAGGTCAGCCAGCAGGGCCACACAGCGGCGTTCCAGCTCCGCCGTCTGCGGGTACTCGTCCTTGTCGATCAGGTTCTTGTCCATGGCCAGATCCATCAGGGCATGCACCTGGGCGCCCTCGGTGGTCTGGCAGAAGGTGGCGAGGTTCTGCTTGCTGTTGCCATCGAGCAGCAGCTCGTCGCTGATGATCTCCGCGGTGGCCGCGGGCTCCTGGCCGTGCTGGGGGAAGCGGTCGCGGGGCAGGGGGCGGGTGGACTCCTCGCTGTGAAGCACCGCGTCAGCGCGGTTGGGATGCGTGAGGTGCAGGGCCATCCGTCCGCGGGGGATCCACTGGCCTCAAGCTATGCAGACCTGCCCGATCCGGCCGTGGGCAGGGCCGGCCTGCCGCCTGCTGGATTGCGGGCCATCGGGTATTGGCCCCGGGAGCCGCTGCCCTGCTCACCAGACCTCCGCTCTGCAGAGAGCAGGAACACAGCTTGAACACCCTGGGATCGGCGGGATCGGATCGCCCGACAGAGACTGAACCATCCAACCTTCCGGCTGGGACAGGGGGAAAGGAGCTGGCACCCTGCTCGCGTCAACCGGAGCGAATCCGACCTTCCCGTAGAAGCGGGGATCGCCGTAGGTGAGCACAAGCTCGATGCCGTCGCGCTTCAACACCGCCAGACCGTGCCGGATCAGGCTCTGACCGAGGCCCCGGCGCTGATAATCGGTGCGGATCGCCACCGGAGCCAGCAGGAACGCCGTGATGGCGCTCTCGAACCTGATGCGCGACAGGATGATGCTGCCGACCAGTTCGTCCTGGTCTCGGGCAACGAAGCCATAGAGGTCGGAGTGTGGCGTGCTCCTCAGGAGTTCTCCGGCCAGGGCACCCACAGCCCGTCCCTCAGCCTCGCCTTCTGAATCGGAAAACGTTCTGACGAATAGCTGCTCCACCGCATCGGCATCGCAGCGATCGCAGGAGGAAATGGTCATGCTCATGACATGACCACGACGGGATCACCATCGCCCAACGCCTCAATCCTTGTTGACAACTTCTTGTCGACTGCCGACTTCATACCACCAACCATCTAGAACGTTTTCACGATCGCGCCGCCGTCCACGACAAGAGCCGTGCCGGTGATGGAGCTGCCGGCCTCACTGACGAGAAGCAGGGCGGGCAGCACCAGTTCGCGGGGTTCATTCACCCCAGCGACCCAGAGCGGTTCGCTCGGCGAAGCGGTCCAGGGCCTGCTCGCTGAAGTTCACGGCCGACAACGCCGTGGCAATCGGTCCGGGGGCCAGGCAGTTCACTGTGATGCCGAACGGCCCGAGTTTGATGGCATTGGCGCGCGCCAGCCCAAGCAGGGCACTCTTCGTGGCTGAGGGCACACGTCGTCCGGCAACCGATGTGAACGCGAATAGAGAGGACGTGTCGATGATTCGCCCCAAAAGGCGCTCTTCCAGCAGCATTGTTGAGCAGCACGGCGACGCGGCCGCTGAGGTCAAACAGGCCTGACATGGGGGGAGGCGCTGGGCCCTACGTCGTCGTGGCGGACGCGGAAAAACCGTTCTCCACGACCAGCTCCTCCAGCGGCAGCTGGCCGGGCTTGGGCCAGGGCTCCTTGGTTCCCCTGCCGATCGCCACCATCGGGCCCATCACATGATCGGGAGGCAGCTGGATCAGCTCGGCCACCTTCTCGATGTCGAAGCCGATCATCGGGCAGCTCTGGTAACCCATGCCGGTGGCCGCCAGCATCAGGGTCTGCATGGCCAGGCCGATCGAGCGCTGGGCCTCATCGCGCTGCAGCCACTCACGGCCTTCGTGGAACGGACCCATCCACCCCACCAGCAGTTCGGCCACCTCCCTGGGGGCGTTGGCCCAGTAGCGCTCGGGGTTCTTGGCAAAGGCCTTCACATCCGCCGTGAACAGCACCAGCAGCGAGGCGTCGGTGATCTGGGCCTGGTCGTTGCCGTGATCCCGGCGGATCCTGGCCCGCAGCTCCGGATCGCGCAGGATCACGAAGCGCCAGTGCTGGATGTTGAAGCTGGTGGGGGCCTGGATCGTGGCCTCCAGCAACCGGCGCTCCTCCTCGGCGCTGAACCGGTGGCTCGGATCGAACTGCTTCACCGAGCGCCGCGCGTCGATCGCCTCGATCACATCCACGGGATCACATCCACTTGGTCACACCCACTCAATACCACCGCTATCGCCTCTTGCCACCATTGCCATCGCTGTCGTCAGGGCTCCCCACCAGCAGGTCGCATCCAACCCAGGACCGGGCGGCCGCAGCGATCCAGGTCGTAGCGCCGCAGATCCTGATCAGGGCAGGGTGAACCCCGAGGTGTTGAGGTGCTTGAGATCGAGCATCACCACGGTGGACCACACCACCACGGCCAGGCCCGCCAGGGAGCCCAGCACCACCAGAACCCTGATCAGGCCCGCCTTCAGGGCATCGCTGTTGTTCGTCACCGGCCAGGCGCGCAGGGACGTTCACTGTGTCACGCCACACCGGAGCCCCAGGCGTCGGCCGCTGCGGGCCAGCCCCTCGGCGCAGCTGCCCTGCATCAGCAGGCCGGCACCGCCCCACACCAGCCTGGCGGGCAGATCGGCCGGGCCGGCTCCGAGCTCCCGCAGCGGCCGGAACCCCAGCTGACGGAAGTAGCGCACCAGCCGGCGATGCTGGCGGTCGCCATCGCGGATCGCCAGCAGCCGGGCCTGCCGGCAGGGCGTTCTCTCCAGCGCCCAGGCAAAGGTGGCCGCCCAGATCAGTGCCCCCACCGCCGCGGTGCGTTCGCCCTGCACCCGCATCGTGTCCAGCCGCAGCCCATCCGCCACGGGCAGGGCCCAGCCCTTCAGCTCCCCCAGCAGGATCAGCCTGGAGTCCTCGCGGCGGGCCACCCCCGCCCGCAGGCTCCAGGCCACGCCGCCAGGACGCCCCACCTGCAGGCGCAGCAGCAGCTGCCGCCGGCCCGCCTCCTGCTCGATCTGCTCGAGGCTGGGGGCGGCAGGGCTCATGGCTGGAGGGGTTCGCGGCGCCAGGGATCGGCCCGCAGCACCGCCTCCAGCGGCAGCGGACCATAGAGGTGGGGGAAGAGCTCCGAACCGCCGGGGGCGGGCTCGGCCCGCACGGGCACGCCTGCCTCCTCCAGCCGCCGGGGATCCAGGGTGAGCAGCACCAGCGGGCCTGCATCCCGGAAGAAGCGCTCCGCCGTGGCCTCCACCTGGTGGGCGTAGCTGGCGTGGATGAAGCCCACCTCCTCCAGCGCCAGGCCGCGGGTGGAACGGGCATACATCCCGGCCTGGTGCGCCTGGCGCCACTCCGGTTCCAGGGCCAGGTGATAGAGCCAACGGGGCGAGCGCCAGGGCCGGCGTTCGGCCCAGGGCGAAGCCATCACCGCCGCCAGCTCGGGGCCCTGCAGGAATCGGGCCAGCCAGGCCTGCAGCACCGCCAGATCGGATCGGGCATCAAACCCTTCCGGGTCGGCCAGGCGGAACTGGCGCACGAAGGGCAGCAGGGCCCAGTCGGCCAGGCTGGGACGCGGGCCCAGCAGCCAGCCACCGCCCTGCAGACGCCGGTTCCAGCCGCTGAGGATCCTCAGGGCCTCCTGGCGATGCTCCGTTCGCCGCGCGTCCCCTTCCGCGCCGAAACGGCTGGCGTACTTGGTGCGATCGAGATGGTGCTTGAAGGGTCCGTCGTTCTCGGCGATCAGCGCCTCCTGCTCGGCGGCCGCAGCATCGCCACCGGACGCAAGCCAGCCATGGGGATCGCGGCGGGCCAGGGCCCAGCGCATGATCGCCAGGCTCTCCTCGAGCACTGCCCCCGAGGGCTCCACCAGCACCGGCACCGTGCCCTTCGGCGACGCCTCCAGCAGCTCCGGAGGCTTGCTCCCCAGGCTCACCTCCCGCAGCTCCAGACCGCGGCCCGGCCGCAGCCCCGCCGCCGCCAGGGCCAACCGGGCGCGGATGGCGTAGGGACAGCGGCGAAAGCTGTAGAGCTGGAGCTGGGCCGTCACGGCAGGGGCACGGTCATCGCTGCGGGAAGGCCCGGCCGAGGTGCGCCTCACCACGCCTGCGGGCCAGGGCCATCTGCTTCTGGCGCTCGGCGAAGCGGGCTCGGTCGAGGGGTCCCCGCTGCCCCTCGCAGTGGCGGCAGCTCACCCCCTCCACATAGCTGGGCAGCTGGCGGTCAGCGGGGGTGAGGGGACGGCGGCAGGCATGGCAGAGGCGGGCCTCACCCGGCTCGAGCCGGTGGTTCACCGCCACCCGCTGGTCGAACACGAAGCACTCGCCCTGCCAGCGACTGCCGGCCTGCGGCCGCTCCTCCAGGTAGCGCAGGATGCCGCCATGCAGGTGATGCACCGCCTCGAAGCCCTGCTGCAGCAGGTGGGCCGTGGCCTTTTCGCAGCGGATGCCGCCGGTGCAGTAGAGGGCGATCGCCTCGGGGCGCTGCTGGTCCACCAGGGGCTTCAGCTCCCGCTCCACCCAGGCGGGGAACTCCCGGAAGCTGGTGGTTCCGGGGTCGATCGCCCCCTCGAAGCGGCCCAGCGCCACCTCGTAGGCATTGCGGGTGTCGATCACCAGGGTGCGGGGATCGGTGATCAGGGCATCCCACTCCTGCGGATCCACATGGGCACCCACCGCGGTGGCGAGGTACGGCTGCAGGGCCGGGTCCCCCATCGTGACGATCTCGCGCTTGAGCCGCACCTTGAAGCGGTGGAACGGTTGCACCGGTGCCGCGGCCCGCTTCTCCCGCAGCGCCGCCAGCCTGGGATCGGCGCGCAGCTCCTGCAGCAGGGCCTCCACCCCGGCCTCAGGACCACTCACGGTGCCGTTCACCCCTTCGGGAGCCAGCAGCACCGAGCCCTTCACCCCGGCCTCCTCACCGCAGGCCAGCAGGCGCCGCCGCAGGGACGGCAGCTCCGCCGCCGCAAACGGGGCGAAGCGGTAGAACGCCGCCACCCGCAGGCTCACGCCGCCACCTGCACGCCCGCTGCGGCCAGCAGCTCCCGGTCGGCCGCCGCCGCCGGGTTGGCGGTGGTGAGCAGGGTGTCGCCGTAGAAGATCGAGTTAGCCCCGGCCAGCAGGCAGAGCACCTGGGCCTCCCGGCTCATCTGCTCGCGCCCGGCGCTGAGCCGCACCCGGCTGTGGGGCATGAGGATGCGGGCGGTGGCCACCATGCGCACCAGCTCCAGCGGATCCACCGCAGGCTGGTCTTCCAGAGGGGTGCCCTCCACCGCCACCAGAGCGTTGATCGGCACGCTCTCAGGATGGGGATCGAGCGTGGCGAGCACCTGGAGCAGGCCGGCCCGGTCAGCCACCCCCTCGCCCATGCCGATGATGCCGCCACAGCAGAGGGTCACCCCGGCACGGCGCACCCGGGCCAGGGTTTCGAGCCGCTCCTGGTAGGTGCGGGTGGTGATGATGCGCGCGTAGTGCTCGGGGCTGGTGTCGAGATTGTGGTTGTAGGCGGTGAGGCCCGCCTCCGCCAGCCGGGCCGCCTGGGCATCGGTGAGCATCCCGGCAGTGACGCAGGCCTCCATCCCCAGCTCGCGCACGCCCCGCACCATCTGCAGCATCGCCTCGAACGGGGCCCCATCGCGGATCTCACGCCAGGCCCAGCCCATGCAGAAGCGGTGGGCGCCGGCATCGCGGGCCGCCCGGGCCCGCGCCAGCACCGGTTCCACCTCCAGCTCCGGCCGGCCGCTCATGTCGCTGCTGTGGTGCATCGACTGGGGGCAGTAGGCGCAGTCCTCCTCGCAGCCTCCGGTCTTCACGCTCAGCAGGGAGGCCAGCTGCACCCGGTAGCCGGGATTGGCGGCGCGGTGCACCTGCTGGGCCTGCCAGAGCAGGTCCATCAGCGGCAGCTCCAGCAGGGTCTGGATCTCGGCGCGGGTCCAGTCGTGCCGCGTGGCAGGGCGGGTGGTCAAAGCGGAAGGCAAGGGGGGTAGGGGAGGGCCGGGCCCTTCAGCAGGCCGGGTCGACACCGCCGAAACGACGCTGACGGTTCTGATAATCCAGCAGGGCCGAGAGCAGGGCTTCGGCGTTGAAGTCCGGCCAGAGCACCTCGGTGATGTGCAGTTCGGCATAGGCCAGCTGCCACAGCAGGAAGTTGCTGATCCGCTGCTCGCCGCTGGTGCGGATCAGCAGATCGGGGTCGAGCTGGCCGGCGGTGTGCAGCTCGGCGGCGAAACAGCCTTCGTCGATGCTGGCTGGATCGAGCTCACCCCGGGCGGCGCGCTCGGCCAGGCGCCGCGCCGCCCGCACCAGCTCCGCCCTGCCGCCGTAGTTGGTGCAGACGTTGAAACGGATGCCGCCGTTCCCGGCCGTGCGGACGGTGGCATCGGCGATCAGATGCTGCAGCCTGTGGGGGAGGGGTTCGAGATCCCCGAGGAAGCTGATGCGCACCTGCTCGCGCTCCAGACCCTCGATCTCACGCTCGAGCACCCGCTCGAACAGGGCCATCAGGAAGTTCACCTCCTCGCCGGGCCGGTTCCAGTTCTCGGTGGAGAAGGCGTAGGCCGTGAGGGCTCCCACTCCCCAGTCGCTGCAGAGGCGCAGGGTGCGCTTGAGGGCCTCCACGCCTTCCCGGTGCCCCATCACCCGGGGCAGACCGCGGCGCCGGGCCCAGCGGCCGTTGCCATCCATGATCACGGCCACATGGGAGGGCAGACGGGCAGGGTCCAGCCCCGCTGGTAACGGATGCTGCTGCCTGGGGGTGCTGGTCGCCAGGGCGCGACTCATCCGCGGGTATCCGGCGTGTCCTTGGCCACGCTACGCCCGCCCGCCAGGGCCAGCGACTGGGTGAGCAGATCGTGAAGGCGGCTGCTGGTGATCGGCCGCTCCAGCCGGCCCTGGCTCGCCAGGGCCAGGGTGCCCGTTTCCTCGGACACCACGATCGCCAGGCAGCGGTCGAAGCGCTCGGTGAGGCCCATGGCGGCGAGATGGCGGGTGCCGTAGCGGTTCAGCCCCTGGCGCGAGAGGGGCAGGATCACTCCGGCCGCCAGGATCCGGTTGCCCTTCACCAGCACGGCGCCGTCATGGAGCGGCGTATCCGCCGCGAACAGACTGAGCAGCAGATCCACCGAGAGCTGACCGTCGATCGGCAGGCCCGGGTTGAGGAAGTCCTCGGGGCGCAGATCGCTGCCGAGATCCACCACGATCAGGGCGCCGCGGCGGGCCTGCGAGAGGCGTCCCGCCGCCTCACTGAGCACCGCCACCGATCCGGAGGCCAGCTGGTCACGCCGGCGGCTGCCGAACAGCACCCCCAGCCGGCCCGTGCCGAGCAGTTCCATCAGGCGGCGCAGTTCCCCCTGCCAGAGGATGGCCAGGGCCAGGCTGCAGGCCAGCACCAGGGCATCCACCAGTTTGGTGGTGAGGGGCAGGTTGGCGTAGCGCTGCACCAGCCACGCCATCGCCACCAGCAGCAGGTAGCCCCGCAGCAACCAGAGCGTGCGGGCCTCGGTGACGCGCCCGAGCACCACCACGCCCAGGGCCGTGGCGCAGACCAGGTCGAGGAGCAGGCGCAGATCAACGAGCCGAAGCCAACCTCCAAGCCACGGCCCGGTCACGCCTGAACCCAATCCTCGGCTCAGATTACCGGCGTGAGGCGGGCGGGCAGCACGTCGTAGCGCAGTAGGTCTTCCGGCTGCTCCCGCCGCTGCACCAGGTCGGCCATGCCGTCATGCACCAGCACCGCCGCCGGCCGTGGAATGCGGTTGTAGTTGGAGGCCATCGAGGCGTTGTAGGCGCCGGTGGCGAACACCGCCAGCAGGTCGCCGCTGGTGGCGGGAGGCAGGGCGATGTCCTTGAGCAGCACGTCGCCCGACTCGCAGTGCTTGCCGGCCACGGTGACCGTTTCGCTGGCCTCGGCGCCGGGGCGGTCGGCCAGCACCGCTGTGTACGGCGACTGGTAGGTGATCGGTCGGGGGTTGTCGCTCATGCCCCCATCCACCGCCAGATAGGTGCGCAGGCCGGGAATGGTCTTGCGGCTGCCCACGGTGTAGAGGGTGAGTCCCGCCGTGGCCACCAGCGAGCGGCCCGGCTCGCACAGCAGCCGGGGCAGCTCGAGGTTGCGGTCGCGGCAGGCCTGGGCCACCGCCCCGGCCACGGTGCGCACCCAGTCTTCGATGGTCGGCGGATCGTCGCTGACCACGTAGCGGATGCCGAGGCCACCGCCCACGTTGAGATCCGTCACGGGGTGGCCGAGGCTGCGGGCGAGCTGCAGGCCGTCGGCCATCACGCCGGCCAGATCGCGATGGGGCTGGAGCTCGAAGATCTGGGAACCGATGTGGGCATGCAGACCCGTGAGGCGCGCCCAGCCGCAGGCCGCCAGGTGCTGAAGCACGGTCTCGAGCTGGTCGGGGTCGAAGCCGAACTTGCTGTCGAGGTGGCCCGTGCGGATGTACTCGTGGGTGTGGCACTCGATGCCGGGAGTGAACCGCAGCATCAGCCGCACCGGCTGCCTCAGCTGCGGGGCCAGCTCGGTGAGCAACTCGATGTCACGCCAGTTGTCAGCCACCACGGTGACGCCGCGGTCGGCGGCCAGGGCCAGCTCCTCGAGGCTCTTGTTGTTGCCGTGGAGCACGATCCGCTCGGGGGGCATGCCGCCCGCCAGGGCCGTGAGCAGCTCTCCCGCCGACACGGCATCGAGGCCCAGCCCCTCCTGGGCCACCAGGGCCGTGATCGCCACGGAGCTGTTCGCCTTGGAGGCATAGAGCGCCAGCGAGGGGCCCGGGTAGGCCTGGCTGAGGGCCCGGCTGTAGGCCCGGCAGCTGGCCCGCAGGGTGGCCTCATCCAGCACATACAACGGTGTGCCGAAGGTGCGGGCCAGGTCGCTGAGCACACAGCCACCCACCTGCAGGCGGCCCTTGACATCCACCTCCGTGGTGATGGGGGTGAGGTTGCGGTTGGGGCTGGCGGGATCCCGACCGGGCTCGAAGGGCTCGGGTCCGGCTGCCTGAACCGGGGGGGCCTCCACCGCGGCGGCGGATTCGCTGGACATCACCATGGGCTTCCGCCGTGCTCGCTCCTGCCCTCAGAATGTACGGAAGTGATGCGCCAGGCAGCGGTCTGGGTGGGAGCGTGCCCACAGGCCATGCGGAAGCGGGCGGGGAGGACGTTGGGGTGAAACCTCTTCAGCCGGCTCTGCAGCCGGGTTCCCTGGGCCCCGATCACCTCGAGGCCTGCCTGGAGCTGGATCAGGCCAGCCTTGATAGGCTCTGGACCCCGGCACAGTGGCGGCAGGAACTCGGCGACGGCCTGCGGCTGAAGCGGGCCCTCTGGCGCGGCCCGCAGCTGGTGGCCATGGCCTGCGGCTCGCTCGTGCTGGATGAACTGCACATCACCCTGGTGGCGGTGCGGCCCTCTCAGCGCCGTCAGGGACTGGGACGCCGCGTGCTGGAGGACCTGCTGCGCGAAGCCCGGCGACGGGGGGCCGGGGCCGCCACCCTCGAGGTGGCGGCCACCAATGCGGCTGCCCTGGGCCTCTACAGCCAGCTGGGATTCCGGATCCTGGGCCGTCGTCGCGGTTACTACCGCGACGGGGCGGACGCCCTGATCCAATGGGCCACCCTGACGGAGTCCGCAGGACACGAGCTGGACAACACGGCTGGACAACACGCCTAAGCAGTGCGGATAACCGCCGTTTTGTATTGCTCAATCGGCTGAATCCGCCGATCTGAGTTGCAATGAAAAGCCGCTCCTGGCCTGCAATCACTGGCTTTTGATCATTGGTCGTCCGGCAACCACACCATCCGTCCAACCCTGATAGGTTGGTTCAACTTGCACCAGGCCCCGCCCCATGTTCGAGCGGTTTACCGAGAAGGCCATCAAGGTGATCATGCTGGCCCAGGAAGAGGCCCGCCGCCTTGGGCACAACTTCGTGGGCACCGAGCAGATCCTGCTGGGACTGATCGGGGAAGGCACCGGCGTCGCCGCCAAGGTGCTCAAGTCGATGGGCGTGAACCTCAAGGACGCCCGGGTCGAGGTGGAGAAGATCATCGGCCGAGGCTCCGGCTTCGTGGCCGTGGAGATTCCCTTCACCCCCAGGGCCAAGCGGGTGCTGGAGCTGTCCCTGGAGGAGGCACGCCAGCTGGGCCACAACTACATCGGCACCGAGCATCTGCTGCTGGGCCTGATCCGTGAGGGCGAGGGTGTGGCCGCCCGTGTCCTGGAGAACCTCGGCGTCGATCTCGCCAAGGTGCGCACCCAGGTGATCCGCATGCTCGGCGAGACCGCCGAGGTGGCGGCCGGCGGTGGCGGCAAGGGCTCCACCAAGACCCCCACCCTCGATGAGTTCGGCAGCAACCTCACCCAGCAGGCGGCCGACGGCAAGCTCGACCCCGTTGTGGGGCGTCAGCACGAGATCGAGCGGGTCATCCAGATCCTCGGCCGCCGCACCAAGAACAATCCCGTGCTGATCGGCGAGCCCGGCGTCGGCAAGACCGCCATTGCCGAGGGCCTGGCCCAGCGCATCAACTCCGGCGACGTGCCCGACATCCTCGAGGAGAAGCGGGTGCTCACCCTGGACATCGGCCTGCTGGTGGCGGGCACCAAGTACCGGGGCGAGTTCGAGGAGCGCCTCAAGAAGATCATGGAGGAGATCCGGGGTGCCGGCAATGTCATCCTCGTGATCGACGAGGTGCACACCCTGATCGGCGCCGGCGCCGCCGAGGGCGCCATCGACGCCGCCAACATCCTCAAACCGGCCCTGGCCCGCGGCGAGCTGCAGTGCATCGGTGCCACCACCCTCGACGAGTACCGCAAGCACATCGAACGCGACGCCGCCCTCGAGCGGCGCTTCCAGCCGGTGATGGTGGGTGAACCCTCCGTGGAGGACACCATCGAGATCCTCCGGGGTCTGAAGGAGCGCTACGAGGAGCACCACCGCCTCAAGATCGCCGACGAGGCCCTGATCGCCGCCGCCACCCTGGGCGACCGCTACATCTCCGACCGGTTCCTGCCCGACAAGGCCATCGATCTGATCGATGAGGCGGGCAGCCGCGTGCGGCTGATGAATTCCAAGCTGCCTCCGGCCGCCAAGGAGGTGGACAAGCAGCTGCGCGCCGTGCAGAAGCAGAAGGAGGAGGCCGTGCGCGAGCAGGACTTCACCAAGGCCGGTGAACTGCGCGACCGGGAGGTGGAGCTGCGGGAGCAGATCCGCACGATCCTGCAGGCCCGCAAGGATGAGGAACCGGCCACTGCCGAAGCCTCCGGCGAGACTCCCGCTCCGGTCGCCACCGACGACGCCGACCGTTCGCCGATGGTGTCGGAAGAGGACATCGCCCACATCGTGGCCTCCTGGACCGGCGTGCCGGTGCAGAAGCTCACCGAGAGCGAGTCGGCCAAGCTGCTCAACATGGAGGAGACCCTCCACCAGCGTCTGATCGGCCAGGACGAGGCCGTCAAGGCCGTGTCCCGGGCCATCCGCCGGGCGCGGGTTGGCCTGAAGAACCCCAACCGTCCGATCGCCAGCTTCATCTTCTCCGGCCCCACCGGCGTCGGCAAGACCGAGCTCACCAAGTCGCTGGCGGCCTACTTCTTCGGCAGCGAGGAGGCGATGATCCGCCTCGACATGTCGGAATTCATGGAGCGCCACACGGTCAGCAAGCTGATCGGCTCCCCCCCTGGCTACGTGGGCTTCAACGAAGGGGGCCAGCTCACCGAAGCCGTCCGGCGCCGTCCCTACACGGTGGTGCTGTTCGACGAGATCGAGAAGGCCCATCCCGACGTGTTCAACCTGCTGCTGCAGCTTCTGGAAGACGGCCGCCTCACCGATTCCAAGGGCCGCACGGTGGACTTCAAGAACACCCTGATCATCATGACCTCGAACATCGGTTCGAAGGTGATCGAGAAAGGTGGCGGTGGCCTGGGCTTCGAGTTCTCCGGCAGCGATGCCGAGGAAACGCAGTACAACCGGATCCGCTCCCTGGTGAACGAAGAGCTCAAGCAGTACTTCCGCCCTGAGTTCCTCAACCGGCTCGACGAGATCATCGTCTTCCGCCAGCTCACCCGCGATGAGGTCAAGGAGATCGCCGAGATCATGCTGAAGGAGGTGTTCGGACGCATGGACGAGAAGGGCATCCACCTCTCCGTCACCGAGGCGTTCAAGGAGCGGCTGGTGGAGGAGGGTTACAACCCCTCCTACGGCGCACGCCCCCTGCGGCGTGCCGTGATGCGGCTTCTGGAGGATTCCCTGGCCGAGGAGTTCCTCTCCGGCCGGATCGGCGAAGGCGATTCCGCTGTTGTCGATGTCAACGACGACAAGCAGGTGGTGATCCTCAAGCAGAACGCCATCCCCGCCATCCCCGAGCTGGCCGGCGCCGGCGCCTGAGTCGCCGAGCCACGCCGGCGGCCCAGCCCCATCCCCCCGCAATGCCACAGGACCCCAGGCCTGAGGCGGAGCGGGGGGATCTTTACACTTGAGCCATGCCCCAGCGTTCCAGGCGCACGGCCGGCCAGTCCGCCACCCACACCCCACAGCAGGCAGCGTCCCCCAACGGTCAGACCCACCACATCGCGCCGGCGGCGGTGATCCGAGGCGAGGGGGCCTGGCGGCGCTCCCTGCCGCGGATCACCGCCCTCTGCCAGCGGCCTCTCCTGCTCGGCCGGGGGGAAGCCACCGCCCCGCTGCGGGAGCAGCTGGCCAACGACCTGCGCCAGGCCGGGCTGGAAGCCCGCCACGAGCGGCTGCAGTGGGACTGCTGCGAACCGGACCTGCAGCGGCTGGGCGCCGCCCTCTGCAATCCGGCGGGTGGGCCGCCGCTGGATGCCGTGATCGCCTGCGGCGGGGGCAAGGTGCTCGATGCCGGCAAGCTGCTCGCCGATCGGCACGGCCTGGCCTGCATCACCGTGCCCACCAGTGCCGCCACCTGTGCCGGCTGGACCGCGCTGGCCAACATCTACAGCCCGGAAGGGGCCTTTCTGCGGGATGTGGAACTGCGGCGCTGTCCGGAGCTGCTGGTGTTCGACCACGCCCTGGTGCGCACGGCCCCGCCCCGCACCCTGGCCAGCGGCATCGCCGACGCCCTGGCCAAGTGGTACGAAGCCTCGGTGAGTTCCGGGGGCAGCAGCGACGGGCTGATTCAGCAGGCGGTGCAGATGGCCCGGGTGCTGCGCGACCAGCTCCTGCTCGATGCCGAAACCGCCCTGGCCGATCCCGCCAGTGAGGCCTGGGTGCGGGTGGCCGAAGCCAGCGCCCTCAGCGCCGGCCTGATCGGCGGCCTCGGCGGTGCCCGCTGCCGCACCGTGGCCGCCCACGCGGTGCACAACGGCCTCACCCAGCTGGCCGCCAGCCACGGCGCCCTCCACGGCGAAAAGGTGGGCTTCGGCATCCTGGTGCAGCTGCGGCTGGAGGAGGTGCTGGGGCAGAACCAGCTGGCCGGCCAGGCGCGGCGCCAGCTGCTGCCACTGTTCGAGCGCCTCGGCATTCCCCGCAGCCTCAACGCGCTGGGGCTGGGCCACACCACCCTGCAGAGCTGCAGCAGCCTGTGATTTCGCCTGCGCCCCCGGCTCCGACCTGCATCACCTGCCCTTCCCGGTGGCCAGCGGCGATCTGCTGGCCGCTCTGGTGAGCACCTGCAGCGGCGAGCGGAGGCCGGCGTGATCCGCCACCAGGCCAGCCGCGAGCTGGTGGATCGGGCGGCCCACCGGCTCCTCGATCCCCTCGGCCGCAGTCTGGCCGGGGCTGTGCAGTGGTGGCCGCTGGAGGGCTTCGACGAGCTCTGGCCCGTGGCGGTGCTGGGGGAGGGACCGCCCGTGCTGCTGCTGCACGGCTTCGACAGCTCCTTCCTGGAGTTCCGCCGCCTGGCTCCGCTGCTGGCAGAGCGGCACCGGCTGATCATCCCGGACCTGTTCGGCTTCGGCTTCTGCCCGCGCGATCCCCAGGCGGCGTATGGCCCCGCCGCGGTGCTGGCCCATCTGGAGGCCCTGCTCGATGGGCTGGAGGCCCGGGGGCTCGCCGGTGAGGGGGAAGCGGCCCAACCCCTGGGGCTGATCGGGGCCTCGATGGGAGGCTCGGTAGCCGTGGAACTGGCCCGGCGCCGGCCTGGCCGCTTCAGCAGGCTGCTGCTGCTGGCTCCAGCCGGTCTCACCGGCCGGCCGATGCCGCTGCCACCGGTGCTCGACGGGCTGGGCGTGCGCTTCCTGGCCTCGCCTGGGGTACGGCGCGGACTCTGCCGCAGCGCCTTCGCCCAGCCCGATCGGGATGTGGGCCCTGCCGAACTGGAGATCGCCTCGCTGCACCTGGCCACGCCGGGATGGGGCGAGGCTCTGCGGCGCTTCGCCCGCTCCGGCGGTTTCGCCGGTTGCGGACAGCCGCTGCCGCCACTGCCGATCCAGGTGCTGTGGGGCGCCAACGACCGCATCCTGCGCCCACCCCAGAAGCGGGCGGCCCTGGCCCTGCTGGGCGAGCGGGTGCAGGAGCTGGCCGACTGCGGCCATCTCCCCCACATCGACCAGCCCGAGCGGGTGGCCAGCACCTGGCACAGTCCCGACCCGGCGCCAGCCGCCGTGGCCGCCGGGCATGGCTGAGGCCGGCCTGCGGCGCAGCGGCCCGGCCCTGCAGCTGCTGGCGGCGGCGCTGCGCCTCTGGATCCGGCAGCAGTGCGACGCCATCGACCAGCTGGAGCTGGCCCTGGACGGATCGGCCCTGCAGCTGCTGCGGGGCCATCTCGAGGGCGTGCGCCTGCAGGCCAGGCGGGTGCGGTACCAGGGGCTGGAGCTGGAGAGCGTGACGCTGCGGAGCGAGCCGATCCAGGTGCAGCTGGGCCAGGTGCTGCGGGGACAGCCCCTGCAGCTGGATCACCCCTTCGGCATCCGGGGCCTGGTGCAGTTCAGCCCGGAGGGGCTGGAGCGGTCGCTGGCCCAGGAGTCCTGGCGCCCCCTGGCGGTGAGCCTGTCCGAGACGCTGCTGGGCAGCGAGCCGCCCCTGCAGGTCACGCTGCTGCCGCCCGACTCTCTGGTGTTCAGGAGCCATGCCGCCGCCCCCGAGCGGGAGCTGGAGACCCGGCTGCAGGCGGAGCAGGGCAGCATTGCCCTGAGGCGCGCCGACGGCACCACCGCCCTGCTGCTGCCGATGGATCCGGCCATCACCATCGAGCGCGCCGCGGTGGAGGGCGGGCTGGTGGTGCTGGAAGGAGCAGCCCTGGTGACGCCCTAGGCGCCGAGCAGCGGCAGCACCAGCGTGACCAGGGAGTACACCACCGCCGGCACGAACAGGTAACTGTCGATCCGATCGAGGATGCCGCCATGGCCCGGGATGGCGTCGCCGGAGTCCTTCAGGCCCGCGTCCCGCTTCATCATCGATTCGGTGAGATCCCCCACCAGGGCGAAGAGGGCCACCACGGCGCCCAGGCCGGCGCCGATCAGCCAGCCCCAGCTCCAGCCGATCCAGGTGCCGCCCACGGCCCCCACGGCCATGGCGCAGCCCACCCCGCCCAGGGCGCCCTCCACGGTCTTGCCGGGCGAGATCGGCGACAGGGGCCGCCGCCCGAAGCGCCGGCCGATGGCATAGGAGCCGATGTCCGTGGCCACGATCAGGAAGCAGGCCAGCAGGGTCAGGGCCAGGCCGGACTCGGGCAGATCGCGCAGCTTGATCCAGTGGCTGGGCAGGAAGCCCAGGTAGAAGAGCCCGAACACCGACGCCGCGATGTCGGCGATGGTGCCGGTGACCGGCTGCAGCAGCAGCCAGCCGCAGATCACCGCGCCGGAGGCCGGCAGCACCGCCGCCGCCACGTCGCCCGCCAGCCAGCTGCCGCCGCTGGCCAGCTGGGTGGTGACCAGCAGCAGCTGCACCGCCACCAGGGTGGTCTTGGTGGCGGGCCGGATGCCCTTGAACTGGGCCATGCGGAAGAACTCCAGCAGGCCCAGGTGCACGATCACCCCCACCGCCACGGTGAACCACCAGCCGCCGAGCATCACCACCACGAAGCCGAAGGCTCCGGCGGCCCAGCCGCTCACCAGGCGGGGCAGGGACGTGGTGGTGCGGGGCTGGGGGATCACGGCCGCTCCGCCGCGATCAGGAACAGGGGCTCGGCGGCGGCCAGCTTGGCCTGGCTGCCGCGTCGCTGCATGCGGTGCACGGTGGCCTGCACCACCTGCACGTCGCGGGCCGCCAGCTGTCCGAGGGTGTCGGTGGCATCCACCAGCCCCTCCAGGCTGGCGGTGCTGATCACCAGCCTGCCCTCGGGCTGGAGCACCCCCCACACCTGCCGCAGCACATCGCCGAGGGGGCGGCCGACCTCCAGCAGCACCCGGTCGGGGGCGCCCGGCAGGGCGGCCAGGTCCTCCGGCGCCGCCCCGGCATGGATGTGGAGATTGGTGATCCCGAAGCGCTGGCGGTTCTGCTCCAGCAGCGCGATCGCCTCGGGGTCGCGCTCGAGGGTGTGCACCTGGCCGCGGGGCATGAGGCGGGCGATTTCGAGGGCCAGGGCGCCGGTGCCGCCGCCCACATCCCACACCAGCGAATCAGCCCGGGGCCGCAGGTGGGCCAGCAGCATCACCCGCAGTTCCATCGGGGTGGGGCTGAACCCGGGTGCCGCGTCGAAGGCCCCATCGGGCAGGCCGGGGGTGACGAAGTCCCATTGGTAGGGCGGGGTCGAGGACGCAGCGCTGGGGTCGTCGATCACCGGCCAGGACTTCAGAACAGGCGGAGCAGGTTCAGGGTGGCACAGGGCGTCGGGCCATGCTGGGCCCCAGGCCGTGCCGGGCACTGGCAGGCCGAGCGGGGCCCATCAGGCTCGGCAGCGCGGCCTCAGCTCCTCACAACCCTCACCGTATCAGCGATCTGGCCCGGCCAGAGCCGCTGCTGCTGCTGCAGCCAGACCACCCTGGCCCCATCCAGCCGTTCCCCTGGAATCAGCAGGGGAATCCCCGGCGGATAGGGGCAGAGGGGTTCAGCGGCAATGCGCCCTGCTGCCGCTGCCAGGGGCAGCGTCTCGGCAGGGGCACGCCAGGCGGTGGCGATGGGCTGCTCCGGTTCCGCCACCGGCGGCAGGGGTGGCGGCGAGAAGGCCGGCAGCGGGTCGCCCCCCAGGGCCTGGCGCAGGCCCACCAGGGCCCGGGGGAGCTCCCACACCACCCGCCGCGGCGGTGCCGTGCCCAGGCAGAAGGTGAGGGTGCCGGGTTCCGGCAGCTCCGCGATCACCCCCCGGGCCAGCAACCAGGCATCCGCCTCCAGGCCATTGATGCCGAGGGCAGCGGTGTGGAGCACCAGCCGCAGCGGATCCTGGCCGTCCACCAGGGGCAGGGCCAGGGCACGGAGGCGGCGGCGCAGCTGGGCAGCGATCGCCAGGGCGCGGCTCCGCTGCCGCCGCCCCGCGCCGCTGTGGGGATGGCGCAGGCTCATCGCCGCCGAATGCAGCAGCAGGGCGCTCGGACTGGAGGTCTGCAGCCACAGCAGGGCCCGGGCGAGGGCATCGGCATCCAGCCGCGGCCCCTGGGCCAGCAGGGCGGCACTCTGGGCGAGGCCGCCGCCAGCCTTCTGGCAGGAGAGCACCACCAGGTCGGCCCCGGCGGCCAGGGCCTCCCCCTGCCCATGGGCCTGGTCCACCAGCAGCGGCAGGCCGGCCCCATGCACCAACGGCACCAGCGCCTCCAGATCGGCGCCGAATCCCTGGTAGGTGGGACTCACCAGCACCACCGCCGCAAGCGGCCCATCGGCCAGGGCGGCCAGGAGCGCCCGGCTGAGGTGCTCGGCGCGGGGGGGAAGCCACAGCCCGGTGGCTGGATCGAAGGGAGGCGTGAACAGCACCGGCTGCAGCTGGCCGAGCACGCAGGCGTGCAGCAGGGAACGGTGCAGGTTGCGCGGCAGCAGCACGCGACTGCCGGGAGGGGCCAGGGCAAGCAGGGCCGCCTGCAGCAGGCCACTGGCGCCGTTCACCCCGAACCAGCAGCGCTCCGCCCCGAGCAGGGCGGCGCAGGCCCGCTGCTCCTCGGCCACCAGCCCCTCGGCCTCCAGCGGGCCTCCGATCTCCGGCAGCTCAGGCAGATCCCAGCTGCCGGGCCGTTCCCGCAGCAGACGGGCCAGTGCCGGCGTGAGCCCACGGCCGCGGCCGTGGGCCGGCAGGTGCAGCGCCAGAGGATGGGAAACGGAGAGGCGGGGGAACACCAGCGTGGGGGCGCCGCCATCGGGCGCAGCGGGGTGCACGGCAGGGGCGCAGTGGGGTCAGGACGAGGGGCGGACCCAGCGCCGGCCGTGGTTCCTAGAGTCTGCCCATCCACATGGCCATCCCCTTGACCACCGCTGTGAGGCCCGCTGGGGCGCCTCCGGAGCCACCGGCCTACGACCCCCGGGCGGATCGCCGCTGGTTGCTGGCGCGCCCCTGGATGTTCGTCAGCAGGCTCAGCACGGTGCTCTGGCAGCTGCTCAGCCTCGCCCTGGTGCTGGTGGTGCAGGCCAACAGCAGCGACCGTCAGGTGCAGCAGCGGCTCGGCAAGCGCATCCTCACGACCCTCACCAACCTGGGCCCCTGTTTCATCAAGGTGGGACAGGCCCTCTCCACCCGTCCCGACCTGGTGCGGCGCGACTGGCTCGAGCAGCTGATCCAGCTCCAGGACAACCTGCCCGCCTTCCCCCTGGCGGTGGCCCTGCGCACGATCGAGGAGGAGCTGGGCGCTCCAGCCAGCACCCTGTATGCCACCTTCCCGGACTATCCGGTGGCGGCCGCCAGTCTGGGCCAGGTGTACAAGGCCCGGCTCGACAACGGCCACTGGGTGGCGGTGAAGGTGCAGCGCCCCAATCTGCCGCTGATCCTGCGGCGCGATCTGGTGATCATCCGTCTGCTGGCGGTGCTCTGCGCGCCGCTGCTGCCTCTGAACCTGGGCTTCGGGCTGGACGAGATCATCGACGAGTTCGGCCAGACCCTGTTCGACGAGATCGACTACCGCAAGGAGGCTGACAACGCCGACCGCTTCGCGGCCCTGTTCAGCGACAACCCCGAGGTGACGGTGCCGGCGGTGGAGCGCAGCCTCAGCACCCGGCGGGTGCTCACCACCAGCTGGATCCACGGCACCAAGCTGCAGGAACGGCACGTGCTCGAGGCGCGCCATCTCGATCCCACCGCCCTGATCCGCACCGGCGTGGTGGCGGGCCTGCGTCAGCTGCTGGAGTTCGGCTACTTCCACGCCGATCCCCACCCGGGCAACCTCTTCGCCCTGCCGGGCCGCACCGGGCCGCTGGGCCATGTGGCCTACGTGGACTTCGGCATGATGGATTCCATCAGCGATGCCGACCGGCTCACCCTCACCGGCGCGGTGGTGCACCTGATCAACAAGGACTTCCGGGCCCTGGCGCAGGACTTCGTGGCCCTGGGCTTCCTCAACCCCGACGCCGACCTCGAACCGATCATCCCCGCCCTGGAGGAAGTGCTGGGTGGAGCCCTGGGGGAGAACGTGGGCAACTTCAACTTCAAGGCGGTCACCGACCGCTTCTCGGAGCTGGTGTTCGACTACCCCTTCCGGGTGCCGGTGCGTTTCGCCCTGATCATCCGGGCGGTGGTGAGCCAGGAGGGTCTGGCCCTGCGGCTCGACCCCGACTTCAAGATCATCCGGGTGGCCTACCCCTACGTGGCCCGCCGCCTGCTGGCCGGCGACACCGCCGAGATGCGCGACAAGCTCCTGGACGTGCTGTTCGACCGTGACGGCAGGCTGCAGATCGAGCGGCTGGAAAGCCTGCTGGCGGTGCTGGAGAACGACGGGCCGGGCCCTGATCTGCTGCCGGTGATGGGCTCTGGCCTGAAGCTCCTGCTCGGCCCGGAAGGGGACAGCCTGCGGCAGCGGCTGCTGCTCACCCTGGTGCGGGACGATCGGCTCCAGACCGAGGATCTGCGGGCCCTCGCCGGTCTGCTGCGGCGCACCTTCAGTGCCCGCAAACTGGCGAGCGGCCTGCTGGCCAGACTGAACCCTCTGGCCGCGGCCTAGGGTCGGCCCCACCCCTGTGCTCGTGCCGTGATCGACCCTGCGCCCATCGACCTGCAGGACGCCAGCCTCGATGCGGCGAGCGGGTTCTACGGCGATCTCGACCCCAGCGAGATCCTGCTGGAGTACGCGCCGCTGATCCAGCCCCCCTACCTGGTGGCGGGGCTGGGCCTGGCGATCGGCGTGCTCTGCGGCCTCACCTTCGCCCGGCTGGTGCAGGACCGGCTCGAGAGCTGGAAACAGGACCGTCTGGCCCTGCTGCCCCTGGGCACCGCCAGCACCACCCTCCCCTACATCGGTGTGGTGATCGGTGTGACGCTGTTCATCGGTGGCAGCCTGCAGGTGTTCGGTTTTGCCTCCGGTGCTGCCCTGCTGGTGTCGTTCGTGCTCTCGATCGGCACCGCCGGAGCCCTCTGGGTGCAGCTGGAGCGGCTGATGGCCCAGGTGGAGAACGGCACCTTCAGCGCCGTGGACTTCGACAACTTCGACCAATTCTTCTGACGTTCGCCCCGTACGGCGTAACAAGGCTGGCCGGCGGCTTCGAAGCCACCTAACCCAGGGGGAGTGTGGATGGCGCTCCGGTGGCCCTCGTGGTGCTTCTGGTCGGCCTGGCGATCGTCGTCGGACTGATCACGCTGCTGGAACGGCCAAGCGGGACCCCAAGCCGGACCCCAAGCCGTTTCCCTGCCGCCCAGGGGGAGGATCGCCAAGGCCCGCTGCGGGGGCTGGAGCAGCGCCTGGAACGGCAGGAGGCGGCGCTGGCGGCGCTGGTGATGCGCTTCGAGCGGCTGGAGCTGAAGCTCGATGAGCTCACGGCGGGGGGCAGCGGACCGGCCCGCTCCAGCGCGATGGCCAGCGCCGCTGCCGAACCGACAGAACCGACGGCCTACCTGCCGGAGCTCCCCCCACCGGCGCAACAGGACGTACGACCCGTCGAACCAGCGCCGCCACCGCCTCCACCCCCGCCCAGGCGGTCCGAGCCGGCGGGCACCCCAGCCCCGCGTCGGGCCGCCATGGCTCCGCCCCCACCGGATCGCCCCCGCGCGCCCCGAACGCCGCCTCCCCGCTGGCGAGCCCGCTGGCGGCGGCTGGAACGGCAGCTGATCGCCAACTGGACCGGCCTGCTCGGCGTGGTGGTTGTGGTGGTGGGCGTGACCTTCGGCGCGATCAACGTCGCCCTGCAGTTCAACGCCTGGCAGCGATTCGTCGCCACGCTGCTGATCGCCGCCGCCCTGGCCCTGCCCTCCCTGCTGACGCGGCCGGGCTCCCGCTGGCATCGGCTCAGCAGCTGGATGCGCAGCGGTGGCGGTGGCTTGCTGCTGTTCGCCTGCACCGCCGCGGGCGGCCTGCCCCAGCTGGGCATGCAGTGGATCGAGGATCCGGCCCAGAGCCTGGCCCTGCTCTGCCTGGCCATGGCGGTGAACCTGCTGCTGGCCACCACCACCGCCCAGCAGACGGTGGCCGGTCTGCATGTGGTGGTGTGCCTGCTGCCACTCACGCTGGTCCCCCAGAACGGCCTGATCCTGGCGGTGGCCAGCCTGGTGGCCGTGGTGGGGGTGGTGCTCCCCCTGGGGCGGCCCTGGTACGGGCACCGGCTGCTGGTGGCCCTGGCCTACGGCACCTTCCACGGCAGTTGGGTGGTTCGCGCCCTGCCCCAGCTGACGGAGGACGCCTCCCTGCGCAACCAGGCGGCCCTGGCCGCTGCCCTGGTGTTCGCCGGCGGCACCGTGCTGCTGCAGCGCCCCCAGCGGCTACGCCAGCACGGCCTGGGGTTGCCGCTGGCGGTGCAACTGGTGAACAGTGGCGGACTGGGACTGGCCCTGCTGTTCGAGCCGGCCCAGATCGGCGGGCGGGGGCTGGGCCTGGCCATGGCCGCGGGGCTGATGGCCCTGCTGAGCCGGCGGGCGCGGAGCACGGAGCTGCCCTGGCTGCGGCGCTGCAACGCGCTGGTGGCCCAGGTCTTCGTGCTCGCTGCCCTGCTGAGCCTGGGGCCCTGGGTGGCCAACGCCACCCTGCTGGCAGCGGTGGTGCTGCTGGAGTGCCTGGCCGTGCTGCTGCTGAGCCATGGCGATCCCGACGGGGTGATCCGGCAACTGGGCTGGTGGCTGAGCCTGGTGGCCGGAGCGGCCCTGGCCCTGGTGGCGCTGGGGGATCACCTGGTGCTGCTGGCTTCGGGGGTGCCCAGCCGGGATCCGGGGACTGTGCTGGTGCTGCGCCTGCAGAACTGCGGGGTGCTGCTGGGCTGCGGTGGCCTGGCGCTGGCCATGCAGAGACGGCTGCGGACCGAACCCCTGCCGGTCGCACCGGCCCTGGGCTGGATCGCGGCAACCCTGCTGTGGCTGGGCGCGGGCGTGATCGCCCCCTCCGCCTGGCAGCCGCCGCTGAGCGTGGCCGTGCTGGCTGGTGCCCTGCTGCTGGGGCGACACTGGCAGCTGGCCGGCGTGGTGCCGGGGCTGGCGGCCGCCATCACCGTGCTCCATCTCCAGAGCTGGCTCCGGCTGCTGAGCCAGCTTCCCTGGCCGCCCGGGAGCCTGGCGGCGCTGACGCTGCCCCCCCTGCTGCTGGCGCTCCTGCTGCTGTGGGACCGGCAGCGGGGGGGCTGCCGGGCTCTGGCCTGGGTGCTGCTCACCCTCAGCGGCGGGGTGTGGATCCTGCAGACGCTGGTGGTGCTGGGGCCTGGCCCGGCCCCACAGGAGCTGGTGGGCCATGCCGTGCTGCTGCTGGCGGGCGGCACGGCGCTGCTGGGCGTGCAGCTGGCGATCCAGAAGGCGGGGCTGGAGGTTCCCGGGCCCCAGCTGATGGGCTGGCTGGCCCCGGCCCTGCTGCTGGTGGGCAGCCTCGGCTGCCTGCCGCAACCCTGGCCCGAGATCGGCGCCACGGCACTGCTGCAGCTGACGCTGCTGCTGGGGCGCTGGCGTCGACCGGCGGGGCTGCTGGCCGGTGCCATGGCCGCCACGGCCGTGCTGGTGCTGGGCACCTGGCTGTGGATGCTGCCGCCGGATGTGTGGCCCTGGCGGACGCTGCTGCCGCACCTGCTGCCCCTGGTGCTCGTGATCCAGGGCCTCTTCCTGCGCCACAGCCCAGGCCCCCGTCGATGCGCCTGGACCTTGCTGCAGCTCACGGCTCTGGCCCTGCTGTTCAGCGCGGGGCTCGCCTGGCTGGAGGGGCCCGAGGTGGTGCAGAGCCGCGCCGCCACGCTGGTGGTGGGCGGCCAGCTGCTGGCCCTGCTGGCGTGGCGCCTGCAGGCGGCGGCCATCCCCCAGCCCCTGCCCCAGGCCTTCGCCTGGCAGGCCGCGGCCCTCACCACCGTTGGGGTGGGTGTGGCCCTGCCGGCCCCCTGGCGGGGTGTGGGGGGTCTGGTGGCCTTCGGCAGCCTGCTCGGCCAGGCGGGGCGCTGGCGGCCGGCGGGTCTTCCAGCCGCCAGCGCCAGCGGCGTGGCCCTCCTGCATGGCCTGCTCTGGCTGTGGCTGCTGCGCTTCCAGCCCTGGCCCCCGGCTGCGGTGCTGCGGATCCAGGCGCCCCTGGCGGCCCTGGCCCTGCTGCTGTGGCTGGTAGATCGGCGCCGCGCCGTTGCCGATGGCACGCCGCCCCACCCGCTGGCGGTGGACCTGCTGGGGATCGGCGCCGGGCTGGCGAGCTGGCTGCTGCTGGCACCGGTCTCGAATCTGATTCCTCCGGTGGCCTGGCTGCTGCTGGCACCGCTTGCCCTCGAGCTGGCGGCCCGGCTGCCGGTGGCCCAGGCCCGCCATGCCCTGCTCTGCGGGGTGGGCTACCTCCTCGCCTTCGCGATCGGCTACGTGCTGCTGATCAGCCAGAGCCCCGCCCTGGTGCAGTTCGGTGCCCTCAGCCTGCCCGGCCGCCTCGGCATCGAGCTGCTGGCCCTGGCGGTGCTGCTCTACGGGTGGTTCATCCCAGCGGGTTCCGGCCTGGCCAGACTGCGACTGTGGCAGCGGCTGCGCCCCCTGCTGCTGGAGGCCCTGCTGCTCACGCTGGTGGTCACCGTGCTCAGCGAGCTGGCGGTGCTCTGGCGGCCGGCGGCCTGGGCGGCCCTGGCCCTGCTGCTGATCACCCGCCCGGTGCGGCGGCTGTTCGCCGTGCGGCTGCAGATCTACGCGGTGCTGCTCTACTGGCTGAGCCTGGGCACCCTGCTCGCCGTGCTGAGCACGCTGCAGTCCCCGGCCATGGCCTGGTATCTCCAGCCGGGCCAGATCGCCCTGGTGACGATGGCCCTGCAGGTCGGCTTCATCCTCACCACCCACGGGCAGCTGGATCCGGCCGAGCTGGCCGCCTGCGAAGCCTGGGGGCCGCTGCGCTGGATCGGTGAACGGGTGAGCCACCGGCCCCACCGCTGGCTCTACCTGCCGCTGTTCGCCGTGGTGGCCTACTACCTCTGGCTCCGGTACGACCGTGCCCTGCTCACCCTGCTGTGGACGGCGGAAGCCTTCGTCATCTACGGGCTGAGCGCGGTGCTGCGCGACGGCAAGTTCCGGTTGCTGGCCCTGATCGCCCTGGGGGCCTGCCTGCTGCGCCTGGTGGCCATCGACATGGCCCAGGCCAATCTCGGCATCCGCGCGGTGGTGTTCATCGGCGTCGGCCTGCTGATGCTGGGGATGAATGCCCTCTACAACCGTTTCCGCAGCCGCTTCGAGAGCGGCGGCCCGGAGCCCGAACCGTGATGCGGCGGCCGTCCCCCCGTCTGGCCGTGCTGCTGACCCTGCTGGGAGCAGGTGCTGGCCTGATCGCCCTGCTGGTGCAGGGCCAGCCCCAGCGGCTGCGGCCATCCCTCGCTCCGGCGGCCCGGCTGCTGGGCACCCCCTTCCAGCTCGCCGATCGCCTGGCCAGCCGGATGGTGCCGGTGGACGCCCTGGACGAGCGGGAGCTGGGCACGGTGCTCCACGCCCGCTACGCCGCCCGCATCCAGGCGGGGGATCCCGACCAGGCCTACCTCGACGCCCTGATGGAGGACCTGAAACCCCATCGGCGCCGCCCGCTGCACTACCGCGCCTACGCCGTGGGGCCCTGCGGCACGATCAACGCCGCGGCGCTGCCCGGCGGGATTGTGCTTGTGTGCCGCGAGCTGCTGCAGGGCATGGGCAGCGAAGCGGAGGTGGTGGGCGTTCTGGCCCACGAGATCGGCCACCTGGAGCTCGGTCACGGCTTCGATCTGGTACGGGGCGAATTGCTGGCCCGCCGCAGCCGCACGGTGCTGCTGGGCCGCCTCGCCGACCAGATGGTCGGGATTCTGGTGCGCCGGCGCTACAGCCAGGCGGCCGAGAGCGAGAGCGACGCCTATGCCTTCGCGCTCCTGCTCGACAGCCTCTACGACCCCGCGGCCCTGGCCAGGGGGTTCCGCACCCTGATCGCCGACCGAGGACACGCGCGGCCGGTGGGGCTGCTGGGCGAGCTCTCCGCCAGCCATCCACCCTCGGAGCTCAGGCGGCAGCTTTATGCCGAACGTGCCCGGGCCTGGTGGCACAGCCACGGGAGCCAGCGGCGTTACCGCGGCACCCGCAACCTGAGAGAACGCCGCACCCTCAGGCAGCGGGAGCACGCCGAAGAATGGGCAAGCGGCCAGGAGGGGACTCAGGCCACCAGGTAGCCCTCAAGCCGGCGCGACTGGGAGCGGATTCCCTCGAGGGCCTTGCGCTCGAGATTGCGGGTCTTGTCGCGGCTCATGCCCAGGTTCTTGGCGATGGAGCTGAGGCTCATCGGTTCGGTGAGGCCCTGACCCTCGGGATCCAGGCCGTAGCGCATCTTCAGCACCCGCCCCTGCAGCTCCGGCAGTTGCTCCAGCAGCGCCCGCAGGTCTCCCTTCAGGCACTCCCCGTCCACACGCTCCTCCGGCAGCTCCCCATCCCCCGCCAGCAGATCCAGCAGCTCCGTGTCCTCCCCATCCCCCACCTTCGTCTCCAGACTCACCGGCTGACGCGCGCGGCACAGCAGGTCCTTCACCTCCTCCTCCGGCAGCTCCACATACCCCGCCAGCTCCGTCACCGTCGGCGTGCGGCCCAGCTCCTGGCTCAGTTCGCGCTGGCCCTTCTTCAGCTTGTTCAGCGTCTCGGTGATGTGGATCGGCAGACGGATCGTGCGGCTCTTCTCCGCAATCGCCCGCGTGATCCCCTGGCGGATCCACCAGTACGCATACGTACTGAACTTGTAGCCCCGCGTCGGGTCGAACTTCTCCACGCCCCGCACCAGACCGATCGTTCCCTCCTGGATCAGGTCCAGCAGCTCCATGTTCCGCTTGGTGTACTTCTTCGCCACACTCACCACCAAGCGCAGATTCGCCGCCACCATCCGCTCCTTGGCCCGGCGGCCCGCCTGGAGGCGCTTCTTCAGCACCGCCGGGCTCAGGCCCGCCGCCTTCGCCAGCTCCGCCGCGCTCGGTGCCGTTCCCCCAGCCCGCATCGTCAGCTCCTGCTCCATCTCCTCCAGCGCCATCAGCTCCTGCACCTGGCGGCCCAGCGTGATCTCCTGCTCGTGGGTCAGCAGCGGCACCCGGCCGATGTCCCGCAGGTAGCTGCGCACCAGATCGCCACCCCCGGACTGGGCGGAGCCATCGGCGGTCACGGCCACTGGCAGGGAAGGCATGACGATTGAGTTACGAAACGGTTCTGTTTCGTAAACCTATCACCCTTTTCCGGCGCTGATCCAGCATGGGCCGATGGCCAGCCAGCGCCTGCAGAAACTGATCGCCGCCGCCGGGGTCTGTTCGCGACGCCATGCCGAGGAGCTGCTGCGGCAGGGGCGTATTCAAGTGAACGGCGCCGCCGCCCGACTGGGGGACAGCGCCGATCCCGACCGTGACAGCATCGCCGTGGACGGCCGGCCCCTTGACCGGCCGGCCCGGCCCGTGCTGCTGCTGCTCAACAAGCCCCTGGGGGTGCTCTGCAGCTGCAGCGACCCCCAGGGAAGGCCCACGGTGCTGGATCTGCTGCCCCCCGAGCTGCGCCAGGGCCAGGGGCTGCATCCCATCGGCCGCCTTGACGCCGACAGCAGGGGCGCCCTGCTGCTCACCAACCAGGGGGATCTCACCCTGCGCCTCACCCATCCGCGCTACGGCCACCGCAAGCTCTACCGCGTGTGGGTCTCCGGGACCCCCAGCGCCACCACCCTGGAGCGATGGGCGGCCGGGGTGCCTCTCGACGGTGTGGCCAGCCAGCCCGTGGATGTGCGGGTGCTGCAGCGGGGCAAGCGCGGCACCCGGCTGGAACTGGCGATGGGGGAGGGAAGGAATCGGCAGATCCGCCGCACGGCAGCCCTTCTGGGCCATCCCGTGCTGGATCTGCAGCGGGTGGGGATCGGTCCTCTGCGCCTGGGGTCGCTGGCTGAGGGGTGCTGGCGGGCGCTCGATCACCAAGAATGGCAGGCCCTGGCCGACCCTCCCCTCTGAGCCGCCCCCCTGCCCCCCTGCCTGCGCGATTCGGCCGGTTCTGGCGCTGGGGCCGTGGCCGCCAGACGACGCACAATGACGCCGTTGGGGTGGATCCCCTGGTGGCGGCAGGCCGCCAGCTGCGGCAGCGCCGCGAGGAGCGCCAGCTGAGCCTGCGGCAGCTGGCGCTGGAAACCCGCATCAGCACCCCGGTGCTGGAGGCGCTGGAGCGGGGCTGGCGCGATCGCCTGCCGGAGGCCACCTACCTGCGCACCATGCTGCCCCTGATCGAGCGCCACCTCGACCTGGCCCCCGGCAGCCTGGAGGTGGTGCTGCCCGAGACGACCCCACCCAGCCCGGGGCGTCAGCGCCAGGGCCTGCTGCGCCGCTTCACGCCAGGCTCGATCGATGTGTTCACCACCTGGCAGGGAACGGTGCTCTACGGGCTGCTCACCCTGGGGCTGATCTACGGCCTTAACCTGCAGCAGCAGCATCTGGCCCAGGAGGGTGTGCTGACGCTGAGCCCTGTGGCGCCGCTGCCCCCGGGGGAACAGACCCGGCGTCCGGAGGCGGGACAGGTCCTGCTGGCCATCGAGCCGGATCTGCGTCCCCTGCAGGTGGCGGCCCGGGGCCAGGGGCTGAAACTGCTGGACGGCCAGGACGGGGACCAGGGCGGGGGCAGCAGCCAGACTCCCGTGACGCGTCAGGAAGGAACCCTGGTGCTGCAGCTCGGCGGCGTGTCGGAGGTGAATCTGGAACGGGGCAACGGCGAGAGCACCCGCTTCCAGACCAGCGGCGGACGCCTCGAGTTCGGCCTCACCACCCCGTGGAGCCTGCGTGTGAATCCGGCGCCCACCGGAGACGGTGCGGTGCGGTGGCGGGGCCAGAGCCTGGCCCCGGAGGCAGGGGAGCCCGGCAGCTTCCGGCCTCCGGCAGCTCAGCCGCGCTGATGGCGGCCGGCCATCTCGCCCAGCCCCTTGAGCGGACCGTCCAGGCTGGCGATCGGGTCGGTTAGGCGCCAGGTCCAGTTGCCTGAGCTGGTGCCTGGCGTGTTGAAACGGGCCCGGTCATCCAGTTCCAGCAGGTCCTGCAGCGGTGCCACGGCCAGTTCGGCCTCGCTGGCCAGGGCGGCCTCCAGCAGCTGCCAGGCGGGCGCGGTCACCGTGACCCCGAGCACCTGTTCCACCCGCCGCCGCTCCTCATCGCCCAGATCTCCCCACCAGCCGGTGGTGGTGGCGTTGTCGTGGGTGCCGGTGTACACCACCCAGTGGGGGCCGTTGATGTTGGCCGGCAGGTAGGGGTTGTCGTCATCGCCGTTGAAGGCGAACTGGAGGATCTTCATCCCGGGCAGGGCGAAGCGATCGCGCAGGGCCTCCACCGGGGGGGTGATCACGCCGAGGTCCTCGGCGATCAGGGGCAGGCGCCCTTCTCGCAGCTGGCCCTTGAGGCGGCAACGGAGCCAGAGCAGGCTCAGCAGCAACCGCCCGGGGGATGGCTGCCAGCAGCCGTTCTGGGCGGTGGCGTCACCACCGGGCACGCTCCAGTAGGCCTGCAACGCCCGGAAGTGGTCGAGCCGCAGCCGGTCGAAGAGCTCTAACTGACGGCCCAGGCGGGACAGCCACCAGCGGAAGCCGCTGCGCCAGTGGCGGGACCAGCGGTACACCGGCGTGCCCCAGAGCTGGCCGGTCTCGGAGAAGTAATCGGGGGGAACGCCGCTCTGCTCCGTCAGGGAGCCGTCTCGGCGCAGGGAGAAGAGCTCGGGATGGCACCACACATCGGTGCTGTCGTGGGCCACGTAGAAGGGCAGGTCGCCCACCAGATCGACGTCGCAGCGGTGGGCCTGGGAGCGCAGGGCCTGCCACTGACGCTGCAGCTGCCACTGCACCAGCGCCTGCTCGAGCAGCGGTCCCGCCAGGTCGCGATCCAGCCGCCGCAGGCTGTCGCGATGCCGCTGGGCCAGGGGCTTGGGCCATTCCCACCAGGGCCTGCCGCCCTGCTGCTCCCGCAGCACCATGAAGCGGCAGTGGTCGGGCAGCCAGGAGCGCTGGCGGTGCGCCCAGGCCGCGAAGGCGGCCTGACTCTCGGCGGACTGCTCCGGCCAGCGGCGGGCCAGTGCCGCCGCCAGGGCGGCGGCACGCTGGGGCATCAGCGCCAGGTCCACCCGTTCGGTGGCGGCGGGGTCGGGCAGGGCCTGCAGGTCCTCGCTGCTGAGGAATCCCTCCTGCTCCAGCAGGTCCCCGTCCAGCAGCCAGGGGTTGAGGGCCGATCCACTGGGGGAGCTGTAGGGGGAGCCGGTGCTGTCGGTGGGCGCCAGGGGCAGCAGCTGCCAGAGGCCGATGCGGTGCCGGGCCAGCAGATCGATCCAGTCCCGCGCGGCCGCGCCGAAGGTGCCGCACGGGCCGGGACCGGGAAGGGCCGTGGGATGGAGCAGCACGCCGCAGCGACGCCGGGCGGGCGGATGGAGTGGACTCACGCCGAGGGCAGCCGGTAACGGCTCACGATCCTGCGGGCGAAGGCCGGGATGTGGGCCTCGGCCTTCTCAGGGTGGTGACGCCGCACCCAGAGGGCGTTGCGGGTGAAGTGGGAGTCGATCGAGAAGCGGCCGTATTCCAGCCCCTTCGGACCGAAACGCTGCACGAACACACCGATCAGCTCCGCCAGCCAGCGGGGCAGCTTCACGGCCTTGTCGTAGGCCTCGATGCCCTGCTGCACGGCGGCGCGGCGGTCGCCGCGGCTGGTGACGGGCGCCACGTCCAGCTCCGGCTCCACCAGATCGAGCAGCTGCTGACCGAGGGGATTGCGCACGGTGATCCACTGCCGGCCGAACTCGGCTCCCATGTAGCCCACCACCAGGTCGGCACCGGCGTTGGTGTAGTCGAAGCAGCTGAGGCAGCTGGGCGCGAACACATCCTTGAGCTTCGGCGTGTCCAGGCCGAAGAAGGGCACCGTCTCGGTACGCCCATCGCTGTGGCGGAAGTGGATGCGGAAGTCCTGCATGAACTCGTAGTGCACCACGGTCTCCGGTGAGCTCACCGTGCTCTCCAGGAAGGTCTGCAGGCCGGCCCGGGAGACGTTGTCCACGCAGGGGAGGCCGAGCACGTAGAGGGCATCGAGGGGGAGGGTGGGCTGCACCGCCCGCAGGGCCTGGATCTGGCAGCCCACGCCGATCGCCAGCAGCCGGCGGATGCCGCTGCCCGGCAGCTGCTCCAGCACCTCGAGGTTGGGGGAGAGGGTGGGCTTGTTCACCCGGGCGCTGAGCACCTCCTCCGGCGTGCGCGCCAGCCGGGGCACGGGGGTGAATCGGTCGTGCTCGCTCTGCCCCACGCAGAGCACCGCATCCACCAGGCCCGTCTCGAGGGCCCGCACGCCGATGCGGCTCACGATGCCGGTCCACTGGGCACCCTCGAGCGGCCGCGCCAGGCGGGCGGTGACCATCCGCTGGTGCACGCCGAAGTAGAGCTCGTCCTCGTTGTCGAGGTCACGGCTGCGGCCGTGGGCGGCCGCCTCCATCGCCTCGAAGCGCTGATGCAGGAAGGCGCAGCTCTGCCTCACGTAGGCCACCCAGCGGCTGTCGCAGAGGCCGCACTGGCTGCAGAGGTCCTTGGCGGGGTACACGCTCCCTTTGGCGAGGGGACGGGCTCGCTCGTGGGGAGCCGCGACCTGGCCGGCAGGGGGTGGGGTGGGGGCGGCCGGCAAGGGAAGGCCTATCACTGGTCCACAACCTATCGGGTGCTCCCCACCGGGGTGTGGGTCAAAGTGGTGGCCCTGTCATGAACGGGCGCCCAGCGATCCCGATGCCCCCCCGCCCTGCGACTCCCTCTCCCCGCAGCTCCGCCGCCCCAGGCGGCACGGCCGCTCCGGCGCGGCGGAGCCGGAGCAGGAGCTCCAACGCCAGGGTGCTGCTGAGGCTGGCTCTGGTGGCGGCCGGGATGGTGGGCGGGCTCAGCCTGCTGGGCCTGATCTGGCCCAAGCCCGACCCCGGCCTGGAGAACCAGGGCGACAGGAGCGTGAGTGATCTGGCCAAGCCCCCGAACCGGCCCATCACCGTGCTGGTGATCGGGGTGGATGCGGATCAGCTCGGCCAGGCCACCAACAAGGCGGCACCGCCCGGGCCGGCCAACGCCGATGCCCTGCTGCTGCTGCGGGTCAATCCGGGCGGGCCCCTGCAGGTGCTGGCCCTGCCTCCGAGCCTGGCGGTGAAGCTGCCGGGCAGACCGGGGCTGCAGTCGCTCGGCAGCCTCTACCGCACCGGGGGCGCTGCCCTCACGGCCGATGCGGCCCGGGAGCTGGTGGGCCTGCCGCGCCAGGAGCCCCATCGCTATCTGGTGCTGAGCCGGGGCGCGCTGCGCTCCCTGGTGGACGAACTGGGCTCGCTGGAGGTGAATCCCAACGCCACGATGAAATACCGCGACAAGCGGCAGGGCCTCACGATCGACATCCAGAGCGGCCTGCAGCGGCTCAAGGGCACCCAGGTGGAGCACCTGCTGCGCTACCGCAGCCCCGACAGCCCCCTGCAGAGCCGGCTGAGCAGCCAGGAGGCGGTGATCCGCAGCCTGCTCAATGAGCTCAGCCAGAGCAGCCGGGTGGAGATGCTCCCTCCGCTGGTGCAGAAGCTGCGGGGCCAGGTGCAGAGCAACCTCACCCCCACCGAGGTGCTGAGCCTGATGGCCGCCGTGCTCAAGCCCGACCAGGCCGTGGCCTTCGCGGTGGTGCCGCTGGAACCCCCCCGGGACGCTCCGGCCGGCGCCGACCTGCGGGAGCTGGCCAAATCCGCCCCCAGGCCGCTGTGGCCCGAGCCCTCCGGCCCGGCGGCGCCGGCGGGCTCCTAGGGCGCCTCCCAGCCCGCGGCCCGCAGCTGGGCGCACCCCAGCTTCAGGGCCGCCGGCAGGGCGAGGGCCAGGTGTTCACCATCCTCACCAGCGGCCGGGAGCACCCCCAGCCAGGGCAGACCGTCGCGGCGGCGCAGGCCCCCCTGCCAGGGCAGTCCCCACTGCACCAGGCCCACCAGCGGCACGGCCGCCTGGCGCAGCAGGGCGGTCATCGCCGCAGGCAGGCCGCTCTCCTGCTGGTCGGCATCCAGCAGCAGCAGGGCCGGCTGCCGCCAGGCCCCCACCGCCTCGGCCCAGCAGCTGCCGTCCGCCAGGGTGCGGCCGGGATCCACGGGCAGCGGCACCAGCTGCGGCGGCGCCCCCGGGGCAGGGACCTGCCGGTGCAGAGCCATCAGCTGCGGCACCGGCACTGCGGGGTCGAGCGCCGCAGCCAGCTCCAGGCCCAGGGCCGCGGCCAGCGCCGGCGCCGCCGCCTCCAGCAATCGCCGCTGGGGCTCGGGCGGGCCGGCGGCCAGGAGCACCAGGCTGGCCGGCAGCACTCCGGAAACCGTCATCGTTGTTTGCACTCCAGCGGGCGGGCTCGCTTCTACCATCGGAGTTCAGCCGACGCGTCTGCGCTCGCCGTGACCAGTTTCCTCACCGCTGATCGGCTGGCTCAGGAGCGCGCAGCGTCGGAAACGCCCCACGACACCCGCCGGCTGAGGCTGTTCAGCGGCACCTCCAACCAGGAGCTGTCCCGGGAGATCGGCGCCTATCTGGGCGTGCCGGACGGCCCCCGGGTGATCAAGCGCTTTGCCGACGGAGAAACCTACATCCAGATCCAGGAATCCATCCGCGGCTGTGATGTGTTCCTGGTGCAGCCCACCTGCGCGCCGGTGAACGACCACCTGATGGAGCTGCTGATCATGGTGGATGCCTGCAAACGGGCCTCGGCCCGGCAGGTCACCGCCGTGATCCCCTACTACGGCTATGCCAGGGCCGACCGCAAGACCGCCGGGCGCGAATCGATCACCGCCAAGCTGGTGGCCAACCTGCTCACCATGAGCGGGGTGGACCGGGTGCTGGCCATGGACCTGCACTCCTCCCAGATCCAGGGCTACTTCGACATCCCCTGCGACCACATCTACGGATCGCCCGTGCTGGTGGACTATCTCCAGACCCGGAACCTGGGCGAGGTGGTGGTGGTGTCACCGGATGTGGGCGGTGTGGCCCGGGCCCGGGCCTTCGCCAAGCAGATGCACGATGCCCCCCTGGCGATCATCGACAAGCGCCGCGCGGCCCACAACGTGGCCGAGAGCCTCACGGTGATCGGCGATGTGGCCGGCAAGACCGCCATCCTGATCGACGACATGATCGACACCGGCGGCACCATCTGCCAGGGCGCCCGGCTGCTGCGCCGCAGCGGGGCCGCCCGGGTGCTCTGCTGCGCCACCCACGCCGTGTTCTCGCCGCCGGCCACCGAGCGGCTCTCCGAGCCCGGCCTGTTCGAGGAGGTGGTGGTGACCAACAGCATCCCGCTGGCCGAGGAGCGCCGCTTCCCCCAGCTGCGGGTGCTATCGGTAGCCAACATGCTGGGGGAGGCGATTTGGCGGATCCACGAGGAAAGCTCCGTGAGCTCGATGTTCCGCTGACTCGTCCGCTGACTGGACCGCTGACGGCTCCGCTGCAGGGTGCTCTGACGGCCAAGCGGCGGAACGGCGGCGGGCCAGCCTCGGCCAACCTGCCGCCCCTGAAGCGCTTCAGCCGGCTCAAGGCCCTGCTGCCGCTGAGCCTCAACCTGCTCCTGGTGGCGGCCGTGAGCCTGCCGGGCCTGGCGGCGGCGCGTCCCCGCACCCCCCAGCCCCGCCGCATCGGCGTGTGGCTCACCAACAGTCCGAGTCCGCTGTACTACGACCCGCGGCGCATCGAAACGGCGGTGGCCGAACTGGCCGAAAGCGGCTTCACCACCCTCTACCCCAACGTGTGGAGCCGGGGCACCACGTTCCACCGCTCCCGGCATGCGCCGATGGAGGCGGCCCTGATCAAGGCCGATCCCAATCTGGATCCGATCTGCCGTCTCACCCGCAGCGCCCAGCGCCGTGGCCTGGAGGTGATCCCCTGGTTCGAGTACGGGCTGATGGAGCCGGGCAGCGCCGCCGTGGTGCGTGAAAAGCCCGAGTGGGTGCTGCAGCGCCGCGACGGCAGCACCGCCTACCCCATGCACGGCACCACGATGGCCTGGCTGAACCCCGCCCATCCGGAGGTGCGGGCTCGCTTCATCGGCTTGGTGGAGGAGGTGGTGAAGCGCTGCGACGTGGATGGCATCCAGCTGGATGACCACTTCGCCTGGCCGGTGGAGCTGGGCTACGACCCCTACACCCGCGCGCTCTACCGCGCCGAGACCGGCCGGGAACCCCCCGCCAACCACACCGATCGCTACTGGATGAAGTGGCGGCGCCAGAAGCTCACCAGCCTGCTGAGGGAACTGCGGCAGCGCCTGCGGCAGCTCGATGCGGAGCGCAACCGGCGCATCGGCCCCGGGGGCACGCGGCGGCCGGAGCGGGTGATCAGCCTCTCACCGGGGCCGTTCCGCTTCGCCTACAACCACTGGCTCCAGGACTGGGAGCTGTGGTCCGTGGGGGAGCTGGTGGACGATCTGATCGTGCAGAACTACGCCTACTCGGTGAAGGGCTTCGCCAAGGACCTCGACCAGCCGGCCCTGGTGAAGGCCAAGGAGTGGGGGATGCCCGTGGAGATCGGCATCCTGGCGGGCTTCGGGGGGCGCACCCCGGCCATGGCCACCATCCGCGAGAAGGTGAAGCTGGCCACCAGCCGCGGCCACGGGGTGATCTATTTCTACTGGGAGGGGCTCTGGGGCGAGCACGCCGGCCCCGAAGGCGCCGCCGCCCGCAAGGCCGCCTTCCGCCGTCTGCACCAGGAGGTCAACGGGCGGCGGCGCTGAGCCCGGAGGCACTGAGCTCGGTGGCGAGGCACTGCTCCACCACCTCGCGGGTGTTGGTGGAGAGCGTGCCGGAGGCCAGGGCGGTGAGCGCCTGGCGCATGCGCTCGCGCCGCTCAGGGCCGTAGCTCTGCCAGCGGCTGAACACCTTGGCCATGCGGGAGGCGGTGATCGGGTTGCGCTGATCGAGGGCGGCGATCTGGTGGGCCATGAAGCGGTAGCCGGCGCCATCGATGGCGTGGAACACCGGCGGATTGCCCGCCAGCCCCCCCAGCACGGCGCGCACCGAGTTGGGGGCGGCCGGATCGAAGCGGGGATGGTGCAGCAGGCGCTCCACCCGCTCCAGCCCATCGGGGAAGGGGGCGGAGGCCTCCAGGGCGAACCAGGCATCCAGGATCACCGGTTTCTCCTGCCAGCGCCGGTAGAAGGCGTCCACCGCCTCCTGGCGGGCGGCGATGGGCAGGCACTGCAGCGCCCGCAGGCCGGCCCGGGCCAGGGTCATCGAGCCGCCGTCCACCGCCTCGCGGGCCGCCTGGATCACGGCGGGATCGCCGGCGGCGGCGCGCCAGGCCCAGATGGTGCCGGTGAGCCGGCGGGCGCCGCTGCCCTCGGGCCAGGCCAGGGGCCAGGCGGGCCGGCAGCGCTCCAGCGAGGCCTGGAGCGGCTCGGCCAGGGCCTCGCCGAACCGGCGCTGCAGGGCGAGCAGGGCGGCGAACAGGGCCGGCGGATCGGGCTGGTCGCTGGCATCCTCCAGTTCCGCCAGACCGGGCAGGGAGAGCAGGGCGGCGCGGCTGCCCTCCGACAGCAGGGGGTCGGCCAGGATGCGGCCGAAGGCGGCGATGAGCAGCTCCTCCAGTTCCTCGTTGGCATGGCCGGCGGCCCGGGCCTGCACCGCCTGCCCCACCAGCCCCTGGGCCGCATCCCAGCGGGCGAAGGCCTCGCTGTCGTGGGCCAGCAGATGCACCAGCTCGGCGGTGGTGCGCCCCATCTCCAGCTTCACCGGCGCCGAGAACTGCCGCAGCAGGGAGAGGGCCGGAGGGTGGGCCTGGGGCGGCAGGCCCACCAGCCGCAGCTGCTGGCGGGGCTGGTCGATCACCAGCAACCGGGTGTGGGCGCCCCAGGCCCCATTGCGCTCGGCGGCGGCGGTCTCGGGCTGCTCCCCCTCCAGCTGCACGGGCAGGGCCTGGCCGGCCTGATCGACCAGTCCCAGGGCCAGGGGGATCACCAGGGGCTGCTTCTCGGGCTGGCCCGGGGTGGGCGGCGTGTGCTGCTCCACCGTGAGCTCCAGCACTCCGGCGGTGCCATCCCAATGGCGATGGATGGTCAGCACGGGGGTGCCGGCCTGGTGGTACCAGCGGCGGAACTGGGCGAACTCGAAGGGGGCCGGAACCACACCCTCCCGCGCCCAGGCGGCCTCGGCCGCGTCCTGCATGGCCTGCACGAAGTCGTCGCAGGTGGCGGCGCTGCCGTCATGGCGGCGCACGTAGAGGGCCATGCCCTCCATGAACGTATCCTCACCCAGCAGGGTGTGGAGCATGCGGATCAGCTCGGACCCTTTTTCATAGATGGTGGTGGTGTAAAAGTTGTCGATGGCCTGGTAGGCATCGGGCTGCACGGGGTGGGCCGTCGGGCCGGCATCCTCCCGGAACTGGGTGTTGCGCAATACCGCGACGTTTTCGATCCGGTTGAGCGCCAGGCCATGGAGATCGGCGCTGAAACTCTGATCCCTGAACACCGTGAGTCCCTCCTTGAGGGAGAGCTGGAACCAGTCGCGGCAGGTGATGCGGTTGCCGGTCCAGTTGTGGAAGTATTCATGGGCCACCACACTTTCAATTCTCTCGAGCTCGGCGTCGGTGGCTGTTTCCGCATCGGCCAGCACCAGCTTGGAGTTGAAGATGTTGAGGCTCTTGTTCTCCATCGCACCCATGTTGAAGTGGCGCACCGCCACGATGTTGAACTCCTCGAGGTCGTATTCGAGCCCGTACCGCTGTTCATCCCAGCGCATGGCCCGCTGCAGCGACGCCATGGCGTGGGCCGTGTAGGGCGCATCGCCGGGCTCCACGTGCAGCCGCAGCCGCACGGGGCGGCCGCTGGCGGTGGTGAAGGTGTCCTGCACCTCCTCGAGCCGGCCGGCCACGAGGGCGAAGAGGTAGGAGGGCTTGGGGAAGGGGTCGTCCCAGACGGCGTAGTGGCGCGGCGGCGCGCCGTCCTCCCCGCTCAGCAGGCCGGTGTCCACGCAGTTGCCGTTGGAGAGGAGCACCGGGCAGGTCTGCTGATCGGCCTCGATCCGCACCCGGAAACGGCTGAGCAGGTCGGGCCGGTCCGGGTGGAAGGTGATGCGGCGAAACCCCTCGGCCTCGCACTGGGTGGCGAGCATCCCGCCGCTCTCGTAGAGCCCCTCCAGGGTGGTGTTGGTGTGGGGGTGGATCCGCACCCGGCTCTGGAGCAGAAACGGTCGCCGCGGCGGCGCTGCGATCACCAGGCCGTCATCGCTGAGGCGGTAGGCGTCCGGGGCGAGCTCCTCGCCATCGAGGCGCAGTTCCAGCAGGGTGAGATCGAGTCCCCTGAGTTCCAGGGGCCCAGGCGACGCGGCTGGATTGGGTTCGAAGGCCAGCTGCGCCTCCACTTCGGCGTGGTCGTCGAACAGCCGCACGGTGAGGTCGGTGCGGTTGATCAGGCAGACCGCAGGGCGGTAGTCGGCAAGACGCACCGTGGGCATGGCAGGGGGTGGGTGGAAGGAAGGAGGCTCGGGCGGGGGAGACCCCACCCAGCCCGGGGGGGTGTCAGCGGGTCGGCGTGGCGGCGGCTTTCGGGACGGGGCCGGGCTGGGGCGGGGGCGGGATCGCCTCGGCGCCACCGGAGCGCTGCAGCGCCGCCTCCACCTCCTTCCTCACCCCTTCGGGCACCTCCTCGGGACACACCTCGGCCGCCCCGAGAACCGCGGAGTTGATCGATCCCTTGCGCAGGGCATCCAGGGCCAGGGGCTCACGGCCCACCTGCTCGATCACGCCCCCGTGCTGGTGCTCGATCACCTGGGCCATGGTTTCGCCCGCCACCCCCACCGCCGTGTCGAAGGCGATGCCGGCGGCGCGGGAGATGCACACGTTCACGGCCGCGATGCGGGAATAGAGGGCCATGTCGGCCTCCTTGGCCGCAGCGGCGGCGGGGGCGGAGGACGGCGTCGCCGCCAGGGCGGGCAGGCCGGCGCACAGCAGGGGAAGCACCAGCAGAGAGGCCAGCCACCAGGAGCGGGAACGGATTCGCACAGCCACGCCACAGGGAGCACCGGTCCATGCTGCACCACCGCTGCCGAGTGGCCCTCTCAGCTGGCGAGCGACTCCCCGGCGGCCTCCAGCCGCAGCTCGTGGTGGGTTTCGGCCAGCTCCAGATCCCCGTCCTTCCAGGAATAGATCGAGCGGGCGCGGTAGCGGTCCTGATCCACCAGACGGATGTGCTCGAGGATGGCCCACTCCTGGTCGTGGGATTCGAAGATCAGCTCGTGCTCATCCACCTGGCGGATCTGGCTCTCGGTGGGGCTGCCGCAGAGGTAGCCGCGGCTGCGGCGCAACTGGTGACCGCACAGATAGGCCTCCATCGTGCCGCTGGCCGCAAAGCCCGGCTTGCGTGGGAAGACCTCACCGTCCTGCTCCGGCCACCAGGTGAAGCGGTAGGCCGCTTCACCCTCGATCGGCTCTGAGAAGGCTTCCACCCGCAGCAGCATGTCCACCTGCAGGGTGTCCCCGTCGGCGAAGTAGAAGAGGCGGCGCGAACGCCAGAGCCCGAGGTTGCGGGAAAACCAGCGGCGCAGGTTGCTGTCGAGCTGGATGCGGCTGGAGACAGCACTGGACATGGAATCGGGGGCCCGGGACAGGGATCGGAGCCGCGGATCCATCACAGGCTGGCGGGCCCGGGCAGGAGACTCCCCCACCTCATAGCCAGGACGGGCCGGAACTGCCCAGACCCCATAGCCTTGCGGCGTGAGCCAGACCCCTTCGCCAACGAGCGCGCCAGGCGGTGAGCGCCAGGCGCTGCGCCTGCTCCTCGTGGCGACACGCCAGCAGCTGGCCGGGCAGGATCTGCGCACCCTGCTGCAGTTGCTCAAACGGGACGACCTGGGCTTCGAGGTGACCCTGGAAGTGGCCGATCCGCGCCGCCAGCCGGAGCTGCTGGAGCTGCACCGGCTGCTGGCGACCCCGGCCCTGGTGAAACTCGCCCCCGCTCCCAAGCAGGTGTTCGCCGGCAGCCCGATCAGCCAGCGGCTGCAGAACTGGTTGCCGCGCTGGCAGCAGCTTGCCGTGGTGAACGACCTGGGGATCCAGGCCGAGACCATCGACATGGAGGCCCACCACTCCAGGCGCGAGCTGCAGCTGGAGGACCAGCTGCTGGTGCTGCGGCAGGAGAACGAAGCCCTGATCGAGCGGATCGGGGTGCAGGAACGGCTGCTGCGCATGGTGGCCCACGAGCTGCGTACGCCGCTCACCGCCGCCAAGCTGGCCCTCCAGAGTCACCGGCTCGGGCAGATCGACGAGCGCCGCTACCAGGAGGTGGTGGGGCGCCGCCTCGATGACATCGAAGAGCTCTCCAAGGACCTCCTGGAGGTGGGCACCACCCGCTGGGAGGCCCTGTTCAATCCCAAGCGGCTCAGCCTCGGCAAGCTGGCCGCCGAGGCGATCCTCGAACTCGAGAAACTCTGGGTGGGCCGCTCGCTGCGGCTGATCACCGACATCCCCGCCGACCTGCCGGACGTGTACGGCGACGAGCGGCGGCTGCGTCAGGTGCTGCTCAACCTGCTGGAGAACGCCTTCAAGTACACCCCCGAGAGGGGAGAGGTGACGCTCACCCTGCTGCACCGCACCGACCAGTGGGTGCAGCTCAGCGTGGGGGACAGCGGTCCCGGGATACCGGCGGAGCAGCAGCAGCGGATCTTCCTGGAGCGGGTGCGTCTGCCCCAGACAGCCGACACCACCTCGGGCTACGGGGTGGGGCTCTCCGTGTGCCGCCGGATTGCCGAGGTGCATGGCGGGCGCATCTGGGTGGTGTCCGAACCGGGCGAGGGGGCCTGCTTTCATGTGACCGTGCCGGTGTGGAGCGGCCAGGGCCAGTCCGCCTTGACGAAGGGTCACCCTGGCCCGTAGTTTCCTCCCATCAGCACAAAGGCTCAGAAACCAGTTCTGACGCCCCTCCTGCTGTGGCCTCGCCCCCATCGTCTAGAGGCCTAGGACACCTCCCTTTCACGGAGGCGACAGGGGTTCGAATCCCCTTGGGGGTATGCAGAACGGTGCGCCTGAAGACCTGCTCAGGCGAGCCGTTCAGGATCTGTGTACGACGTCTGAAAACCTGTTGCATGCATCGTTCAACACCCGTTGTTCTTGCCGATCCGATGCAGATTTGTCGCGTCCCGGACGTAGGGCTCGGGAAGCAGAGCTGAAGTTGTGAAAGAGAGGTTTGGTGCAGGGTCGCGGACTGTCTCGACCGGGGAATAGCACCACCGGGGATTAGCCCGACTGGGGAATAGCTCGACCGGGGAGTCGCTCAACGGGTTCCGTTGCCACAGCCATGGCGGCCCATGGCGTTTCCGGCGGGATCCAAGGGTGACGCCGAAGAGGCGCAGTCAGGCCAGGCCGGCCCGCCGCATCGCCTCCATCTGCACGCCGCGCAGATTGTTGGCCAGATCGGTACGCAGACGCTGCTCGATCAGTCCGATCGGCATCCCGGGACGCCCCTGCACGATCAGCTCATAGAGCAGGATGCTCACCCCGGCGTCCTGGCCGATCCGCCACACCCCCTCGAAGCGGCGGAAATCACCGCGGTTCATCGCGAAACGGAGTTCGCCGGCCTCCCGGTCCTCCACCAGTTCCAGTTCCACGGTGGCGGTGAAGCGCATGCCGCAGAACTGCTGGGTGCCCACCTGCTCGAGGCAGACGCGGTTGCCGCGGCGCCAGAGCTGCCGCGAGCTGGCCAGGTTCGGGATGAAGCGGCTGAGGTTGGGGTAGTCGGTGAGCACACCCCAGATCCAGTCGGGCTCCAGGGCCAGGCGCAACTGCACCGCCAGGCGCCGGGCCCCCTGCTCGAGGCGCTCCATCTCCTGCTGGATGGTGTCGAGACTGCAACTGCCGGGGAGCGCGGTCATCGGCACGGGCTGACTGGTCTTGGAGGGACTGGTCTCAGCAGACGGGACCTGGGCAGGGGCCGGGACCTGGGCAACGGAGGGCGATGCAAGGAGCTGCGCCAACGGGTGCTGTGTGTGCTGGGGCACAAACCTAAGCGGATCCGGCCGGGATCGACGACTTGGTGTGTTTCCTATGATCAGCCGGATTTTTGCCAGGGACCCAGCCATCATGCGTGTTTCAACGGGCAGCGCTTCTCAGTCCGACAGCCGCATGGTCACCGTGGTGGTCGAATCCTTCGGGATCGGCCGGCAACGTCAGGCTGAGCGTCGTTTCACCGTTCCCTTCGCCCAGCTCCAGAGCACGATGCGGACCATCGCCCGTCAGGGCGGTCGCATCAAAGCCGTGGATGTCGCCGGGACGCTGCCGGAAGCGCCCTCCTCCGCGCCGTCCGAAGCCCAGGCCACTCCGGCCGCAGCCCCAGCCCCCACCGCTCCATCGAAACCAGCCGCTGTGTCCCACGCCGCCGTTCCGGTCAACCTCTACAAGCCCAAGGATCCGTTCATCGGAACCGTCACCGAGAACTACAGCCTCCTGGCGGAGGGTGCCATCGGCCGGGTGAACCACATCACCTTCGACCTGGCCGGCGGTGATCCCCAGCTTCACTACGTGGAGGGCCAGAGCATCGGCATCATCCCCGACGGCACCGATGCCAACGGCAAACCCCACAAGCTGCGCCTCTATTCGATCGCCAGCACCCGCCACGGCGACAACATGGTCGGCCACACCGTGTCGCTGTGCGTGCGCCAGCTGCAGTACGAGAAGGACGGCGAGACCATCAACGGCGTGTGCTCCACCTTCCTGTGCGACATCGAGCCCGGCGCCAAGGTGAAGATCACCGGCCCGGTGGGCAAGGAGATGCTGCTCCCCGATGACGAGGAGGCCAACGTGATCATGCTGGCCACCGGCACCGGCATCGCGCCGATGCGGGCCTACCTGCGTCGCATGTTCGAGCCCGCCGAGCGCGAGAAGAACGGCTGGACCTTCCGCGGCAAGGCCTGGCTGATCATGGGGGTGCCCACCACCCCCAACCTGCTCTACGACGCCGACTTCGAGCACTACCAGAGCCAGTTCCCCGACAACTTCCGCTACACCAAGGCGATCAGCCGTGAGCAGAAGAACGCCAAGGGCGGACGCATGTACATCCAGGACCGGGTGCTGGAGAACGCCGACGAGATCTTCTCGATGATCGAGGACCCCAAGACCCACGTGTACATGTGCGGTCTGCGGGGCATGGAGCCCGGCATCGACGAGGCGATGACCGCCGCCGCCGCCGCCAAGGGCATCGACTGGAGCGAACTGCGTCCCCAGCTCAAGAAGGCCGATCGCTGGCACGTCGAGACCTACTGACCCCACCCCAGCGGGGCCACCGGCCCCCGCTCCTGCCCCAGGCCCTGCCCCCGCCGGGAGTGGGCCGATCGAGGCCCGCCTCCGGCGGGCTTTTTTTGTGTTCGCACACACAGACGGTCACAAAGCCACCGGGGGCATGGGAAAGCCCGCCGGCGCCGTTAAACCAGAGGGGTCAGCCTGTGCTCCATGGCCGCCGTTCTCACCAACCCGTTGCGGGTGGGTCTCCGCCAGGAACGGGTGATCCCGCCGCAGATCATCGTGATCTTCGGCGCCAGTGGAGACCTCACCCATCGCAAGCTGGTGCCGGCCCTGTTCGAGCTGTACCGCCAGCGGCGCCTACCCAGCGAGTTCGCCGTGCTGGGGTGTGCCCGGCGGCCCTGGAGCGACGAGGAATTCCGTTCCCGCATGGCCGCTTCCCTGGCCGACGCGATCGCCGCCGATCCCCAGGCCTGGGAGCAGTTCGCGGCCGGGCTGTTCTACGAGCCCGCCGACCTCTCCAATCCGGCCACGATCGTGCAGCTGGGCGAGCGGCTCGATGCCATCGACCGGGCCCGCGCCACGCGGGGCAACCGCACCTTCTATCTCTCGGTGTCGCCCGCCTTCTACGGCAGCGGCACCCGCGCCCTGGCCGCGGCCGGCCTGCTCAGCGACCCGGACCGCAGCCGGGTGGTGATCGAGAAGCCCTTCGGCACCGACTACGCCAGCGCCCAGGATCTGAACCGGGTGGTGCTGGGCTGCGCCAAGGAGAAGCAGATCTTCCGGATCGACCACTACCTGGGCAAGGAAACGGTCCAGAACATCCTGGTGCTCCGCTTCGCCAACACCATCTTCGAGCCGATCTGGAACCGCAACTACATCGCCAACGTGCAGATCACAGCGGCCGAGACGGTGGGCGTGGAGGAGCGTGCCGGCTACTACGAAACCTCCGGTGCCCTGCGGGACATGGTGCAGAACCACCTCACCCAGATGCTCGCTCTCACCACCATGGAACCCCCCGGCCGCTTCGACGCCGAGGCGATCCGCAACGAGAAGGCCAAGGTGCTGCAGGCCGCCCAGCTGGCCAACCCCGGTGAACCCTGGAAGTGCTGCGTGCGGGGGCAGTACGGCCCCGGCGGCAGCCGCAGCAGTCCGATCGCCGGGTACCGGGAGGAGCCGGGGGTGGACCCGAACAGCACCACGGAGACCTACGTGGCCATGAAGCTGTTCATCAACAACTGGCGCTGGCAGGGGGTGCCGTTCTACCTGCGCACCGGCAAGCGCCTGCCCAAGCGGCTGTCGGAGGTGGTGCTCACCTTCCGGGAGGCGCCGGTGCACCTGTTCGACGCCGCGGCCGGCGCCCCCACGCCCAACCAGCTGATCCTGCGCATCCAGCCCGATGAGGGGGCGGAGATCAAGTTCGAGGTGAAGGCCCCCGGTTCCGGCATGCGCAGCCGCCCGGTGGACATGGCCTTCAGCTACGACGACTCCTTCGGCGAACCGAGCGACGAGGGCTACGTGCGGCTGCTGGCCGACGCCATGCTGGGGGAACCCACCCTCTACACCCGCAGCGACGAAGTGGAAGCGGCCTGGAGGCTCTACACCCCGCTGCTGGAGGTGCTGGAGGAATCGCCCTGGCAGCTGCCGGTGCATCCCTACGAGGCCCGCACCTGGGGCCCGGCCGCCGCCGACAACCTGCTGGCCGACGACGACCTGGTCTGGCGTCGGCCCTGAGCTCCCTTCGCCTCAATGCCCCCTTCCCCACCCACCGCCAGCCCCCGCTGATGTCCGCCCAGCTCACGCTCCAGGCCCCCACGGCCCTGCCCCCGTCCGATGTGGTTCCCTACCTGGAAAAGCTGTGGGGGGAGGATCTGCAGCACACCAGCGGCGCCGCCACCTTCAGCCTGGTGGTGTACGAGCCCTCCTGGCTGCAGCAGCATCTGATCCGCACCGGCCGGGTGAGCGGCCCCCTCACCGGCCTGCTCGACCATGACCTGATCGCCGCCGCCAAGGAGGCCGTGCCGGCCCTGGACCTGCCCTTCAGCACGGCGGTGATGGACCAGCGGCTGGCCTGGCGGCTGGGCCAGCAGCCGGGGGATGCCAGGGCGGAGGATCTGCGCGGCCAGTTCGTGGATGGAGCCATCAGCGCCCACATGCCGCGGCGGCTGATCACCCTGGCCCCCACCCTGGATGAAGCGCGGCCGCTGGAAACCCTGGTGGCGGCCTACTGCCCCCTGCCGGACGAGGGCGGCGGCGGACCGGCCTGCGGTGACGTGGTGGTGCTGCGGGGCGGCCGGGAGGTGCTCAAGAGCAAGCTCGATCTGGTGCTGCCCCTGATCAGCGACGACCTGCCCTGCTGGGTGTGGTGGAACAGCAGCCTCGACGAGGCGCCGGAACTGCTGGAGGCCCTGGCACCGCCGCCGCGCCGGCTGGTGGTGGACAGCTCCCTGGGCCAGCCGCGCCGCTGCATCGACGTGCTGGTGGACCGGATCGCCAGCGGCCAGGCCGTGAACGACCTCAACTGGCTGCGGCTGCGCAGCTGGCGCGAGTCGCTGGCGATGGTGTTCGATCCGCCGTCCCGCCGCAACGCCCTTGATCACGTGGTGCAGCTGGACATCGACGTGGAGGGCGACCATCCGCTCAAGGGCCTGCTGCTGGCGGCCTGGCTGGCCGACCGGCTCGGCTGGGAGCTGGTGGAGTCCTATGGCGTGGAGACCGACTGGGCCGGCACCCGCCGGGAGAAGGGGATCGGGGCCGAGTTCCGCCGCCGCGATGGCTCGGCGCTGCAGTTCCGGCTCATGCCCGTGCCGGTGGGCAGCCCCAAGATCCACCCGGGGGCGCTGGTGGGCCTGCGCCTGATCTGCGCCCCGGAGGGGCGGCCGCCGCTGTGCGTGATCCTCTGCTCCGAATCCGGGGGCTGCATGCGGCTGGAGGCCGGCGGCATGGCCTCGATGGAACTGGCGGAGGATGTGGTGCCGCTGCCGAACGAGAGCGAGGAGGAGGAGCTGGCCCGCCTCCTCTCCGGCGGCCACGACACCACCAATCCGCTGCTGGCGGCCGCGGCGCCGATCGCTGCCAAGCTGCTCCCCAGCTAGCGCCCCGCACCTCACCGCCCTGCGCACCTTCAGCCCTTGCCCTGCCTGATCGCGGCCCCCTGCAGCGGCAGCGGCAAGACCCTGCTCACCCTCAGCCTGGCGGCCCTGGCCCGGCGGCGGGGCCTGCGGCTGCAGCCCTTCAAGGTGGGGCCCGACTATCTCGATCCCCAGCTGCTCAGCCAGGTGAGCGGGCTCACCTGCCGCAATCTCGACCCCCTGCTCTGTGGCGAGCCCTGGGTGCGGCGCTGCTTCCAGTGGCACGGCAGCCGGGCCGATCTGGCGGTGGTGGAGGGGGTGATGGGCCTGTTCGATGGGCGAGGACCCGGCAGTGAGGGCAGCTCAGCGGCGGTGGCAGCCCTGCTGGATCTGCCGGTGGTGCTGGTGGTGGAGGCCTCCCGCCAGGCCGGCTCACTGGCGGCGCTGGTGCGGGGCTTCCGCGACCATGGCCCGCCGCCGGTGCGTCTGGCCGGGGTGGTGCTGAACCGGGTGGGCAGCGAACGCCACCGGCAGCTGCTGGCGGAAGCCCTCGAGGCCATTGCCGTGCCCCTGCTGGGCGTGCTGCCCAGCGATCCGGTGCTGGAGTGGCCGTCGCGCCATCTGGGGCTGCTGCCGCCCCAGGAGCAGGCCGACCTGCCGGAGCGCCAGCAGGCCTGGGCGGCGCTGGCGGAGCGCCATCTGGATCTGGAGCGTCTCTGGCCCCTGCTGGCCCCGGCGGCCCCGGCCAGCGGCTCCGGGCCAGGGCACGGGCATGAAAACGGTCAAGAGCATGGGGATCCGATCGCCTGGCTGCTCGGATCGCTGCCCATCTCCCCAACCGCGGCCCGGAGCTCGGCCTCGGAGCCGCTGCCGATCGCGGTGGCCCAGGACGCCGCCTTCCACTTCCGCTACCCGGAAGCGGAGGAACTGCTGCGGGGCGTCGGCCTGGATCCGCGGCCCTGGAGCCCCCTGGCCGATGAGCCGCTGCCGGCGGGCTCCAGGGCCCTGCTGCTGCCGGGGGGGTATCCGGAACTCCATGCGGCCGGGCTGGCGGCCGCCCGTCGCAGCCTCGGGGCGCTGCGCCAGGCGGCGCGGGCGGGGCTGCCGATCGCGGCGGAGTGCGGCGGTCTGCTGCTGCTGGGCGAAAGCCTGTGCGATCCGGCCGGGCGGGCGCACCCGATGGCGGGGGTGCTGCCGTTCGCGGCACGGCGCGGGGCCCTCAGCCTGGGCTACCGCGAGGCCCAGGCCTGCGGTGACGGCCTGCTGGTGCGCCGGGGCGAGTGCTTCCGCGGCCATGAGTTCCACCGCTGGCAGCTGGAGACCGTGACGGGCGGGGGTGAGCTGTGGCAGCTTGAAGGCTGGGGCAGCCCCCGCCGGAGCGAAGGATGGACCACACCGACCCTGCACGCCAGCTGGCTGCATCTTCACTGGGCTGGATGCCCGCGGATTCCACTCCGGCTGGCCGCCGCAGCCGCGAACGCCGCTCCGGCACCGGCCAGCGGCGCGATGTCAGTGCGGGCGCTGCCGGATCCAGGGCTCCGGTCGAGCGCTGGCGCCTGATCGTGGAGGGCAGGGTGCAGGGGGTGGGCTACCGGGCCGCCTGCTGCGCCCGCGCCCAGGATCTCGGCCTGGGCGGCTGGGTGCGCAACCTCCCCGACGGCCGGGTGGAGCTGGAGGCCGAGGGCGGCAGCCAGCAGCTCAATGACCTGCGGCTCTGGTGTGAGATCGGCCCTCCCCACGCCGAGGTGCGCTGCGTGAGCACCCTGCCCGTGGGCACCACGGGAGAGGACTGGTTCGAGGTGCGCCGCTGATGACGCTGGCCGCCGTGCATGGCTCCACGCCCCATCTGGTGGGGGAGCTGGCGGCCTTCGGGCTGGCGGTGGCCCTTTCCCCCGCCCACATCGTGCTGCTGCTGCTGGTGCTGCTGGGGGAGAAGCCCCGGCTGCGAGGCAGTGGGTTCGTGCTGGCCTGGCTGGCCACCAGCGGCCTGGTGGTGGCCGGCCTGCTCACGGTGGGGCACGGGCTGCTGCTCACCATGGAGCGGGGCAGCGCCCACCGCACCGGCCTCGACCTGATCGCGGCCGGCGGGCTGCTGGCCCTGGGGCTGCGGGAACTGCTGGGCCGCAGCGCCGAAGGCGGTACACCGGGCTGGGCCGACAAGCTCGACCGCTTCTGCGCCCTGCCCCTGCCTCTGCTGCTGCTGCTCAGTTCGGCCTTCCAGATCGCCAGCCCCGACGACCTGTTCCTGTTCGCCAGGACGGCCGCCAGTGTGCTGGAGGCCGGGCTGGCTCCGGCCCAGGAGATCGGGGCCACCGTGCTGTTCAGCCTCACGAGCGGCCTGCTGCTGCTGGGGCCGCTGCTGGCTCTGCTGCTGCTGGGCCCCGAGCGCATGCTGCCGCAGCTGCAGCGGGGGAAAAGCTGGCTGCTGGCCCGCGGTGATGCCGTGGTGGGGCTGGTGAGCCTGGCCCTGGCGGTGTACCTGGGCTGGCAGGGAATCGAGGGCCTGCAGCTGCAGCTCTAGGCCCCGTTCCCGTCCTCCAGCCAGCGGGCCCACAGCGCCTGCTCTTCGCCGTCGGAGCGGACATCGGCTGTGGCCCGGGCCACCAGCGCCACCGAGGTGCTGGCCCGGCTCACGGCCACATAGAGCAGCTGGCGCCGCAGCAGGGGATCGCGGGGCAGGAACACATCCCCGTCCACGAACACCTGGCCGAAGGTGCTGCCCTGGCTGCGGTGGACGGTGAGCACCGCAGCGGGGCCCAGGGCCGCGAAGGCATCCCGGAGCAGGAAGAAGCGGCGCCACAGGGCCCGGCCCGCCTGCTTCCCCGCCAGGCGGGCCTGCTGGCGCAGCTGGGTCAGCACCGCCTCGATCGCGGCCCGGTCGGAGGAGCCCAGGGGGGGCAGCAGCCGCAGGTTGAGCTGGCTGTCGCCGCTGTCCACCGCGGCATTGAGGGTGGCGATCACCGGCACGGCGGCGCCGCCCAGATCGGCGCCGGTGAGCCCGAACTCGGCCAGATCGCAGCGCTCGGGGGTGACATCGCGCACCACCACCTCCCGGTTGGAGCCAAGCACCATGTCGGGCTCCTCCCCGGCCTCCTCCCCTTCGCGGCAGGCCGGGGCCATCACGGCGCTGCGGGTGATCAGCACCTCGCCGGGAAGCACCGGCAGCTGGTCGGCCATGGCGCCGTGCAGGGCCCGGCGGGCGATCGGCACCAGCTGCTCCAGCGAGCGGTTGGTGTAGCAGAGGATGCGGGCCTGGTCGGGATCGTCCGCCGCCACGCTGCGGCGCAGGGCCTCCTGGGCGGCCTCCAGCCACTGGGGCCGCCGCAGCAGCGCCACCTCGCCGGCGGCGGCGCGCACCGGCGGGAGCTCGGGGGGCAGGCGGCAGGGGAGCACCTGCTCGCGGATGCCCCGCGCCAGCCGCAGCACCGGCCCCTGATGGCGCACCACTTCGGTGAGGTGGGCCGTGGCCGCCCTGCCGAGGCTGAATACGGCGCTGCTGGGCTCCCCCACCGGCGGCAGCTGGGCCGGATCCCCCACGAACACCAGCCGGGTGCGGAAGGGATGAGCGCAGCGCAGGGCGATCTCCAGCAGGGTGGTGTCCACCATCGAGGCCTCGTCGATCAGCACCAGGCCCAGATGTTCGAGGGCGCCGGCGGTCTGCTCCGTCTCCTCGCAGCGCTCCCGATCGCCCTGGCGCCGCAGCTTGAGCCGCAGCAGCCGGTGGATCGTGGAGGGATACCAGGTGGGCATGAGGCCGGCGCGGGCCAGATGGCTGCGCAGCACCCCCACGGCCTTGTGGGTGGGAGCCACCACGGTCCAGCACAGGCCGCGGGCTTCCACCTGGGCCAGGAAGGCCATGGAGAGGAAGGTCTTGCCGGTGCCGGCGTAGCCACTGAGCACGAAGGGCACCCCCTCGGCCGGCTGGGCCAGCCAGGCGGCGAAGCGCTCGCTGGCCTGCAGCTGGCCGGGCGTCAACGGGAGGGGCGGGGAGGGGGAGGAGGGGCCCAAACGGGTGGCTCAGGCCAGGGGGAAGGGCAGCGGCAGACCCCAGCGCTGGGCCAGGTCCAGCGGCGAACCGAGCAGCACCAGCCCGGGCAGGGCGATGGCTGGCCCCATCAGGCTGCCGATCAGCACCTCCAGGCGGGTGTGGCCCAGGTTCTCCTTGAGCGGCTTCCGCAGCTGGGACGGCTCCGGCTGGGACGGCTCCCACAGGCGCTCGGGCAGGCCATTCACCCGCTGGGCCGTGAGGCCGGCGGCGCGGCGCACGCCGGAGGCGTCGTAGAGCACCACGAAGCAGAGGGTGGCCGCCAGGGCGAAGAGGGGATCGGCAAAGCCCTGCTGCCAGCCGATCGCCGCCGTGGTGCCGGTGAGCAGGGCGGAGTGGCTGGAGGGCATGCCGCCGGTTTCGAACAGCACGGCGGGCCGCCAGCGGCGGTGCACCAGCAGTTCGATCGCCAGCTTGGAGAGCTGGGCCAGCCCGCAGGCCGCCAGGCCCCACCAGAGGGCGTCGTTGCTGAGCAACGCCACCAGGGGCTGGCTGTCATGGGGAGCGCTGAGCAGACCCGGCACTCCCCTCATCGGTCACGGCTGGTGATGTAGTCGGCCAGGGCCAGCAGGGGCGCCGCGCGCCCTCCGGCGGCGAAGGGGGCCAGGGCCTCCTTGGCCTCCAGCACCAGGGCCTGGGCCCGCTGGCGCGATTCCTCCAGCCCGAGCAGCTTGGGGTAGGTGGTCTTGTCGGCGGTGAGATCCTTGCCAGCGGTCTTGCCCAGCACCTCGCTGCTGGCGGTGACATCCAGGATGTCGTCGATGATCTGGAAGGCCAGGCCGATGCCGCGGGCGTAGGTGCGCAGGGCGGTGAGCAGGGCGTCGGGGGCTCCGGCGATCAGGGCCCCGCAGAGCACGCAGGCCCGCAGCAGGGCACCGGTCTTGTGCAGGTGGATGTACTCGAGGGTGTCGAGGTCCACGGTCTTGCCCTCGCACTCCAGATCCACCACCTGGCCGCCCACCAGGCCGGGGGCCCCGGAAGCCAGGGAGAGCTCCCCCACCACCGCCAGCAGCCGCTCCGGCGGCACCCCCGAACTGCGCAGGGCCACCATCTCGAAGGCGCGGGTGAGCAGGGCGTCGCCGGCGAGGATGGCGTTGGCCTCGCCGTACACCTTGTGGTTGGTGGGCCGGCCGCGGCGCAGATCGTCGTCGTCCATGGCGGGCAGGTCGTCATGGATCAACGACATGGTGTGGATCATCTCCAGGGCCACGGCCGTGGGCATGGCCCGCTCGCTCTCCCCGCCGGCCAGCTCACAGGCCGCCAGGCAGAGGATGGGCCTCAGACGCTTGCCACCGGCCAGCAGGGAGTAGCGCATCGCCTCCCGCAGCGACTCCGGCCGTTCCGGCCCGAGGGCAGCATCGAGCGCCGCCTCCACCCTCAGGCGGGCGGCCTCCAGGTAGGCGGGGAAATCGAACCCGGCCGGGGCCTGGGTGCCGCTGATCACTGGGTCGCCGCCGGCGGCGTTGCCGGAGGTCGTGCGCACCGCCGCGGTCATGGGGAGATGGGATCTGCGGGGATTCTCTCAGGCGAAGCCGCGCTGGCCGGCGCCGATGGCCCAGGCCACACACTCGGCAAGACCGGGCCGGGAGCACGGGCCGCGGGCCAGGGGACGTGGGTGACACTGAACCCGCACCGCAACGGCTGCACCATGGCCCTGCCTTCCCTGCTCCCCGCGGCCCGGCGCCGCGAACGGATCGCCGCCGCCGCCGCCACGGCCGTGCGCGACCACTGGGTGACGCTCCATGACGGCGCCCGCACGGTGCCGGCGGCGCCCCTGGCCCAGGAGCTGCTGGTGTACCGGGTGGACAACGGCCGGCTGCTGGCCGACCTGGAGGAACGGCTCGGCGATGACCCCGCCCGCCTGCGGCGGCTCCACAGCGAGGAGGACCGGCCCGACACCCAGGCCCTGCTGCACAGCCTGCTGCTCACCAAGGCCGGCGATGCCCGGGGGCCGATCCTGCAGGAGCTGCGGCGGCTGGCGGTGCAGACCGAGCCGCTGCTGGTGGACGCCGACGGGGTGGTGATCAACGGCAACCGGCGGCTGGCGGCGATGCGCAGCCTGCTGGCGGAGGATCCCAAGCGCTACGCCCGCTTCCACGAACCCCTGGTGGCGATCCTGCCGCCGGAGGTGAGCCGGGCCGATCTCGAGTTCCTCGAGGCGAGCCTGCAGATGGCGCCCGAAACCAAGCTGGCCTACGGCTGGGTGGAGCGGCGCCTGAAGCTGCGGGAGCAGCACCAGCGCCTCGGCCTGGCGGACGACTGGATCCAGGAGGCCTACCGGCTGGGGGATCCGGCCCAGCTGGAGCGGGAACTGGCGGAACTGGCCCTGGCGGAGGCCTACCTGGAGGACGTTCTGGGGCAGCCCAGGCGCTATTCCAGCGTGGGCGACGCCGAGCCCCTGTTCACCGGGCTGACGGCCCAGCTGGATGCCCTCCCGCCTCGCCTGCAGGGCGCCTGGCGGCAGCTGGGCTTCCTGCTGATCGACCAGCGCCGGGAACTGGATGCCGGGATGGCCAAGCACTTTCCCTTCAGCGCCCCGGTGGCGCCCTCGATGCCCGTGGAGGCGCTGCTGCGGCTGGGGCAGGACTGGGGGCTGGGCAGCGGGCGGGACGGGGAGGGGCCCGATCCGGGCGACGACGCCGGAATGGCCGCGCCGCTGCGGACCCTGCCGAAGGCCTGGCTGCGGGGTGTGGCCCGGCGGGCGGGCGCGCCAGGGCAGCGAAGGCCCCGGGCCCTGGCGGTGCAGGAGGTGCTGGACACGCTGCGGGTGGAGCTGCGCCAGGAGCAGAGCCCCCAGCGGCTGTTCAAGGCCCTGCGCCAGAGCCGCAAGCTGCTCAGCCGGCTGAATGCCGAGCAGCTCGGGGCGCAGGAGCGCAACCGCCTGCGGGGCGAACTGGCGGCGATCGCGGCCCAGGGCAGCCAGCTGCTGGGCGAGGCGCCCCAGCCGGCCGGGCTGCTGCAGCGGCTGAAACGTGGGCTCAAGCGGCAGCTGAAGCGGCAGCGCTGAGCCCCTGCGCCGTCAGACCACCAGATCAGCCAGGCCGTGGTCGAGGCCATGGCGGCGGCACCAGGCCACCAGCGTGTTCACCAGCAGCATGGTCACGGTCATCGGGCCGACGCCGCCGGGCACCGGCGTGATCGCCGCCGCCAGCGGCTCCACCTCCTCGAAGCGCACATCGCCGCAGAGTCCCCCTTCCGGCTTGCGGTGGATGCCCACATCCACCACCACCGCTCCGGGCTGCACGTGCTCGGCCCCGATCATGCGGGGGCGGCCCGCCGCCACCACCAGCACGTCGGCCTGGCGGCAGAGGGCCTCGAGGTCGCGGGTGCGGGAGTGGGCCACCGTCACGGTGGCATCGGCGGCCTGCAGCATCAGGGCCATGGGCTGACCCACCAGGATGCTGCGGCCCACCACCACCGCCCGCCGGCCGGCCAGCTCCACCCCCTGGTGGTCGAGCAGCGCCATCACGCCGGCGGGGGTGCAGCTGCGGGGCCCGGGCTCCCCCTTGAGCAGCCGGCCGAGGTTGAGGGTGTGGAGGCCGTCGGCGTCCTTCTCCGGGTCCATGGCCAGCAGCAGCGGGGCGGCCTCGAGGCCGGCCGGCAGCGGCAGCTGCAGCAGGATGCCGTCCACCGCCGGGTCGGCATTGAGCCGCTCGATCGTGGCCCGCACCTCCGCGGCACTGGTGGTGGCGGGCAGATGGGAGCCGAGGCTGTGGATGCCCACGCGGCCACAGGCCTTTTCCTTGTTGGCCACGTACACGCCGCTGGCGGGGTCGTCCCCCACCCGCAGCACGGCGAGACCCGGCGGCCTGCCCACCGCCGCCTGGCGGGCGCCGACCACGGCGGCGAGGCGCTGCTCGATCAGGCCGGCGAGCTGGCGCCCATCAAGACGGATGGCCATGGAGCGGTGCTGGGGTGTGGGGTGGCGGTGGCCTGGGGAGATGGGTCGGGCTGCCGTGGGGGAGAGACCCGTCTCCAGCTTGCAACGCCAGGCCGCAGCCGCCCTGCCGGCGGGGCCGTGGTCGCTAGCGTCGATGCATGGGCTGGCGGCTGTCGACGATCCCCATCCTCCGCCGGCTGCGTCGCCTCTGGCGGCAGTGGCTCCGCGCCGAGCGGCCGCGCCAGCCTGCCGCCTGGTGGCGGCTGCGGGACGCGGCGGCGGTGCTGGTGGTGTGCGCCCTGGTGGCGCTGCTCAGCAGCTGGCGCTGGCTGGCGGAGCCGAACCTGCGCCCCGGCATGCTGGCCCCCTTCACGGTGCGGGCACCGGAGGCCGCCGAGGTGGTGGACAGCACCGCCCTGGAGGAACGGCGCCAGCAGATGCTGCCCCGCACCACGGTGCAGGTGGTGGACCAGCAGGCGAGTGAACGGCTGCGTCGCTCGCTGGATCAGCAGATCAAGGCGATCGAGCAGCTGCTGGTCACCGACCAGCCGCGCGTGGAGCCGGTGACCCTCACGGAGGGCCAGCGGCGCTGGCTGCGGGGGCTCGACAGCCTGCAGTTCACGGCCTGGGCGCGGGAGGTGCGCCAGGCCCAGCTGCGCATGCTCAGCCAAGGGCTGGCCCCGGGGCTGTCCGAAGGGCAGCTGGTGGAGGCGGCCACGATGCAGCTGGAGAACCTCTCCGACCAGGGCCGCAGCCTCGGGGCCCGCCTGCTGGTGCAGACCCTGCAGGGCCACACCAACCTGCGCAGCGATCCGGCCCTGAGCCAGCGGCGCATCGAGGCCCTGATCAGCCAGCAGGGCATCCCCACCATCGCCGTGGAGCAAGGCGACCTGGTGGTGCACCAGGGCGAGCCGATCAATCCCCAGGCCTTCGATGTGCTCGATCACTTCGGGCTGGTGAACCGGCGGCCGCGGCCCCTGGCCTGGCTGGGCCACTTCCTCGAGAGCCTGGCCGTCGCCGGCACGATGGTGCTGCTGCTGCGGCGCTGGCGCAGCAGCCTGGAACCGCGCCAGGCGATGCTGGCCCTGGGCACCCTGCTGGCGGTGCAGGGGCTGCACCTGTGGCTGAACCAGCTGGCCAGCCCGATGGTGCTGCTGGTGCCGCCCACCCTGCTGCTGGCCCAGGGGCTGGGCACGGCCTGCGGGCTGGCCTGGCTGGCGGCCGCCACCCTGCTGTGGCCCATCCCCCTGAGTGGCCTGCTGGGGCTGCGGCTGCTGCTGGCCGCCGGCACCGCGGCGGTGGCGGCGGTGCTGGCGGGCCGCCAGCGCACCCGGGCGGAACTGCTGCAGCTGGCGGTGCTGCTGCCGGCCGGAGCCGTTCTGCTGCAGTGGCTGCTGCTGCAGGGCCGCGGCGAGCCCGGCCAGTTCGACCTGCTGAGCGAGGCCCTGCTGCTGGGCGGCCTGCTGATGGCCGGCCTGCTGCTGGCGCCGCTGGTGGAGACGTTCTTCGGGCTGATGACACGCACGCGGCTGCTGGAGCTGGCCGATCTGGAACGGCCGCTGCTGCGGCGTCTCTCCTGCGAGGCGCCGGGCACGTTCGAGCACACCCTGATGATCGCGGGGCTGGCGGAGGAGGGGGCCCGCAGCATCGGCGCCGATGTGGATCTGGTGCGCACCGGGTCGCTGTACCACGACGTGGGCAAGCTGCACGGCCCCCAGTGGTTCATCGAGAACCAGGAGGAGGGGGTCAACCCCCACGACAGCCTCGACGACCCCTTCGCCAGCGCGGCGATCCTGCAGGCCCACGTGGACGAGGGCCTGAAGCTGGCCCGGCGCTATCGCCTGCCGCGGCCCCTGGCCGACTTCATCCCCGAGCACCAGGGCACCCTCAAGATGGGCTACTTCTTCCACCAGGCCCGCGAGCGGGACCCCTCGGTGCCGGAGCAGCTGTTCCGCTACCGCGGCCCCAGGCCCCGCAGCCGGGAGACGGCGATCCTGATGCTGGCCGACGGCTGCGAGGCGGCGCTGCGGTCCCTGCCGCCCGGCACCAACGAGGCCGAGGCGCGGGAGATGGTGCGGCGGATCCTGGAGGCCCGGCTGCGGGATGGCCAGCTGGACAACAGCGGCATCGGCCGGGCCGAGCTGGAGCTGCTGATCCGCGCCTTCGTGCGGGTGTGGAAGCGGATGCGGCACCGGCGCATCCCCTACCCGATCCCGCGCCGCAAGGCGTTCAGCGCCTGATCCCCTGGCGGCTGACCTCCTGCACCCGATCCTGAGGACCCGACCCAGGGCGGGAGCGGCTCAGGCGGCCAGGTCGAGGCGGAGCCCCTGGCTGGCCTCCAGCAGCCGGTAGGCGGCCAGGCGCTGGTGCCACAGCTCCGGATCGCCGCCGGCGTCGGGGTGCCAGCGGGTCACGTTGCGGCGCCAGGCGGCGCGGATCTGGGGCCAGCTGCTGCCCGGCTCCACCCCCAGGTGACGGCAGGCCTGCAGATAGGGATCGGGGGCGGCCGGCACGGCCCGCAGCGGCGGCCGGGCGGCGGCGGCGGGCGCGTAGCGCTGCGCCCGCCGCACCGGGGGCCCCGGGTGAGCGGAGCGGCGTGGCCAGGGCAGGGCGGCCACCAGCAGGGCGAGGACGTCGATCAGCCCCTGGCCGAGCAACAGGGCGCCCACCAGCAGGAACACGGCCGGCGCCCAGAGCATGTGCAGGCTGTCGGCGGCGATCTGGTGGTTGCCGTGGCGCAGGTGGACCCGCACCCCCTGGTCGATCATCACCGCCACCAGCCCGCCGACGGCGCAGCTGACGCCGCCCTTGAACAGCGTGTGCAGGGGGCGGTGACGGGGCACGGCGGCGGGGCGCGACGGCTCTGAAGTCAAAGTAGCGGCGCCGGCAAGGGCGCACACCGCCGCGGTGACGGCCTGGCAGGCGGTGACGGCTTGGCAGGGGGCCCCGGCCTGAGCAGCATGGTCATGGAGGACAGGGCCGCGGAACGGAGCGCAATGGCGGCACTCAGCTTCCGGGAGCTGCAGCGGCAGCTCCAGCCCGACTGGGGCCACACGATCGAGGGTCGGGGCCCGGAGGTGGACGTGCTGATGGTGCCGTCCCTCTCGATGGACCAGACCCAGATGGATCTGGTGACCGGCTCCCACCACTACGAGGAGCGGCAGCTGTTCGCCCTGATCGGCCTGCGCCATCCGGGCGTGCGGATGCTGTACGCCAGCAGCAAACCCCTGGGGGAGCTGGTGGTGGATGCGGTGCTGGAGCTGCTGCCCGGCGTGCCCACCTCCCACGCCCGCCGGCGGCTGCACCTGTTCGACACCGACGACGCCTCCAGCCGGCCGCTCACGGCCAAGCTGCTGGAGCGACCGGCCCTGCTGGCGCGCATGGGCGAGCTGCTGCGCCCCGGCCGCAGCTTCATCAGCTGCTTCGTGGTGAGCGATCTGGAGCGCCAGCTCTCGGAACGGCTGCAGGTGCCGCTGCTGGGCACCCCGCCCGACCTGCTGCACTGGGGCAGCAAGGCCGGCAGCCGGGCCCTGTTCGCCCGCTGCGGTGTGCCCCACCCGCCGGGCACGGCGCCGGTGCACGATCTGGAGCAGCTGGCGGAGGCCACCGCCGGGCTGTGGGAAGCCCATCCGGAGCTGCGCAGCTGCGTGGTGAAGCTGAACGAGGGCTTCAGCGGCGAAGGCAACGCGCGGTTGGCCCTGGAGCCGCTGCAGCTGGCGGAGCTGTCGGCACGGGAGCGGCGCCAGCGGCTGCGCAGCGCGCTCGACAGCCTGCCGATGCCCTCCCCGCGCTGGCGGGAGCTGATGGCCGAGCAGGGGGCGCTGGTGGAGGCCTGGCTGGAGGGGGGCGAGGAGCTGCGCTCCCCCAGCGTGCAGGGCACGATCCATCCCGGCGAAGGGGGCCGGCCGGGAGCGGTGGAGGTGCTCTCCAGCCACGAGCAGGTGCTGGGGGGCCCTGGCGGGCAGACCTACCTGGGCTGTCGCTTCCCCGCGGCCGATCCCTACCGGGAGGCGCTGATGCGCCATGGGGCCCGGGTGGGGGAAGCCCTGGCCCAGGAAGGGGCGCTGGAGCGCTACGCGGTGGACTTCATCGCCCGGCGCTTCGGGCAGCACTGGGACCTGCAGGCGATCGAGATCAACCTGCGCCAGGGCGGCACCACCCATCCCTACATGGCCCTGAACGCGATCACCAGCGGCCGCCTGGAGCCCGGCGACGGGCTCTACCGCTCGCCCACCGGCACGCCGCTCTTCTACCGGGCCACCGACAACCTCTGCTCACCCCAGCTGCGGGGCCTGCTGCCGATCGACCTGATCGACATCGTGGCCGAGGCGGGGCTGCACTACGACCCGGCCCAGCTGCGCGGCAGCGTGTTCCACCTGCTGGGCTGCCTGTCGGAATTCGGCAAGCTGGGCATGACCTGCATCGGCCGCAGCGCGGCGGAGGCGGAGGCGGTGTACGAGGCCACCGAGGCGCAGCTGGTGCGGGCGGCCTCTGAGCGGGGCGCCGGAGAACGGGGCGGCCCCTAGCGTTTCCGTTCACGCTCTCCATTCACGCCTTGCCGCCCTTGCGCCCCCTGTCCGCCCCCTTCGCCCCCTGGCGCCACCGCCGGCTGCCGGCGGCCAGCCTCGGCCTGGCCCTGCTGCTGGCGGCGGCTGGGCTGGCGGGCTGCCAGAACCGGGAGAAGGAGGCCGAGCGCCTGCGCCAGGAGCAGGCCCTGCAGGCTGCGGCGACCGCCGAGAAGACCCAGCTCGATGCGCTGGTGCAGCGCTGCGAGGCCGGCCAGGAGGCGCTGGTGCAGGCGGCCGACGCGCTGGCGGCCACCGAGACGGCGCTGGCGAACCTGGAGCGGCTGCGCTACCGGGCCACGGCCCGCCCCCAGGCGCCCGATCCGGCCACGCTGCAGCGCTTCACCATCAGCGACCAGGAGCTGGAGCTAGAACGCCACCAGCAGGCCCTGGAGGCCTGGCAGAAGGCGGAACAGACCCGTCGGGCCCGCTGGCAGGCGGAGCAGCGCCAGGAGCGCCAGCGGCTGCAGGCGCGGCTGCGGCAGCAGCGCCAGGCCCTGAGCGAGGCCAATCCGGCCGTGCTGGCCCCCGAGCCCGGGGCGGAACTGGACAGCGCGGCCCTGGCGGCCTACCGCAGCTGCCAGCGCGAGACCCTGGCCAGCCTCAAACGCTCCTGACCAACGACCTCTCAGATCTCAGTTCTCAGCCCCAGCGGCGCTGGTGCCAGGCCCAGGCATCGGAGAGGATCGTGTCCAGATCGGAGCGCTGCGGCGTCCAGCCCAGCTCCGCCATCGCCCGCGAGGCATCGGCCACCAGCTCGGCGGGATCACCGGGGCGGCGGGGAGCATCGAGCTCCCGCAGGCTGCGGCCGGTGATGCGGCAGGCGGCGTTGATCACCTCCTGCACCGAATAGCCGCGGCCGGTGCCGAGGTTGTAGATGTGCTGGCCACCCTGCTGCAGCAGCCGATCCAGGCCGAGCACATGGGCGGCGGCCAGGTCCGCCACATGGATGTAGTCGCGGATGCCGGTGCCATCGGGGGTGGGGTAGTCGCGCCCGAACACCGCGATGGACTCGCGGCGGCCGGCCAGGGCCTCCAGCACCAGGGGGATGAGGTGGGTTTCGGGGTCGTGGTCTTCACCGAGATCGGCGGCGGGATCGGCGCCGGCGGCATTGAAGTAGCGGAAGATCACGCTGGGCTGGCCGTAGGCGGCGCCGAAATCGGCCAGCAGCTGTTCCACCATCCACTTGCTGCGGCCGTAGGGGTTGATCGGCGCCTGGGGACAGCGCTCGTTGATGGGGATCTGGTCGGGGGCGGGGATGCCGTAGGTGGCGCAGGTGGAGCTGAACACCAGCGGGATGGGCAGGCCGCGGCGCTGGGCCTCGGCCTGCAGGGCCTCCAGCAGCACCAGGGTGTCGCCCAGGTTGTTGCGGTAGTAGCGGGCCGGATCGCTCACGCTCTCGCCCACGTAGGCGTAGGCGGCGAAGTGGAGCACGGCCCGCACGGGGCCGGCCGGCAGCTGGGGATGGTGGCCCTGCAGCAGGGCATCGAGCAGGGGGCGATCGCCCAGCTGCCCGGTCACCAGGGGCACCTGCAGCACCTGCTCGGCGATGTCGCGGTGGCCGTACACGAGGTTGTCGAGCACCAGCACCGGCTGGCCGGCGCGCTGCAGGGCGCGCACGGTGTGGCTGCCGATATAACCGGCGCCGCCGGTCACCAGGATCGTCATGGCGGCGGCTCAGGCGGCGGGAACGCTGGGGTCGACTCTGCCGGAGCGGCCTGTCGCTGCATGGCCGGTGTCGTAGCTCTTCTGCTCGATCAGGGCGCTGCCGCTCTGGAGGTTGATGGCGCGCTTGAGGGCGGCACGGCGGTCGTTGAGGCGGTGGATGCTGCGGGCCAGCCGCACGAAGGCGGGGCCGAAGTCGCTCTGGCGGTCACAGGCGCGGATCGCCTCCTCGCAGTGCCACAGCTCGGCATTCACAGCCTGCAGCTGCTCCTGCAATGCCGGATCGAAGCGGGGTGCGGCCGCCGCGAAAGCCTGCTGCAGCAGGGCCTGCTCCCGGTTCACCTGCTGCAGCGCCTCGCCCTCGAAGTGCTGCTGCTTGAGGGCCAGGATGGTGAGCTTGTCCACCAGCTCGCCCACGGACACCGGAATCGTGAGCATCCTGGCGGCGGCCGGCAGCTGGCACGCAGGCTAGGAGCGGCGGGGGCTAGGAGCGGCGCGGCCAGACCCAGCGCACATCGCGGCGGAGCTCGCCAGCGAAACGGGATCCTTCGGCCAGCAGGGCGCTGTGTTCGGCGGGGGTGAGCACCAGGGCATCGCAGCTGAGAGGCAACCGCTCCAGCGGCCAGAGCAGCAACCGCTCCTGCTGGGAACCGCTGGCGTGGGCGTCGATCAGCAGCAGATCCAGGTCACTGCCCACGCCGGCCTGGCCACGGCCGTAGCTGCCGAACACCGCCACCCGCTCCAGCGAAGGAACACGGGCCGCCTGCTCGGCCGCCCAGGTTTCCACCTGGCGCAGAACCTGGTGGGGCTCAGGCCAGCGCAGCACGGATTGCGTCAACGAGCGCACGGGCATGGCGGAGAGCGTCGTCACTCTGGAGACGGCCGAAGTGATCGGTGGGGGCCCCATCCGGCAGGCTATCGGGGTAGCGGGTGGGGATGTAGAGCGCATCGAGGATGCGCAGACGATCCTCCAGGTCCGTCACCGCTTCTGCGAGGCCGGCGGCGGCGGCGGCGGGCAGATCGCGGAAGGAGCGCCCAAGCCCATGCCCCCAGACCTGCTGGCCAAGACTGAGGTGAAGGGCCTTGAGGGCTTTCTCCACCGCCTGGTGGCAGGCGAAACAGGCCCACTCATGGTGCCCGGCCCTGGCGCTCAGCTCGGCCTGGTCCAGATCGGCGTGGGCCTGATGCAGCCAGTCGGCGGAGCGGTTCATGCCGCCATTGTGACCAGGGGCCTGTGACGAGCGGGAGTAACTTCCTGCCTGGCCTGAGCGGACACCCCCATGCCCAAGACAGCGCTGATCACCGGCATCTCAGGGCAGGACGGCAGCTACCTGGCCGAGCTGCTGCTGGAGAAGGGCTATGTGGTGCACGGCATCAAGCGGCGGGCCAGCAGCTTCAACACCCAGCGGATCGATCACCTCTACCAGGACCCGCACGAGAGCGATCAGCGCCTGGTGCTGCACTACGGCGATCTGACTGACAGCACCAACCTGATCCGGATCGTGCAGCAGGTGCAGCCCGATGAGATCTACAACCTCGGCGCTCAGAGCCATGTGGCGGTGAGCTTCGAGAGCCCGGAATACACCGCCAACAGCGATGCCCTCGGCACCCTGCGGATTCTGGAGGCGGTGCGCATCCTGGGGCTCACGGAGAAGACCCGCATCTACCAGGCCAGCACCAGCGAGCTCTACGGCCTGGTGCAGGAGATCCCGCAGAAGGAGAGCACGCCCTTCTACCCGCGCAGCCCCTACGGGGTGGCCAAGCTCTACGCCTACTGGATCACGGTGAACTACCGCGAGGCTTACGGCATGTATGCCTGCAACGGGGTTCTGTTCAACCACGAATCGCCGCGGCGGGGCGAAACCTTCGTGACGCGCAAGATCACCCGTGGCCTGGCGCGCATCAACGAGGGGCTCGATGAGTGCCTGTTCATGGGCAACCTCGATTCGCTGCGCGACTGGGGCCACGCCCGCGATTACGTGGAGATGCAGTGGCGGATGCTGCAGCAGGAGAGCCCGGAGGATTACGTGATCGCCACCGGACGGCAGGAGAGCGTGCGTCGCTTCATCGAGCTCACGGCGGCGGAGCTGGGCTGGGGGCCGATCCAGTGGGAAGGAAAGGGGGTGAACGAGGTGGGCCGGCGCGACACCGGCGAGGTGGTGGTGCGGATCGATCCGCGCTACTTCCGCCCGGCAGAGGTGGAAACGCTGCTGGGGGATCCCACCAAGGCGCGGGAGAAGCTGGGCTGGACGCCCACCACCACCCTGGAGGAGCTGGTGGCGGAGATGGTGGCGGCCGACAAGGAGGAGGCGCGCAAGGAGGCGATCCTGCGGTTGAAGGGCTTCAAGGTGGTGGGCTCGATGGAGAACCCGCCCACCAACCCGCTGGCGGTGGAGCGGGCCCGGGCCGCTCAGGGGTGATGGCCCACTCCGACGCCATGACATCCCCCTCCCTGCTGCAACCGACCCTCCTGCGTCCGAGTGACCGGATCTTCGTGGCCGGCCACCGCGGCATGGCCGGCGGCGCCATCGGCCGGGCGCTGCAGCGCGCCGGCTACGGCGATGGGGCCCAGGGGGGAGCCCTGCTCACCGCCGGCCGCCAGGAGCTGGATCTGCTCGATGGGGCGGCGGTGGAGCGCTGGTTCGCCGCGCAGCGGCCGGATGTGGTGGTGCTGGCGGCGGCGAAGGTGGGCGGCATCCAGGCCAATGCCAGCTACCCGGCCGACTTCCTGCTCGACAACCTCAAGATCCAGACCCACGTGATCGAAACGGCCTGGCGCAGCGGCGTGCGGCGGCTGCTGTTTCTGGGCAGCAGCTGCATCTACCCCAAATTCGCCGAGCAGCCGATCCGGGAGGAGGCCCTGCTCACCGGCGCCCTGGAGCCCACCAACGCCTGGTATGCGATCGCCAAGATCACCGGCATCAAGCTGGGCGAGGCGCTGCGGCTGCAGCACGGCTTCGATGCGATCAGCCTGATGCCCACCAATCTGTACGGGCCCGGCGACAACTATCACCCCACCAACAGCCACGTGCTGCCGGCGTTGATCCGCCGCTTCCACGAGGCGGCCGAGCGGGGTGATGCCAGCGTGACCTGCTGGGGCACCGGCACGCCGCTGCGGGAATTCCTGCATGCGGACGATCTGGGCGAGGCCTGCGTGTTCGCCCTGGAGCACTGGGATCCGGCCGCCGCCGATGCGCCGCGGGATGGGGCGGGCGATCCACTGGCCTTCCTGAACGTGGGCACGGGGGTGGATCTGAGCATCCGCGAGCTGGCCGAAGCGGTGGCGAAGGCCACCGGATTTGGCGGTGAGATCCTCTGGGACACGACCAAGCCCGACGGCACCCCGAAGAAGCAGCTGGACGTGAGCCGGCTGGCCTCGCTGGGCTGGCGGGCCCGCATCCCCCTGGCCGAGGGCCTGCAGCAGGCGGTGGCGGCCTTCCGCAGCGAGCTGAGCCGCGGCGCCGTGCGGGCGGCGTAGGGCCGAGGGCACGGTCAGGCACAGGGCCAGGCCAGCCCACTGGTGGGCCATAAATGCGCACTAAGATGCGCACACCGCCCAGGACCAGCCATGCGCACCACCCTGGAGCTTCCCGACCCACTCTTTGCCAGGCTGAAGGCACGGGCCGTGAGCCAGGGCGTGACCCTCAAGGCCCTGTTGCGGAGCTACGTGGAGCAGGGGCTCAGCGCCGCTCCCGATGGAGCCCCCCGGGCTCGTTCTGCCGCCGCTCTGCCCCGGCTGGATGGTCCCCTGGCGATCGGCAGCGAGCAGTGCAGCAATGCCGGGCTGTTCGACCTGCTCGACCCTTGAGCCCCCGCGCAGTCGTGAGCCCCGGAGCCGACCTGCCGGATCTCAATGTGTGGCTGGCTCTGGCGTCCAGCCAGCACATCCACCACCGGCAGGCTTTGCACTACTGGGAACAGCTCGCCGCGGAGCAGGTGCTGTTCTGCACGGTGACGGCCCTGGGGTTGGTGCGGCTGGTGAGCCAGCCCCGGCTGATGGGTGACGCCGTGAAGAACGCTGCGGAGGCCTCGGAGCTTCTGGCCGCGTTCTGCCGCCAACCCGGCGTGGCGTTAGCACCAGCGGAGCACGACGGCTGGGACGTTTTCCATCGCCTGATGCGGAAAGGGGAGCTGCCCCCACGACTCTGCACCGATGCCCACCTGGCGGCGCTGGCGATGACGCATGGCTGGCGGCTGGTGAGCTTCGACCGGGATTTCAAGCGCTTCGAGGGTCTGCACTGGCTGGCGCTGTCCTGATCCGGGTCAGGCCAACCACTCCTGCATGAGCCCGGCCACAGCGCGAAACTCCGGATCCTTGTGCTGCAGGAGGCGCTCGCTGGATTCCTGCCAGTCGATCGGCAACGGGCTCGTCGTCACGCAAGGTGAGCAACGCCGAGGTCTCCAGACAGAACAGGGTCACCCGGCCTCCAGGGAGGCCTCGGCACGACGGTCATCCAGGAGCCTCTGGCTGGCACCCGCTTTTCCACGCCCACGAAAGGCCTTCACAGGAGAGGCATCCACAGGAACAACACGGATCGTGCCATCGGCCTCCACCAGCCACTCCAGCCGCTGGGATGGGCTCAGGGCGAAGCGTTCCCGGATCGGCGCCGGGATCACGGTCTGGCCACGGGCGGTGATCGTGCTCCTCATGGCATCAGCGGTGAATGACCCGATAGCTCAATCAATCATTCAGGCCAGCCAGTGCTTGGGTGATGGCGCCCGTGTCTACACTGAAGGCAGACCGTCTACACAAGCAGGCCCTTGGCCCTGAACATTCGCCATCCCGAGGCCAATCGCCTGGCTGCCGAACTGGCCGCTCTCTCCGGCCAGACGAAGACCGACGCCGTGATCCAGGCGTTGAAGGAACGGCTGGAGACGCTGAAGCGACAGCAGGAGGATGGCGGCCAGGCGCGGCGGCGACGCCTCGAACGGCTCGAGGCGATCGCCCTGCGGGCAGCGGCCCGGCCGCAGAGGGATCCACGGTGTGCCGAGGAGATCCTCGGTTACGACAGCTCGGGGCTGCCCAGCTGATGGTCATCGACCCATCCGCCCTTGTGGCCATTCTTCTGAATGAGCCCGAGCGCCGGGCCTTCATCGAGGCCATCGCGGCCGCCGAGGTGTGCTGGCTCTCTGCGGCCTCCCTGGTGGAACTCTCGATCGTGATCGAGGTGAAGCTGGGGCCTGATGGCCTGGACGACCTTGACCTGTTTCTGGCCACGGCCGGGGTCGAGACGGTGGCTTTCGATCATGACCAGGCCCTCATCGCTCGCGCGGCCTTCCAGCGCTTCGGCAAGGGGCGCCATCCTGCTGGCTTGAATCTGGGCGACTGTTGTGCCTACGCCCTGGCCCGCGTGCGTGAGGCCCCCCTGCTGTTCAAAGGGCGCGACTTCGTGCACACGGATATCCGCAGTGCGTTGACAGGACCGTACTGATCAGGGGCTCGGTTCGACCGACTCCACGTCGGCGATGCCGCGGACATCACTGTCCATGGTGTGCAGCCGGGCCTGGTGCTGCCTGGATGGCCTGAGCCTCCCCGCACTGGAAGGCGTTGCTGCCGTTCGATCTCAGGGCGGGCGTCGGCTTAAGCTAGACAGTTGAGCTAGCCAGCTTCGCCATGGACGCCGTGTGGACGCTGCAGGATGCCAAGAACCGCTTCAGTGCGGTGGTGGATGCGGCCGCCCGCGGCGAACCGCAGAAGGTGACACGCCGCGGCCAATGGGTGAGCGTGGTGCTGTCGGCGGAGGAATACCAACGCCTGCAGCGGCTGGATGCAGCCAACGCGCCATCACTGGCCGAGCTGCTCCTGCAGATGCCGCAGGACGACGAAGGCTTCGAGCGGGTGCCCATCACGCCGAGGGAGTTCCCGGCTTCCTGATGGATGGTTTTGATTGATGTTTCTGATCGACACCATGGTGCTCTCCGAACTCCGGCTGCGCAGGCGGGATCCGGGGGTGGTGGCCTGGATCGGCAGACAGCGGCCGGAGGATTGCTTTCTGAGTGTGGTGAGCATCGGCGAGATCGAACGCGGCATTGCCCGCAGGCGCACGACCGATGAGAGAGTTGCCGCGCAGCTGGCCGGATGGCTGGATCAGCTGCTGCGGCTGTATGGCGATCGGCTGCTGCCGGTGGATGTGGGTGTGGCGCGCCGGTGGGGACAGCTCTCGGCCGAGATCGGCCACGACGGTGCCGATCTGCTGATCGCCGCCACGGCGCTGGAGCGTGGCCTCACGGTGGTGACCCGCAACCTGCGGCACTTCACGCCCACGGGCGTGCAGACGCTCAACCCTTGGCGAGGGGAGGGCAACTGCTGATCGCCTTCATCAGCCGGGCAGCCCGCTGAGGGTGTGGCGGGCCGTGGCCAGGATGAGGCTGACCGCCATGGGCAGCTGCAGGGCATCGCTGAGCTGGGCTGCCACCCGTTTGGTGCCCGGCCGCCATAGAAGAGGCTTGGTTCGATCCTCACCCCGAACGCCAGAGCGCTGGCCATCGCTGTCCATGGCTTTAGCCTCCAACCAGTGAGCGCAACGAGATGGGCGCCGACGCGATCAGAACCGTTCCTGAGCGTTGGACCACGCCCAGGCCTCTGGACGCCTCCCCAGCGCTTGGGCCGGGCCTCAACCCCGCCTCTCTAGAGGCGGGGTTGAGGCGGCTGGCCGGCCGCGACGACGTTCAGGCCCTGGTGGTGTTCGGATCACGAGCCAGCGGCAGGGCCCAACACCACTCGGATCTCGATCTGCTGGTGATCGCACGGCAGGCCGACCTGCCGCCAGAGAGGGAGTTGCCGCTCTGGCAGGAGCTGCGCACAGCCCTCGGGGATGTGGGGGTTCCGGTTGACCTGCTGGTGTACGGCCGGCAGGACGCTGCCAAGCTGGCAGGATCCCGATGGCATGTGCTCGGTCATGCGGCTCGCAGCGGAAGGATGCTGTATGTCGCCGAGTGAGGATGCCGCGCTGCTGCTGATCACCGTGCGGCGCCATCTGCGCTCCATGGCGATGAGCCTTGATCCTGGATTCGCACAGGAAGATTGGGGCTTTCTGGCGCAGCAGGCGCTGGAGAAGGTGCTGAAGGCCAGCATCGTGCTGGACGACCGGGAGCCACCACTCACCCATGAGCTCACCACCCTGGCTGACCTGGCAGGGGTATCGCTCACACCACTGCTGCTGGGCCTGCAGCCCTTTGCGGTGAAAGCTCGCTACAGCGCCGAAGAGACACCCCTCCCCGGGGAGCGGCGGCAGATTCTCACCGCACTGGAAGGGCTCACCCAAGGCCTGGAGGCGCGGCTCAACCGCTGACCCGCCAGCAGGAAGGCCCGCCCCAGATGAAGGGCACCGTTGGCGCTGCCTCCAGCGCACGGGTTCGACTGCCGACAGCACGGCTCACCCCAAGTATGATCATATCCAGAGTCATACTGATGTGATGCCTCCTGCAGCCCCCACCGAGCGCGTCACGGTGACCATGCCGGCCGATCTGATCGCCGGCATTGATCGGTTTGAACGCAATCGGAGCCGGTTCATTGCCGATGCCGTGCGCCATGAACTCAAGCGCCGGCGAAGAGAGGAGTTGCTGCGCTCGCTGGAGGAGCCCCATCCCGACAGCATCACCACGGCCTCCCTGGGGCTGGAGAGCTGGAGCCAGGGGCTCCCGGCCGGTGATGACGACCTCCTCGACCCCAGGGGCGGGGTGCCGCTGCGCTGGAGTGAGGAACAGGGATGGCAGGAGCCGGAGGCATGAGCCTGGCCAGGGGCACGGTGGTGCTGGTGGATCTGGAGCCCACCCGAGGCCATGAACAGCAAGGCACCAGACCCTGTGTTGTGGTGAGCGATGCGGCTGTGAACAGCAACCAGCGTTTTCCTCTGATTGCCGTCGTGCCGGTCACCGGCACCCCAGCACCGGGGGCGCTGTACCCAGCGCTCGCACCCGGCGCCAGTGGCCTCAGCAAGCCCTCCACAGCGTTGGTGGATCAGGTGCGCTCCATCGATAAGCAGCGCATCCGCCGGCGTTATGGCCAGGTGTCCGCAGCGGAGCTGGAGGCGATCGACAATGGCCTCTGCCTCTATCTGGGCCTCGACCCCGACCCATGAGCCAGCGCGGCCAGGGCCTCATGGAGCAGCCCCTCCTGGGCCTGCACGACGCAGCCAACCTCAAGCGCGCCCGCACCCGAGTCCGGGGGAAGCCCACCGGGACCTCCACGTCGCGACCAATGGGTGAGCGTGGTGCTGTCGGCCGAGCTGCTCCTGCAGATGCCGCAGGACGATGAGGGCTTCGAGCGGATGCCCATCACAACGTGTGGCGGATGTCCTTGAGCAGCAGCAACAGATGCAGGGGATCGGTGGGCGAGCGCTGGAACTCCGGGATCTGGTGCTCATAGAAGCCACGGGCTTCCGCACTCTCCACGTGCACGAGCAAGCCACGGCAACCGATGGTGTCGCTGAGGCTGGCCACACGGGTGATCGTGTCCAGCAGCAGGGCAGCGCCGAGCCCCCGGCCTTCATGCTCCTGGTGCACCCCAAGGCGGGCCAGCAATGCCAGGGGCTGCGGCAGATCAGCGAGCGCAACACTGGCCATGCACCAGGCGTAGAAGGCCACCACATGGGGCTGGTCTGCCGGGGTGACGACAAACACCCGCGTGGTACCGGTGCCGTGGGCCATCCGGGCCACGTTCGCCAGCCAACGGGACTGCGCCTCGGAGCGGCAGCGGAAACCACCCAGTTGGTGATTGCCCGCCAGCGGCTGCGGCGGGCTGTAAGGCCTCACCGCTGAGGGTTGGCGGTGGCTGCATCGCTGGAGGGCGTCACGAACGGGGATGGCCGCTGCAGCAGTCGCACCAGGCCAGGCAAACGGCGGGCTGGACGGCTGTTGATCCGCTCCCATTCCTCCAGGCCGGCGGGATCGAGAACGAAATGGTCCCGATCGGCCAGAACCTGTTGGGCCGCCAGGCGGCCCTGGGCGAGGAGGAAGGAGCTGCGATCGGTGCCGAGCGCAGCGGCGGCACGGTCGATCAGTTCGCGATCCGCTCGCGTGGCGCGCTGATCGAGCGCCTCTGGCGCCTGCTGGATCGGCTCCCACCGCCGCCACCGGCCGACGGCCTCGCCAACCTGCCGTTGCTGGGGGTGCCGATCCTCAACCGCCCGGATCTGCTGGAGCGGCTGCTGGCCAGCCTCGATCATCCGGTGAGCACCCTGGCAATCGTGGACAACAGCGCCACCGCGGCTGGCCCCGGTGCCGTGTCCGCCCGGCTCGAGGCCATCCGTGAACGGGGCCATCCCCTGGTGAAGCAGATCCGCATCGCCCGGCCGTTCGCCAATCTGGGCGTGGCGGCGAGCTGGAATCTGATCCTCACCAGCTTCCCGGAGGCCGCCACGGCGCTGCTGGCCAACAACGACGTGCAATTCGCGCCGGGCGTGCTGGGCGCCGCCCTGGAGCGGATCGATCCAGGCAGGGCCCAGTTCCTGCCCCTGCTGCCCGCGCCCCACGCCTTCACCGCCTTTCTGCTCACGCCCCTGTGCTGGGATCGGCTGGGCCTCTTCGATGCCAACTTCCACCCGGCCTACTGCGAAGACCTCGACTACCGCGATCGCCTCCAGGCCAGCGCTGGGGTGGAGCAGCTCGATGGGGCCTTCGCCCATGCCGCCATGGCCGCCCTCAACCCCAGCCACAGCGCCACCCTTGCCAGTGATCCGAAACTGCGGCACCACAACGGCATCAGCTACGAGCTCAACCGCCTCTGGTATCTGAGCGAACGGCGTCTCCGCCGCGACCCCCGCGGCAGCTGGCGCCGTCTCTGGCTGGCCCAGTGGAGCGACGACCCTTCCCCAGACCCCCCTGAGCCTTCCTGAGCCCCGCCCATGACCTCCCGCAGCCCGCAGGACCACTCCCAGACGGGCTCGCTCCTGTCGGACACCGAGGGCCCCGCACGCCGCCGGCAGGGCCTGAGCCGCTTCTTCAGCCGCAGCTTCGGTGCCGGGGCCGTGGTGGTGGCCGTGCTGGTGGGGATCCAGCTGGGCTCGATCCCCTGGCGCTACCGGCGTCAGATCTGGCAGCTGCAGGGCTTCCTGCTGGGTGGCCTGGCCGGCTACGTGGTGGGCCGCCTCAGCAGGGCCGGGGCCTCCTCCCCCGGCGGCGCGGCTGGCGATCGCCACCGGCCGGGCCTGCCGCCCCCGCCCTGAGCCCAACCGCTACAGCGTCCGCCCAAACGGTGCAGGGGCCCGGGCCATCCGGCAGGATTGGGGTTGTGGCCGATCCCAGCAGGAGCCTTTCTCGATGGCCCAGTTCCCCAGCGCTTCGGCGCCCAAAACCGGGCCCCTGCCCCAGCTCCCCGACTGGGTGAACTGGCTGCAGGCGGGTCTCACCGCCCTTCTGGCGGTGCTGTTTCTGGTGATGGTGGGCAAGGCGCGGCAGCAGGGGTCCCAGATCCGCGAACTGCAGGAGCGCCTGCAGGGGCTGGAGAACAGCCGGGCCCTGGAGCGCACCACCGGCCTGGAGGAGCAGCTGCGCTCCACCGTGGAACGTCTGCAGGTGGTGGAGCGCAACACCTCCCGGATCGATCTGCTCAGCGCCCAGGCGGAGGCGCTGCGGGCCGAGGTGCGCCAGCTCAAGCGCAGCGGTGCCGCCAGCCCGCCACCACCCATCACCCCTCCGGCGGGGGACACCCCCACCACCCCCTCGCCCTCCCAGGGCCCGACGCCCCCTCCGGCTCCTCCGGCTCCCTGAGCGTGAGCGCTCAGCCTTTCACGGCATCGCCGCTGGCGCTGGGCAGGATGTAGCGCTGCAGAGCGATGAACAGGGCCAGCACCGGCAGGATCGACACCACCGACCCCGCCGCCACCAGGCGCCAGTCGAGCGAGAAGCTGCTGGCCAGCTGCTGCAGCCCCAGGGGCAGGGTGTAGAGCTCGGGTTCATCGAGGATCACCAGCGGCCAGAGGAAATCGCTCCAGGTGCCGATGAACACGAACATCGCCAGGGTGATCAGATCGGCCCGCGCCGCCGGAATCATCACGTTCCACCATTCCCCCAGGCGGGAGCAGCCATCGCTGCGGGCCGCCTCCTCCAGCTCCACCGGTACCCCCACGAAGCTCTGGCGCAGCAGGAAGATGCCGAAGGCCGTGGCCGCCTGGGGGATGATCAGGGCCCAGAGCGTGTTGCGCAGGCCGATCTGCACCATCAGCAGATAGAGAGGGATCATCACCACCTGGAAGGGGATCAGGATCGTGGCCACCACCAGCGCCAGCACCAGCCCCCGGCCGGCGAAGCGCAGCCGGGCCAGGGGGTAGGCCGCCAGCGAGCAGAACAGCAGGTTGGCCAGCACCGCCAGGGCGCTCACCACCGTGCTGTTGAGCAGGTAGGTGAGCATCGGATTGTCGGCGAACAGGCGCTGGTAGGCCTCCAGGCTCGGCTCCGCCGGCAGCAGGGCCGGCGGGCTGGTGAAGATGTTCTCGGCCGGACCCTTCAACGAGGTGCTCACCAGCCAGAGCAGCGGCACCAGCATGGCCAGGGCCACCAGCAGCAGGAGCACCAGCTGCAGCGCCGAGGCGGCCAGGGAACGCCGGGGGCCTGAAACGGGTTGACTCACAGCCTCACACCCGGGGGCGATCCGCCAGGGGCAGATCACCCAGCTGGGGCAGCGGCGCCTTCTGGGGGTGCAGCGGCAGGCTCTGGCTGCCGCTCACCAGCCGGTTGAGGGCATTCACGAAGGCCTGGGCTGCCGCCACCACGATGTCGGTGTCAGCGGCGTGGCCGGAGTAGAGCACGCCCTGATGGCGCAGCCGGATCGTCACCTCGCCCATGGCGTCGATCCCCTCGGTGACGCTCTTCACCGAGAACTCCACCAGCTCGTTGGGCACCTGGGCCAGGCGGTTGAGGGCCTGGCACACCGCATCCACCGGCCCGGTGCCGATGGCCGCCTCGCTGATCTCCGCCCCGTCCGCCGTGAGCAGGGTCACGGTGGCGGTGGGCTGCAGGCCCGTGCCGCAGCTCACCTGCACGCTCTTGAGCGTGAAGCGGCCCTCGTCGGTCTGCTGCACCTGCTCGCTCACGATCGCCTCGAGATCCCGGTCGGTGATCTCCCGCTTGCGATCGGCCAGCTCCTTGAAGCGGGCGAAGGCGTCATCGAGATCCTCCCGGCTGAGCTCGTAGCCGAGCTCCTCCAGGCGGGCCCGGAAGGCGCTGCGGCCGCTCAGCTTGCCCAGGGAGATGCGGTTGTCCGCCAGACCCACGGTGCGGGCGTCGATGATTTCGTAGGTGAGGCGGTGCTTGAGCACGCCGTCCTGGTGGATCCCGCTCTCGTGGGCGAAGGCGTTGGCCCCCACGATCGCCTTGTTGGGCTGCACCGCCATGCCGGTGAGGTTGCTCACCAGCCGCGAGGTCTTGGTGATCTCCTCGGTGCGCACGCCGGTGAGCGGCTCGGTGCTGTCGGCCGGCCGGCCCAGGAAGGGGTTGAAGTAGCTGCGGCGCACGTGCAGCGCCATCACCAGCTCCTCCAGCGAGGCGTTGCCGGCCCGCTCGCCGATGCCGTTGATCGTGCACTCCAGCTGGCGGGCGCCGTTCTTCACCGCCTCCAGGAAATTGGCCACGGCCAGGCCCAGATCGTTGTGGCCGTGCACCGAGATCACCGCCTGGTCGATGTTGGGCACGTGGGCATTGATGCCGGCGATCAGCTCGCCGAACTCGGCCGGGGTGGTGTAACCCACCGTGTCGGGGATGTTGATCGTGGTGGCACCGGCCTTGATCGCGGCCTCGATCACCTGGTACATGAACTCCGGATCGCTGCGGCCGGCGTCCTCGCAGGAGAACTCCACGTCGTCCACCAGGGAGCGGGCGTAGTCCACCATCTCGGCGGTGATCGCCAGCACTTCGTCGCGGGTCTTGCGCAGCTTGTGCTCCAGGTGGATGTCGCTGGTGGCGATGAAGGTGTGGATGCGCCTGTGGGCCGCGGGTGCCACGGCGTCGGCGCAGGCCTTGATGTCGCCGGCGGCGGCGCGGGCCAGGCCGCAGATCACAGGACCCTCCGGGGTGCCCACGCTCTCGGCGATGCGCTGCACGGCGTTGAAGTCGCCGGGGCTGGCGAAGGGGAAGCCGGCCTCGATGATGTCCACGCCCAGGCGGGCCAGCTGCTGGGCGATCGCCAGCTTCTCCTCCAGGTTGAGGCTGGCCCCCGGCGACTGCTCGCCATCGCGGAGCGTGGTGTCGAAGATCAGGACACGGCCTGGGTCGCGGGCCATAACGCCGCCTCTATCCGTAGTGACTATGAGTTAACAGATTGTAGGAGCTGGCCCGGCCTCAATTCCGAAGAAACACCGGCTGTTGCAGTGATTCCGCCTTCTCCAGCACAGGCCGCAGGCTGGCCAGATCCACGAAGCCATCGGCGGCGTTGCGCAGCTCCCGCGCCACCATCCCCTCGGTGGTCATCAGCGTGATCCGCACCCCCTGGGCCCGCAGCACCTCCACCAGCCGGTCAAGATCGCGGCTGCCGCTCAGCAGCCACACCTCGTCGGTGCGCGGGGCCACCATCATCAGATCCACCGCCACCTCCACATCCAGGTTGGCCCGCACGAAGTGGCGCTGATCAGCGGGACGCTGGTCGGTGGGACGCGGTGGTTCGGGGTGGCGGTGCTCGCCGTCCGCCGCCTGGGTCGATCCGTTCGAGGCCGGCGGCGCCAGTTCCCGCAGGGGCCGCGTCCGCACCGTGAACCCCAGGCTGGTGAGCGCGTCCCGGAACGGGCGCTGGTCGGAGGGATCCTTCAGGCCCGCGTACCAGAAGGCTCCGGCCAGCTCCAGCCCCGGCTGGGAGGAGGCATGCCGCAGCAGGCGGCGGGGATCGAAGAACCAGCCCAGCTTCTGCTGGGCATAGAACATGCTGTGGCCGTCCACGGCCACCACCAGCTGCCGCGGGCGGGGCTGGAAGCGGGCTGGGAGGCTGGGCTGGGCGCCTTGGTCCATGGGCCAACCCTAGGGCCGGGTCTCGCTCCGGCACCTGGATCTACAGTTCGCCCACCGCGGCAAGGCCATGGCCAACGGGCAACTGGCCCTCGTCCTGCACGCCCATCTGCCCTACGTGCGTTCCAGCGAGCCGGGTTCGCTGGAGGAGGACTGGTACTTCCAGGCCCTGCAGGAGTGCTACCTGCCGTTGCTGGACACCCTCGAAACGGCTGCGGCGGATCCCGAGCAGCACCCCCGGCTCACCCTGGGGCTCTCGCCCACGCTGCTGAGCCTGCTGGCCGACCCGGGGCTCAACGCCCGCTTCCTGCCCTGGCTCGACACGCGGCTGGAGTTGCTGGCCTTTGCTCCGCCGGGCTTCGAGGCGGCCGCCACCGACCTGCGCCAGCAGCTCGAGCAGGTGCGACAGCAGTGGCAGGCGTGTGACGGGCAGCTGGTGCCCCGCTTCCGCCGCCTGCAGCAGGGGGGCGTGCTGGATCTGATCACCTGCGGGGCCACCCACGGCTACCTCCCCCTGCTGCGCCAGGTGCCCGAGGCCGTGCGGGCCCAGCTGCTCAACGCCGTGCGCGAGCACCGCCGCCTGCTGGGGGAGCCCCCGCTGGGCATCTGGCTGCCGGAGTGCGCCTACTACGAGGGGCTCGATCAGCAGCTGGTGGCCGCCGGGCTGCGCTATTCGGTGCTGGATGGTCACGGCCTGCTGCACGGCCAGCCCCGGCCCCGCTACGGCGTGTTCGCCCCGATCTGCTCGCCCGCGGGCGTGGCCTTCTTCGGCCGCGACGGCAACGCCACCCTGCCCGTGTGGAGCGCCCGCGAGGGCTACCCGGGCGATGGGGCCTACCGGGAATTCCACCGCGATCTGGGCTGGGATCTGCCGGAGGAGCAGCTGCGGGAGGCCGGCATCCGCGACCGCCGCCCCCTGGGGCTGAAGCTGCACCGGGTGAGCGGGCGTGGCTGCCCCCTCGATCGCAAGCAGCCCTACGACCCGGCCCTGGCCCAGCAGCGGATCGACGACCATGCCACCGACTATCTCGACGGTCGGCGGCTCGAACTGTCTGGCCTGGCCGGCTCCATGGCCCAGGCACCCCTGCTGGTGGCTCCGTTCGATGCGGAGCTGTTCGGCCACTGGTGGTTCGAGGGGCCCCGCTTCCTCGCCGCCCTGTTCCGCCGGGCCGCCGCCGCCGGCGTGGAGCTGGTGACGCTGCGGGAGGTGCTGGCCCGGGATCAGGCCCTCCAGCTCTGCCATCCGTCCCCCAGCAGCTGGGGCCAGGGGGGCTACCACGACTACTGGCTCAACGACAGCAATGCCTGGGTGGTGGCCGAATGGCAGCGGGCCTCACGGGCGATGGTGCGCCGGGTGAACCGGGGGGTGGGCAGCGCCGAGCAGCAGCAGATGCTCACCCAGGCAGGCCGGGAGCTGCTGCTGGCCCAGAGTTCCGACTGGAGCTTCATCCTCCGGGCCGGCACCACCACCGAGCTGGCCCGGGAGCGGATCGAGCGCCATCTGGAGCGGTTCTGGCGCCTGCTGGATGCGATCGAAACCGGCGCGGAGCTGCCCCCGGGCTGGCTCCGGGCCGTGCAGCGGGAGGATGCCCTGCTGCCCGAGCTCAACGCCGCCGACTGGGTGACCCCGCTCAGCTGAACCGCACAGCTGAGCTTCAGGGGCGCAGCAGCCGCCCGAGCCGCGCCGCCTCCCGGCCCTGCAGGCCCAGCAGGCCCAGCCGCACCTCCCACGGGGCCAGGGCGAACAGCCGCAGCATTGCCGCCAGCAGCTGGGGCACGCTCAGGGTGTTGGTGAGAAAGCCAGACCACTGCGGCTCCGGCAGCGCGAAGAAGGTGGCGAAGAAGGCCCGCAGCCGGGCCTCCGGAAAGCGCATCAGCTTGTCCAGGCCGAACTGGTAGAGGGCATGCTTGCGCCGCAGCTCCTGGGGCCAGAGGCCGGCCCAGCCCGCGGCCGCCAGCGTGGCCGGCGAAGCCTGGCCATCGGCGCAGGCGGCCGCCACGGCCCGGGCCAGGCCGGGGGCGCGGCGCAGCAGGGCCCCCACCAGATAGCCGCTGGCGGGATGCACCATCGCCGCCGCTCCCCCGAAGGCCAGCAGCGGCTGC